>LJHD01000316.1 GCA_001983475.1 Candidatus Epulonipiscium fishelsonii | reverse complement strand
ACCCACATATCTGAAGCTATTGGCTTTACAATGTGTTTAGTAAGACTAATATATATATCGGATACTTTATGCTTGTCTTTAGTATAAACTGAAATTATTTATAGACAAATTTTTACATAAAAAAGGATATATAGATTATTTCTAAGGTAAATAAATTATTCGGCAACTTTAAAAAATCCGTTGTCATAAATTATGATAGGTTATTTCTTTATACATAATCAAAAACAACCTATTCCACAAATCTGTGATATAGATTGTTAATGTTATTGTATAAATTTAAAACATTGCTGGAAATAATGCTTTTGGTATTACAAGCCAAGCATCAGGGAACAGCACCATTAAAAGTAAAACTGCAATTGATGAAAGAAAATAAGGCAAAGTCCCTTTGAATGATTCTTCAATTGTAATTTCACTTATTGAAGCTGCAATAAGTAGACATAATCCATAAGGTGGTGTTACCAAGCCTAAAGCTAGTGTTGTAACTATAATTAAACCTAAAATTATAGGGCTAATACCTAGTGCTGTTGCCGATGGCAAAATAATAGGCACAAATAAAATCATAGCTGGAACAGAGTCCATAAACGTTCCAATAAACATGAAGAAAATAACTACAACTAATAAAAATATTATTTTTCCACCTGTCATATTTAAAAAGAATTCTTGCACTAATTTATTTAATTGATAATAGCTTAATAATTCTCCTAGTGCATTTGCTGTAGCTAGTGCAAACAAAGATAAAGAAGATAATTTCATAGTTTCAATTAAAATTCTTGGTAACGCACTAACTTTAATTGTTTTAAAGAAAAATATGCCTACAATAAGTGCATAAATGCAAGCAAAAGCTGCAGATTCAGTTGGTGTAAACAATCCAGAAACAATTCCACCAATTAATATAATAGGAGTAAATAAAGCTGGTAAAGAACCTAGTATAAGTTTTACTACTTCTTTCATAGGAACTTTATCACCCTTTGGAAAATTTTTTCTTTTAGAAAAAAAGAAAATAACACCCATCATAGCTAACCCAAGTAAAATTCCTGGAATTATACCTGTCATAAATAATGCGCCTGTTCCAACATTTGCAATACCAGAATAAACAACCATTGTTATACTTGGAGGTATAATTGAACCTAATGTAGAAGATGCAGCTGTCACCCCAACAGCTGTTCCCTTATCAAATCCTTCTTTTTCCATAGCTGGAATAAATATTTTTCCAACACCTGCTGTATCAGCTTGTGATGAACCAGAAATACCTGCAAAAATCATTGAAACTAAAACGTTAGCATATGCAAGCCCTCCTCTAAAATGGCCAACTAATGCTGTACAACATTTAATTAATTTTTGTGTTATTGCACCTTCATTCATTAAATTAGCTGCTAATATAAAAAGTGGTACTGCAAGTAATGTAAAACTATTTAATCCATTAAACATTTTTGTAAATACTACTGTATTTGGTATGTCTGGAAGTGATGAAATTCCCACAAATGACACTACCCCAAGTGCAAAAGATATAGGCACGCCCAATGCAACAAACCTTATGTTAAAAGAACACCATAAAACAGATAATGGTAAATTTATTAGTGAGACACATCATGACTATACTACTCGATTACTCCTAATGAGTGGATCAGAGTTTGATAAATTAACACCTGAACAACAAGGATGGATTACCGAGGCCGTTGAAGCAGCAACATTGGAAGAACGCATCAAAACTTATGAATTGCTAGAAGAATCAAAAGCAAAAGTTATCGCTGATGGAGCAACGGTTGTTCCATTTGAAGAAATTGATATTGATGCATTTAAAGCAATAGCTATTCCAATTCAAGATCAATTTGCAGCAGACAACAATATGGTTGAATACCTAGAATTAATAAGAAATTCAGCAAATCCTCAATAATAGAAAGTTTTGAAATTCTATTATTCATCAATATACTAGGCTTAGTTTGAGCTTGTGTAAGTATATGGGCGAATAACATTCGTCCATATACTTTTTAATTAACTAAATTTATTATTACGCAGTGGTACAGGAACTTTACTCCAAACCCTCGAAAAAACACATTTCAACTAATACGTACTTTTACATAAGATTAAAATCAAGTCATATAAAAAAAATAGGAGTAATCAATGAAAATACAATACCTTGATATGTTAAATCAATTTGAAAAAATTTTATTAGGTAGAGGCTTTAACGAAAATGATGCTAACGTTGCAGCCACAATTTTTGCTCAAAATAGTTTAGATGGTGTTTATTCACATGGCATAAATCGATTTATTAGAGCAATTGATAATGTTGATAAAGGAATAATTAATCCAAATGTCACTCCAGTTTGTGAATTAAGTTTTGGAGCAATTGAAAAATGGAATGGTCAACAAGGGTTTGGTCCTTTAGGTGCAAAAAAAGCTATGGATAAAGCTTGTTTAATTGCAAATGATTTTGGTGTAGGCATAGTTGCATTGGGAAACAATAATCATTGGATGCGTGGAGGAACATACGGATTACAAGCTTGTGATAAAGGTTGCATAGCTATATGTTGGTCAAATACAATGCCAAATATGCCTGCTTGGGGAGGAATTGAAAGAAAAATTGGGAATAATCCGCTAATTTTAGCTGTTCCTCGTTCAAATGGTGAACATATAATGGTTGACTGTGCAATGTCTCAGTTTTCTTATGGAAAAATGGAAGAAGCTAAGTTAAAAGGTGAATTATTACCAGTTTATGGTGGATATGATACTCAAGGAAATTTGACAACTGATCCTGCTGAAATAGAAAAATCTTGGCGCACATTACCTATGGGCTATTGGAAAGGTAGTGGAATATCTATTTTACTAGATTTAATAACAAAAATTTTAACAAATGGTAATTCTGTTGCTGAAATAGGTAAATTGAGTGAAGAAGCTGGCTTGAGCCAAGTTATGATTGCAATTAATCCAACATGTTTAAATAATCAATATGAAATTGACAAAATTATTGAAGATTTTATTGTAGACTTAAAAACATCTACACCAATTGATAAAGATGTGTTTTATCCTTCTGAACGTTCGATAAATATAAGAAAAAGAAATACATTAGAAGGCATTCCAGTTACTCTAGAAATTTGGAACAAAATCTTATCATTATAGAAATAGAATATATGGTTCTTCTATAATAATAATAATTTTATCATACATATGAAGCGAATTGACTTCATTTCATTGTTATGAATTAGGGGGAATTTTATGAAAAAAGCTGTTGAAGGATTAGCTAAAGTTCAAATTGCTCTTGGAGCAATTTTTTTAGTTATATTTTTAGTTGTTGTTGTGTATCAAATGTTTGCTAGATTTATGGGTATTACAGCAACATGGACTGAAGAAGTTTCAATGTATTCTTTTATATGGGCCATTTTTATGGGTTCAAGCGCTATGGTATTTGAAAAACGCCATTTTGCATTTACATCAATAAGCGATATGCTAAAAAATAAAAAAATTAAATCAATAGTATCCTTACTTATATCTTTAATTATGCTTTATTTTACTGTGTTAATGATAATATATGGGCAAGAAGTAGCCAAAATCTTTTGGAATTACACTTGGACTTTCTTTCCAGGGTTGAAAAGAGGGCCAGTATGGTTATGTATTCCAATAGCTGGGGTTACATCAAGTATATATTTAATTTACCACATCATAGTGGATATCTTAAGTATAGTAAAGAAAGGGGAGTAATTTATGGGGGCTTTATTAGTAGTGATGTTTGTAGGCTTTG
>LJHD01000315.1 GCA_001983475.1 Candidatus Epulonipiscium fishelsonii | reverse complement strand
CCAGCAGTTGTTGTGCCAAGTATGCTAAAATTTCAGGAAACAGGTAAGGGTGGTTCAATCACCACATTGATTTTGGCTGGAGCTTCAATTGATGATGTTATAGCAATTACAATTTTTAGTAGTTTTTTAGGAATGTATGGTGGGGCTGGATTTAATATAGGAAGTATTTTAAGTATTCCTATAGGAATTATTTTAGGAGCATTAATTGGAGCAATTTTGGGAATAGTAATTGTTAAAATAATGTTAGTACTAAAATTAGATAATATGCAAGAAGTATTTTTTATTTTAGGAAGTGCATTTTTGTTAAATGAGTTTGGAGAATTTGTAAAATCATATATAGAAATAGCAACATTATTAGGAATTATGGCTATGGCCTTTATTATTTCAAGCAAGAAAAATACAATAAACACAAGAGCAATACTAGGGAACATATGGAAGATGGGTGAAATATTTTTATTTGTGTTAGTAGGTGCAGAAGTAAATATCCCAGTTGCAATAGATGCAGGAATTGTAGGAGTGTTAATTATTTGTATAGGATTAATATTCAGAAGTATAGGTGTATATTTTAGTGTAATTTCTACCAAACTAAACAGACAAGAAAAAATTTTTTGTATGATAGCATATACACCAAAAGCAACTGTACAAGCGGCGATTGGAGGTATTCCTTTATCTATGGGAGTTATCGGAGGAGAAATTATTCTTGCAATAGCTGTATTAAGTATTCTTATAACTGCTCCATGTGGAGCTGTTGCAATTGATATCGCTGGAAAAAAATATTTACACTAATAAATATATTGAGGTGATGAATATTCTAAAAACACAATTTGTGAGTTTTATATTACTAACAAGTACATTAGTTGCTTGTGATAATAAAGAAGTAGATGAAAAAATACTAAAGAAAGATACTAAAGAAATATTTGAAAATCCAATGGATGAAATAAATAAAATTGAAGTTACAAATTTATATGATACCGAAATTATCACTATAACTGGGCAAGACGGAATACAATTTGATGGACTTCTAAAAATTAATCCAAAAGATAAAACTGACAAATTAGTTATATTTGTAAATGGTTTAGGCCCAAATACGTATGAAAACAAACGTCCATTAACTGAAAATAAAGTATTTATTTATCATGAAGTATTAGGAAATCAAATTGTAGATGATAATACAGCATACTTTAGCTATAACACTAGAGGTGTAACTTTAGGCTCTAAGCCACCATTATATGCAAATATTGATGAACAAATATACAAAACATATTTACCTAACAATGCAATTAAAGATGTTGAACAAATAGTTAATACACTAAAAGCAGATGAAAGATTAAAAGATGCAAAAGTTTATTTATTAGGTTGGAATGAAGGAAGTACTATTGCAACACATGTTGCATACAGAAATAATGTTTTGCTGGATGGATTACTTTTAGCAGGATATATGAATGAAGGTATGAAAGAAATATTAGAATGGCAACTTTCAGGTGGATCATCAATGGTTAATTACGGAATTTGGTTTGATGAAAATAAAGATGGGAAAATAACAGAAGAAGAATTCAGTAAAGATAAATACAAAATGGTTAAAAATTTGGGTATATTATTTAGTGATATAGATATAAATAAAGACAAAGTAATAAATGAAGAAGATTTTGAGATATTATTAGAACCGTATAAACTAGATGTTTATACCGCAATTGAACAAGATAATGATAAATGGTTGAAAGAAAATTATTCTCTTCAGCTCACAGCTAGATGGTTTAATGAATATTTTAAATTAGAGCCAAATAAAAATATATTACCTAAACTTAATTTACCAGTATACATTTTTCAAGGAACAAATGATGCAACCACTCCTGTAGCAGGTGCAAGAAATATGCAAGAAATAATTAAAATAAA
>LJHD01000314.1 GCA_001983475.1 Candidatus Epulonipiscium fishelsonii | reverse complement strand
GCCCATATTTGTAGCTATTGGTGCAGATGCTACAGTATTAGACTATTCCGAAGCTCAGTTAAAATCAGAAGAGGATTTTGCAAGATTAGCAGGTTACGAAGTAACGAAATCAAGTATATATTCTTCCACATTGCAAAACCTAAATATTGTTAAAGCTGACATGACTCAAAGGTTACCATTTAGCAATGAACACTTTGATTTAATATTTCACCCAGTTTCAAACTGTTATGTTGAAGATGTGTATTCTATTTGGAAAGAGTGTTATAGGATTTTAAAAAGAGGTGGCATATTACTTGCTGGAATAGATAATGGGTTAAACTTTGTTGTAGGAGAAGATGAAACAAAAATTGTACAAAAACAACCTTTTAATCCAATGAACGATATAGAATTATATGAAAAATCAATAAGTAATAACTGGGGTATTCAATTTTCACACACAATTGAAGAACAAATAGGAGGACAGTTAAAGGCAGGCTTTAAATTAGTTGATATTTACAGTGATACCAATGGAATAGGGCATTTACATGATTTAAATATTTCCACATTTTATGCAACAAAATCCATTAAGTAATAAGTATATAGGTTGATGAATAATTCATTTTCATTTAGTATATTTAACTAATAAAGTTGATTTCTTTAGTATAATAATATCTGCTTACAACAAAAGCTTGAAGAATAAAGCAATTTAGATTCATAGCTTTAAAAGTTGTTTGCTTTTTTATTCATTGATTAGAAATTAAAGATTTATCAATTTATTCAACACCCTTATTATATAGAAAAAGAAATAAATGGAAAGAAGGGATGTTATGTGGTTTACTAAAAAAAAGAAACAGCCAGCTCCTGCTCCTAAAAAGAAGCCAACAAATCCTCCTGCGAAACTTTTAAGAACAGACTTTTCAGATGAGCAAATGGCAAAAGCTATAAACTTCATTCTACATATGGACGATGATAAATAATAGATTTATTCACATTGCTCTTAAATCTGTGATTCATGAATATTAAACAAAAAAAGTATTGACTTTTAAATCAATACTTTTTTTTATTTATGCAGGCACTTCTTCATGAACTAAAAATTCTTTTAGTTCTTCCATAGCTTTCTGTTCGTCATCTCCATCTACCACCAACTCAACTTCAGAGCATTTAATTGCGCCCAATGCCATCATTCCCATTATGCTCTTACAATTTACATGTTTATCAGCAACGATTATAGTTATATTACTTTCAAATTTACTAGCAAGTTGAACAAATAATGCCGAACGCCTTGCTTCTAATCCTTTTTCTAACTGAAGTTTAATAGTTTCTTTGATCATTTTACCGCTCCTCTTTTATTTTGTAGTTGAATTGCAATATTACTTATTTTTTTTAGTCTATGGTTTGCTCCAGATTTTCCAATGGGAGGTGTCAACATGTTGCCTAATTCCTGTAAAGTTGCATTTGGTTGATTTAACCTACATTTGGCAATTATTTCTAAATGAGGTGATAATGAAGAAAGACCAATAGTCTGTTCAATATATTTAATATCCTTAATTTGGTTTACAGAGGCCGAAATAGTTTTTTTTAAATTTGAAGTTTCACAATTTACTAATCTATTGACGTTATTTCTAACTTCTTTAACAATTCTTATATTTTCAAATTCCATAAGAGAAATATGTGCTCCAATTAAATTTAATAAATCAACTATTTGGGACCCATCTTTTAAGTATACCACAAAATTATTCTTACGACCAATAATTTTTGCATATAAATCAAAACTCAACATTATATATTGTAAAAATTGAGCTTGATGAATTATACTTGTGACAAATTCCAAATGATAACTTTTTTTAGGATTATTTACATATCCTCCTGCCAAAAAAGCACCCCTTAAATAAGCTCTTTTGCAACATATTTTTAAAATTGCTTCCTTATTATTAATATTATTATTTCTGTTTATAATTTCTAGTAAGTTTTCAAGTCCAGTTTTAGTTGTTAATATCTCACTACTTATATTAAAATATTTTTCAATAAATGTAAAGTATTTTTTTAATAGCAATTGATTTTCGCTGTTAAATTTACTAGTAATTTGTGATTTTGTTAGGTCAATATTACTAACCATAGAGGAAAAGCCTATAATCTCTGCTAAATCACAATGGTCCAATTGTGTGATTTTTGTTATTTCTTTTTTTACTTTAGAGGAAAATGTCATCAATATTACCCCCTTTGTATATTTTCAAATATACAATCTGCCAATTTATATGATTGGTGTCTTATATATTGTTTCTCCATATTAATCTTAGACACATCGGCTTCTATTCTCAAAATTCTGTTCCATATTATATTACTGGGATTCCATTTTAAAATATGAGAACCTTCTTCAGCATATTTTTTTATATATTCTTCACTTAAAGGTGTATTGTTTACAATTACCTTGTCAATTACATATGCCCCAATATATTTTTCCAAAGCTTTAATATGGTCTTCAATTGTAAACCCAGTTGTTTCTCCTGGCTGACTCATGATATTTGCTACATAAAATATCAAAGCTCTACTTTTTCTTATAGTAGTTGCTACTTGATAAACCAATAGATTTGATATAATACTGGTATATAAACTTCCTGGTCCTAATATTATAACATCTGCTTGTTCAATAGCATCAATAACATCTGGTGTAGGTTTAGGATTTTGTGGAGTCAAAATTATGTTTTTTATCATGGTTTTATTGTATTTGCCGTATTCTACAATTTCAGTTTCTCCCACTAGTTTTTTTCCATCTTCAAAAGTTGCATATAAATCTATATCTTCTAGAGTTACAGGTAAAACTTTTCCAGTGATGGATAATACTTTGCCGCTTATTTCAACAGCCTTTTCAAAACTTCCACTTACTTCTGATAAAGTTGCTAAAAAAAGATTTCCAAAACTTTGCCCTTTAAGTGTACCTTCTTTGAATCGATATTGAAGCAAGTTTTCCATGATGGGTTCGGTATTTGCTAAAGATACAAGACAATTACGAATATCCCCTGGGGGCAAAATATGCATTTCTTGTCTTAAGCTGCCTGAACCTCCTCCGTTATCTGAAACAGTTACAATAGCTGTAATTTCTGATGTATACTTTTTTAACCCTTTTAGTAAAGTAGATAAACCTGTTCCGCCACCTATTGCCACTATTTTCATCTATTTTTAGCAAGGATACTCTCAATTCAAAGT
>LJHD01000313.1 GCA_001983475.1 Candidatus Epulonipiscium fishelsonii | reverse complement strand
ATTCACCTTTTTCTTCTGCAATTTAGTATACAATATTTGGAGTATATATTCAAGGTAAGGGTTGAATAGTTCATTTTCAGTAGAAAACAAAGTAAGTTTGGGGTAACACTCCGCTGTAAAAGTTGTGTACTCTTTTTTTATAAATCATGGCTCCAGAAACAACTTGTAAATCTGTTATGCTGCCTACAGTTGTATTAAATCCCAAAGCTAAATAATTTAGCTAGGATTTTATAAATCTAGGTTCAGGAATTGGGGTGACATAAGCTTGTATTATTGTGTAATAGTATTTACATAAGCGAGGTAGATTTGATTATTTGTTGTATCTATAGAATTTAATTTATTTAAAGGCATATCTAAATAAATCAGAAAAAAGTTTTCTTAAACCATCACTAAATTTTATATAAGTTTTAGGAGTTAGAAATTTAATCTTAACTGGTTTTGGTTGTCCTTCAGGATATACAACTAGACTATCTGATGCAAAATCGATTGAAGAAATATAAACGCTCTTGGAATTAATTGATTGGTTGAAACTGGCCCCACAGGATTTGACTGGTGGCAACATATTTGCAGGTGGATAAGGTGGATAATATATGTTGCCTGTTATGTTCCTTGTTGTGTAATCAATACTCCATCATCTTGTACAGGTATTATACCCTAGTATGCGTAATATATTGTCTAAAGGTGTACATATACTACTCCTTGGTATAAAAGCGCAGTTTCCGTTTAATATCCTTATGCCATCTAAAACATATCTGTACCCATAGTTTATTGTTACATTGTTTACGGGTCTGTAGTAAGTCATTGCATATACGCAAACTCCAAATCCTATAATATAAAAGTTCCAAAAAATGCTAAAATAGAAGTCCATATTCCTTTTTTATTCATATTTATACCACTCCTTATAATAATCTAATTTATAAGGTTTATTATAAGTTATCTAATCTATAAATATAATAATAACTTGGTAAATATTGTGTTAATAAACATTATAAAGAGGAGCACTGTGTGCCCCCAGGTATTAAATTCTAAAAATACTATAAATTCTCTATTGCATTACAAATTTCTATTTCTTGTTTTTTTATTCAAGGCTCAGCTTCTATGACTAATTTTATTTTTTTTTCCTCTGGATCAAGTTGTGAATACTTTTTATCTCCCATAAAATATTGGGTCATACCCAAATCCATTGCTGCCTCCAGCCACATCACCCCAATGTGCCCTTCTACTATGCCTTTTACTACAGTTTTTTTCATTATCTTGAGCAAGAGTAACAGCACAAACAAAGCGAGCTGCTCTATATTTTTTTCATCTTTAATTTTATTTAATATCTGTTCATTTTTTTCATCATAAGGAGTGTCTTCTCCCAAGTATCTAGCGGAATATATCCCAGGTTTTATTTAGTGCATCAATTTCCAAACCTGAATCATCCGCTAAAATAATAAATGAATTGATATCTGGTTTATTTTTAAGAATAAACTTTTTTAATGACTCT
>LJHD01000312.1 GCA_001983475.1 Candidatus Epulonipiscium fishelsonii | reverse complement strand
GGATTTGCGGCAGAAACAGAAAATCTTATAGACTATGCTAAAGAAAAGCTAGTGAAGAAAAATTTGGATTTTATAGTTGCAAATGATATTTCAGAACAAGGAGCAGGATTTGGAGTAGATACAAATATTATAAGTATTATTAACTCAAATAATGAAATAGCTTTATATCCTAAAATGTCGAAAATTGAATTAGCAGATATTATATTAACAGAAGCAAAAAAGTATTTAAATAACTGAAAACGTTTATGTTATTTTATATTCAACTATAACGGATGGAAGAAAGAGGAAACTTAAATGTTATTAACAGTGGATATCGGTAATACAAATATTGTAATGGGATTAATGCAAGAGATGAACCTTATTGCAAGTTTTAGAATTAATACACAAGTATCAAGAACCTCTGATGAATATGGTGTTATGTTACTTGAACTACTTAGAAATAAAAATATTGATATAGAAGATATAGAAGGTGTAATAATATCTTCGGTTGTTCCAGATATAATGTATTCTTTTAATAATAGTATTAAAAGATATCTTAATAAAAGGCCTTTAATAGTAGGTGCTGGTTTAAAAACTGGATTATTTATACGAACTGATAGCCCTAAAATGGTTGGAAGTGATAGAATTGTTAATAGTGTAGCAGGGGATACGTTATACGGTGGACCTTGTGTTGTAATTGATTTTGGAACATCTACAACGTATGATATTGTTAATGAAAAACATGAATTTATTGGAGGAGTTATTACTCCTGGAATTCGTATTAGTGCGGATGTTATGGTTCAAAGAGCTGCTCAACTCCCACACATTGAAATAAAAAAACCAACAAGTATTTTAGATTGTAAAAATACAGTGACAAGTATGCAAGCAGGAATAGTTTATGGGTATATTGGTCAGGTAGAATATATTGTCAAAAAGATAAAAGAAGAAATGAATTGCAAAAAAATGAAAGTTATTGCAACTGGAGGCTTAGCTAAAATAATTAAAGGAAGTACTAATGTCATACAAGAATTTGATGGGTTATTAACCTTAAAAGGGTTGGTTTTAATTTATAGGAAAAATTTATAAAATAATGAATGATAGCATTTATACGCTCGTCTATTATTTTAAGCAAGGAGTTAACAAAATGTATCAGAAACTATTAGAAAGTAGTACTTATATAAAAAGAAGAATAAAATCAACCCCAAGAATAGGTATTATGTTGGGAACAGGCCTTAATAAATTATTAGAAAAAATGGAAAAAGAAGAAGTAATTGATTGTAGTGAAATTCCTAATTTTCCTAAAGTTACACCAGATAAAAAAGTAAAATTATTATTTGGTTCTATTCAGCATGTTGATATTTGTGTTTTACAAGGTAGATTTCCTTATTATGAAGGATATGGCTTGAAAGAAGTAACTTATCCAGTGTATGTAATGAAGCAATTAGGAATAGACTCAATTTTTTTTATTAATTCATGTGGGGGAATAAACAATAACTTAGGTATTGGTACCTTATTTATTGTAACAGATTTTGTAAACTTAGGAGGGAATTCTTGCTTAATTGGCCCAAATGATAATAGGATTGGACCAAGATTTGTAGATATGTCTGAGCCATATTCAAAAGAATATATAAACAAAGCTAAACAAATTGCTCATAGATTAAGAATCGAACCGCAACAGGGAGTATTTGGATGGGTTCCAGGACCATATTATGAAACTGCAGCAGAAATTCGAGTCTTTAAAAATTTAGGCATAGATGCAGTAGGAATGTCGGTAGTACCTGAAACAATTGCAGCTAATCATTTAGGAATGAAAGTGCTTTCTATATGTTGCGTGACAAATATGGCAACAGGAATACAACGAACTAAACATTCTAATGATTGGGTAATTGAAGTGGCTGAAAAAGCTTCAACTAACTTAAGTGAATGGATAAGAAATATTATTTTGAGTATATAATTATAATAGAAGAGAGTTTTAATTGAAAATGTTGGAGTACAAGACGTGATTATAATGTTACCGTATCATGAATTACAGATTTAGTCACGTTGTTCCTAAATCAGTGATTCATGAATAAAAAAATAAATTTTTATAAAAATCTTATAAAAA
>LJHD01000311.1 GCA_001983475.1 Candidatus Epulonipiscium fishelsonii | reverse complement strand
GTCCAAATAAATAGTGAAGGTAAAATTCATGAGCAAAAATTTGAACGTGGGAATGTAACTCAAAATTTAACAATTATAGGAAATACAACAACAACAGGAACGTTTATACATTTTAAACCAGATGCTGAAATATTTGAAATAACTATATATGAATTTAACGTTTTACAACAACGTTTACAAGAAATAGCTTTTTTAACTAAAGGATTAAAAATAAACTTAAATGATAAAAGAGATGGTCATAAAAAACATAAAACTTTTTGTTATGAAGGTGGAATTAAGGAATTTACAACTCATTTAAATAGACATAAAACTCCTATTTATCCAGAAGTATTTTATTGTCAAGAAGAAAAAAATGATATAATAGTTGAAGTGGCTTTTCAGCATAATGATACATATGTTGAAAACATATTTACTTTTGTAAACAATATTAATACTACAGAAGGTGGAACTCATTTAGCTGGATTTAAATCTGCTTTAACCAAAACTATAAATGATTATGCAAAAAAAGTAGGTTTAATAAAAGAAAATGATAAAAATTTATCTGGAGAAGATATACGAGAAGGTATTACAGCTATTGTAAGTCTTAGAGTATCAGAACCACAATTTGAAGGACAAACTAAAACAAAATTAGGAAATGCTGAAGTCAGAGGTATCGTAGACAGTGTAGTAGATGAAAAACTAATGATATTTTTAGAACAAAATCCTCAAGTAGGAAAAATGATTGTTCAAAAAGGCATAATGGCTTCAAGAGCAAGAGATGCTGCAAGAAAAGCAAGAGATTTAACTCGTAGAAAAAGTGCATTAGAAATTTCATCTCTACCAGGAAAATTAGCAGATTGTTCAGAAAAAGATGCTAGTAAATGTGAAATATATTTGGTAGAAGGAGATTCAGCAGGTGGTTCTGCTAAAAGTGCAAGGTCAAGACAAACCCAAGCTATTTTGCCTTTAAGGGGGAAAATTTTAAATGTTGAAAAAGCAAGACTTGACAGAATGTTAGGAAGTGAAGAAATTCGTAATATGATTACAGCATTTGGAGCAGGCATAACAGAAGAATTTGATCTAAAAAAACTTAGATATCACAAAATTATTATTATGACAGATGCGGATGTTGATGGCGCACACATTAGAACATTATTACTAACATTTTTCTATAGATATTATAAAGACTTAATTTTACAAGGACATATTTATATTGCACAACCACCTTTGTACCTAGTAGAAAAAAATAAAAAGAAATATTATGCGTATGATGATAAAGAGTTAAACAGTTTATTAGAAGATATTGGAAAAAGTGGTGGATATAGATTGCAAAGATATAAAGGGCTTGGAGAAATGAATCCTGACCAATTATGGGAAACAACAATGAACCCAGAAACTAGAACATTAGTTAAAGTTAAAATTGAAGATGCAGTTGAAGCTGATACAATATTTACAGCTTTAATGGGTGACAAAGTAGAGCCACGAAGAGAATTTATAAAAGAGTATTCAAAATCAGTAGTTAATTTAGATATTTAGGCGAGGTGAAATAATGGATAAAATTATTGATATAAATATTCAAGATGAGATGAAAAAATCTTATATTGACTATGCTATGAGCGTTATTATTTCACGTGCACTTCCAGATGTTAGAGATGGATTAAAACCAGTTCACAGAAGAATTTTGTACGCAATGAATGAATTAAATCTTGGGCCAGATAAGCAATATAGAAAATCAGCACGTATTGTAGGAGATACCATGGGAAAATATCATCCTCATGGTGATTCATCTATATACGATGCTATGGTTAGAATGGCACAAGACTTTTCTACAAGGTATCCATTAGTAGATGGACATGGAAACTTTGGGAATATAGATGGAGATAGTGCAGCTGCAATGCGTTACACTGAAGCTAGAATGAGTAAACTTGCTATGTTTATGTTGATGGA
>LJHD01000310.1 GCA_001983475.1 Candidatus Epulonipiscium fishelsonii | reverse complement strand
AAAAAGATGTAAAAGAAATTTTATTATCTGGTCTTGAAAAATTGGAATATCGTGGATATGATTCAGCTGGAATTGCGATTTATAATAATGGTGTTAAAATTTTTAAAGACAAAGGTCGTGTAGCAAATTTACGCAAAATTGTAGATAATTATATTCCTTCTACTTTAGGAGTTGGACATACGAGATGGGCAACACATGGAATTCCAAGTAGCATCAATTCTCATCCACATCAAAGTTCAAGTGGCAGATTTACCTTAGTGCATAATGGAGTTATTGAAAATGAAGTTGAATTACGAAATAAATATTTACAAGACTATGAATTTATTTCTGATACAGATACAGAAGTAATTGTTGCACTAATAGAAAAATTTGTAGAAATTGGTGAATCTGTAGATTTAGCTATTCGCCATGTTATGGGATTAATAGAAGGTTCTTATGCACTTGGTATAATTGATGATGAAAGCCCAGCTACTTTATATGCAGCAAAAAACAAATCTCCTTTACTTGTAGGGCTTGGTGAGGGATTTAATATGATTGGCTCAGATGCTATGTCAATTATAAATTATACAAACCAATTCATAGAACTTCATGATGAAGAATTTATTGTACTTACTCCTGATAATGTATCTATTTACTCTATATTAGGAGCACGAGTGGATAGAGCACCTTATGTAGAAACTTTAGATGCATCTGATACTGAAAAAGGTATTTATCCATTTTACATGTTAAAAGAAATTGACGAGCAACCTTATGCAATACGTAGAATAGTTGCGAAATATTTTACAGATACAGATTTTAATATTGACCCAAATATAGTAGAAGCATTGAAAAATACTGATAGAATTTATATTGTAGCAGCGGGAACAAGCATGAACGCTGGTTTTGTTGGTAAACAATTATTTGAAACTATAAGTAACATTCCAACAGAAGTGCATATAGCATCTGAATTTGTTTATAACACACCAATTGTAAGTCAAAATCCATTGTTCATTTTCTTGTCACAGTCTGGTGAAACAGCAGATAGCCGTGCAGTATTAGTAAAAATTAAATCTTTAGGATATAGATCGCTTACAATTACCAATGTAAAATCTTCTACACTTTCTCGTGAGGCAGATTTTACACTTCTTCTTCATGCAGGAGTTGAGATTGCAGTTGCTTCAACAAAAGCATATACTTCTCAAATAGCAGTTATGGCTATTCTTGCTTCGGACCAAGCAAATGTGGATCCAATGGGACTAAAAAAAGATTTAGCTCTTATTGCTAATGTAATTGAAAGCATTACAGATAATAAACTTATGTATAAAGAATTAGCAGATGAATATCTTACAAAAAGAAATTGTTTCTATATTGGTAGACATATAGATTATTATGTGTCAATTGAAGCTGCTTTAAAATTAAAAGAAATTTCTTACATTCAAACAGAAGGATTTGCAGCAGGTGAATTAAAACATGGAACAATTGCGCTTATTGAAGAAGATACACCAGTAATTGCAGTTATTTCCCAAGAAAATATTAATTTAAATACTCGCTCAAACATAAAAGAGGTAAAATCTCGTGGAGCTAAAGTAATAGTTATTTCATTAAAATCGATTAGCTCTGCTAAAGATCAAATAGTTATAGATGATGTGAACCCTATTCTTTCTCCTTTAGTAACAATTGTTCCTACGCAACTTCTTGCATATTATGCAGCTCTTGGACGTGGACTTGATATTGATAAACCTAGAAATTTGGCAAAATCTGTTACAGTAGAATAAATAAAAAAACTCTCTTTCTTTAGACTAATACCTAGAGAAGAGAGTTTTTTTATTCATGAATCAATACACATTAAATTTTAAAGTACTCTTATAGATAATTATGCTAGATATAATTTCTAATTGCGCCTAGTAT
>LJHD01000309.1 GCA_001983475.1 Candidatus Epulonipiscium fishelsonii | reverse complement strand
TGAGGGAGAAGATATAGTCTGTGCTTTATAGAAATATAAAGAAGTTCATAAGAGAACTGGTTAGAAAGTAGCGTTTCTAATTGAACGACAACCTCTAATCACCTTTAAAGGGTGTAGGTTTTTTAAAGATATTTAACTTAATATTTTTTCTTAGTAAAAACGTTTAAATACTTTAAATGCAGATGTATTAAGAAAAAGTAGAGTTGTGGACATAAGAGTCCTATACAGTAGGGGTGAACTGAACACGCCTATAAGAATAAGGATATATCAAATTTCTTAATAAAGTTAAAAGACTTTAAGAATCCTACTCCTTTAGTGGTGGGAGGTTCAGGAGGATGTTTTAAATAATGTAGATCAATTCATGATGAATTGTATTTTGGATGAAAATTTTAGAGATGGAATTGTTGAAACATTAACTTGACACTCCATACGCCTAAAGTCGGATGATTCTAAAGTGATTAAAGGACAAAGCAAAAAAAGAAGCTAAACCTAGCTTCTTTTTTTATTGGCAATTCATTCAATTACCTACAGAGGTGTGGGAATGCTTACCTGTTTCTTGTTAAATTTTTTTGTTTATATTAATGGAATTTTCTCTTGTGATGGTTTAAAATCTTTCCTGCACAAGAAGCTATCATTTGGCTTAGCTTACCTGAAATGCCCTTATGTGTACGTTTATTTTTACTCAAGTTTTATGCTCCTTTTAGATTAGTTTTTTAGACATTTATATACAATGACTAGGTGATTAAAAGCTTCTTTATCTAGTGTTACAATAGAACTATTTTTAGTATATCATGTAAAATTGTACAAGTTAATAAAAATATTCTTTGTAATATTATGATATAACTTTGTTAAATGTTTCTGAAAATATAACCATTAGTAAAACTAACATTCCAAGATAAAATGGATAAATACCAATACTTAAATGCTCAGATATAAAACCAAAAATAGCAGGAGCAGCAATTATTCCAACATATGCACTAGCCATTTCAATACCAATGATTGCTCCAGAGTATTTTGCTTCAAAATTTATAGGTGTATAGTGAATAATTGCAGGAAATACTGGTGATACGCCAACTCCAACTATTATAAGCCCTAAAAGACACAATGCTTGTATATTGATAAGTATTGTTCCAACAAGCATTACAACTAAGCTTCCTCTCACTAAAGTTTTGTATCCAACCTTGTTAGAAAAAAATCCACAGGCAAATCTTCCTCCTGTTATTCCAAGATAAACATATGCTCCATAACTTGCAGCAATATTTGGATCTATTCCATAGTGGTTTGTCAAATATGTGGTTGCCCAAATTCCAGCTGTATGTTCAAATGCACAACAACAAAAAAATGTAATTAATATAAGAATTACACCTTTTACTTTTAAAATTTGTTTAAGTGATAAAATTTCTGTTTCTTCCTTGCTAGTGTGTTCTTTCTTTTTCCAAAGGGGTATTGTTATAAATAAAAAACAGGTTAGTATAATTTGAATTATAGAAACTATTCTATATCCACCATTCCAAGAATTGAAATTGATAAGAGCAAATGCCATTATATAAGGCCCGATAGAAGCACCAACGCCCCAAAAAGAATGTAGCCAATTCATATGGCTTGATTTGTAATGTAATGCCACATAGTTATTAATACCAGCATCAACTGCACCAGCACCTAACCCATATGGAATTGCGAATAAACATAATACAAAAAAAGACTGTGAAATGGAAAAACCAAATAGTGCACAAGCTGTTAATGCTACGGAACAAGCAGTTATTAATCCTGTACCATATTTTCTTGTTAGATAATCTGATTTTAAACTAGATATCACTGTACCTGCAGCAATAATAATAGTGACAATTCCTGCATAGGAAACAGGAACATTCAGATATTGATGCATTGATGGCCATGCTGAGCCTAGCAATGCATCAGGCAAACCTAAGCTAATAAAAGCAACATATATTATTGCTAAAAGAAAAAAATACATAAATTTCTCCTTTCAAAAGAAAATGTTTTGTTAAGTTAATTGCTATCAAACTTGTGGATTTAGACTCCGTAATTTTCAACCTAACAGTTCCAAAGAAAAAACTCATATTTTAAAGTTTCTTTATATGAGAATAAAGTATACCAATTGTGCTAGTTAAATATTTTATTATATTAGATGTACTTATAATTTGAAGTATTTTTTTTGATGCTTCAAATTAGAGAAAAATCCATTTGGTCTTTTTCCATTATCATGATAGATTCAGTTACTACTATTTCAAAGTACTTATAAATAATTTTAATGCAATTAACTAGCACAAGACCGTATAAAGCATAGTAGTTATACTTAGCTTTAACTATAATAACTATATTCTATTACTAGGTAAATTAAGAACTACATTTAAGAAAGTTTGGTTATTTTAGAATTAAATTTTTCACATGCTAAAACCATTAATAAAGTAAGTACAAATAAATAAATTGGATAAACTTCAATTTTAAAATATTCAAGCATAAATCCAAAGATGGCTGGTGCAAAAATTCCTCCAACATATGTACTTGCAATTTCAAGACCTATAAGTGCCCCTGCATGTTTTTCTCCAAAGTTATGTGGGGTATAATGAATGATTGCTGGAAGAATAGGGGCTAAGCCAAGACTAATAATGCTAAAACCTAAAAGACACAATGGTTTAAAATTAATAAGACCAATGCCCACAAATGTTATAAAAATGCTACTACGGACCAGATTTTTATACCCCATACTTTTTTTTGATAAAAAGTTTAATGTAAACCGTCTAATTGCAATTCCTAAGTAAATTGTAGATTGGTGCCCAATAGAAAAATCTATATCTATTCCATGACGCCCTATTATATATGTACTTGTCCATGTCTTCGTTGTATATTCAAGAGAACAAAGAAAAAATAATATAAACAACATATTAATTACACCACGAATTTGCAGCAGTTCTCTAATTTTTATAATTCTTATCTCGTCTTTTAAAATTTGCTTTTTTTTCCAAAAAGGCATTGATAAAATTAAACAAAATGCTACAATAATTTGAAGAACTGCAACTATTTTATATGCATTATTCCAAGAGTCTAAGTAATTAAGTGAAAGCATCATTATGTACGGACCAACTGATGCACAAAATCCCCAAGAAAGATGGAGCCATCTCATATGGTGTACTTCATAATTTAATGCTACATAATGATTAATACCTACATATGTAATTCCTGTCCCAATTCCAAGAGGAATAGCATATAAGCAGGATATAAGAAAGGTTTTTGACATCGAAAACCCAAACAATGCAACTGCTGTTATTAGCATGGAAAAAACTATGGTTAAATTTGATCCATATTTTTTAGTTAAATAGTCTGATTTTAAACTTGACAGCACTATGCTAGTTGCGACAATAGCAGTAATAATTCCCATATATGAAATTGGAACGTTTAAACTTTTATACATTGAAGGCCATGCTGCTCCAAGTAGAGCATTGGGCAGTCCTAAGCTGGTAAATGCAATAATTATAATTGTTAAAAGTAAAAAATACATAGCTCATCCTCCCAAATAATGAATTTATGTTATTAATTTATTGATAATAAAAAAAAGACTAAAAGTCTTTTCTTGTCATTCCCAATATTTAGGTAAGTTTTAATAATATATTTTATGATTATATACTTATATTTTGTTATTGTGAAAGATAATTTATAACTTCTTCTATATCTGTAAATTACAATATAGTTTGCTTTTTATGTAAAATGATACCTTTATTTTATGTGTAATGCATTTCACTATGTAGGCACTATTTGCTACATAGTTGTGCTTATCTTAATTTAAAATTGCATCAGTTATATGATATCACTTGTCTAGTGTAAAATATGATAAATATTTTAATGCTATTTGTAAGTTTATTCATAATAGCTAAAAAAATATTAGCATAGTTTCTCACTATTTACTAAAACTCTTTAAAATAATTATAAACTATTAACTATGATTTGTCTAGATTCTCAAAATTAATAAAAAATTAAAATTTATTAAAAATTTTATTAATTTTGATATCTTAGTTAAATAACTACATGCATTGTGCTAGTTAGTTTATCTATTATAGAGCGTTGAATAAGTAAAAAAGTAAACAATTTGTAAATAGCCGTATATCCTCATAACTAGAGGCTCTACGGCTTATTTATTAATATATAGTTAAGCTCTTACTTTTATACGTTTTCGCCGTATATAGGTAAATTATATTTCTTGAATACGTTTTGTGTGTCAGATATACTCTTTTGTGTGGGTTCAAGAGTATCTTTCAGTTTATAATCATATCCAAGTTCTTCCCATTTAAATTCGCCCATCTTATGAAATGGAAGTATATCTATTCTTTCTACATTTTCAAGTGTAGTCAAAAATTGTGCTAAGTTCTCAATATCTTGAAGATTATCAGTGATATTTGGCACAAGGACATATCTAATCCAAACAGGTATATTTCTTTCGTTAAGGTATTGTGCAAATTTTAAAGTTGGGTCAATTGGAACGCCAGTTAAATCTTTATATATTTCTGGATTAAAAGATTTAATATCAAGCAAAACAAGGTCTAGATAATCTAATGCAGGTTTTACTTTTTCTATTGATATAAATCCAGAAGTATCCACGGCGGTATTAATTCCCTGTTTTTTACATTTTTTTAATAAATCAGTTACAAATTCAAGTTGTAGAAAAGGTTCTCCACCACTTATAGTAATTCCTCCGCCAGAAGATGCCATATATGGTTTATATTTAACAATTTCTTTAATAAGCTCTTCTGTATCCATCTCTTCGCCGCCATTTGATTCCCAGGTATCAGGATTATGGCAATATTGACATCGTAAAGGACAGCCTTGCATAAATAAAATAAATCTAATTCCTGGGCCGTCTACAGTTCCACAAGTTTCAATTGAATGTACTCTACCTTTCATCTTATATTCCTCCGTTTAATAAATTTGGTCTTTTTAAGTTAATTTCTATTAAATATACTTTATTTTGATTCATGGTTTCCGATGCTACACTTTGCAGAAACTTAGTCTTAATCCTTAATAGTAATTTTTCATTCACGAATTTGTGAACAATGTAACTAAATCTGTTAACTTAACCGCTCCATAAATTTTTTTAGTTATTGCAAAATGTGTAATTAGTTATAATGTAAGCTATATGTAATGATGTAAATATTCCTCTACATAATTTAGTATAGTACTTAAGTTATACTTATTGAAATGTACATTGGTCATATTTAAAAAAAAAGGAGACATATTATAGCCTCCTTTAAGTTTTATGGTTTTGTTAAGTTGTATCAAAGGTACTTTAGCTTGCTTTTGGGTACAGGGTCTTAGACCCTGTAAAAACTTATTCTTATAAGCTTAAAGCAATTTTTCTCTTATTTATGATTCACATATTTAGGTACAATGTGATTAAATATGTGATTTTAACTTAGCTGCTCTGTTTTTAATAAAGCTTAAAATCTTTCATGGAATGTTCTACTTATAACATCTAGTTGTTGTTCTTTTGTTAAACGTATAAAGTTTACTGCATAACCAGATACACGTACTGTTAATTGTGGATATTTTTCAGGATGATCCATAGCATCAAGTAATGTTTCACGGTTAAACACGTTTACATTTAAGTGTTGACCAGTTTTTTCAAAATATCCATCCATTAGTGCTGCAAGGTTACGTTCTCTTTCTGCTTCATCTTTTCCAAGAGCTCCTGGAATAATAGAGAATGTGTAAGAAATTCCATCTTCAGCATCTTTATATGGAAGTTTTGCAACAGAATTTAATGAAGCAACAGCTCCTTTTTTGTCACGTCCATGCATTGGGTTTGCTCCTGGTGCAAATGGTGCTCCTGCTCTACGTCCATCAGGAGTGTTTCCTGTTTTCTTACCATAAACAACATTTGAAGTAATGGTTAAGATTGACATTGTTGGAATTGAATTTCTATAAGTTGTGTGTTTTCTTATATTGTTCATAAATATAGTGGTAATATCGCATGCTATTTTATCAACAGCATCATCATCATTACCATATGCCACATAGTCACCTTCGATTTCATAATCAACAGCAAGACCAGTTTCGTTACGGATAACTTTAACTTTTGCGTTTTTAATTGCAGAAAGTGAGTCAGTAACTACTGATAAACCAGCAATTCCTGTTGCGAAAGTACGAATGATATTTTTATCATGTAAAGCGAACTCTAATTTTTCATAGCAATATTTGTCATGCATAAAGTGAATAATGTTAAGTGCATTAACATAAACACCCGCTAACCAATCCATCATTTGAAGGAATTTATCCCAAACTTCATCATAATCAAGATATTCGCTTGTAATTGGAGCAAATTTTGGTGCAATTTGATCTCCAGATTTTTCATCACGTCCACCATTGATTGTATAAAGTAGCGCTTTTGCAAGATTTGCACGTGCTCCAAAAAATTGCATTTGTTTACCAATTCTCATAGCTGATACACAACAAGCAATTCCGTAATCATCACCATGATATGGTCTCATAAGGTCATCGCTTTCATATTGAATTGAACTTGTTTCAATTGACATTTTTGCACAAAATAGTTTGAAATTTTCTGGTAAATGTGTTGACCAAAGTACAGTCAAGTTTGGTTCTGGTGCAGGGCCAATGTTACTTAGTGTATGAAGAACACGAAAACTACTTTTTGTAACAAGTGTACGTCCATCAAGTCCCATACCACCAATTGCTTCTGTTACCCAAGTTGGATCTCCAGAGAATAGTTCGTTATAAGCTGGAGTACGTAGGAAACGTATCATTCTTAATTTCATTACAAAATGGTCCATATATTCTTGAGCATCAGCTTCTGTAATTGTGCCATTTTCTAAATCTCTTTCAATATAAATATCAAGAAAACTAGATGTACGACCAAGTGACATAGCAGCTCCATCTTGTTCTTTTACAGCTCCAAGATATCCAAAATATGTCCATTGAATTGCTTCTTTAGCATTTTGTGCAGGTTGAGAAATATCAAAACCATAGCTTTTTGCCATAACTATAAGTTCTTTTAAAGCACTAATTTGTTCAGTTAATTCTTCTCTAAGACGAATAACATCTTCTGTCATAGATGGTACTTCAAGTTGAAGTTTGTCTTGATTTTTTTCTTCAATTAAACGGTTAACTCCATATAATGCTACACGACGGTAATCTCCAATAATACGTCCACGTCCGTATGCATCTGGAAGTCCTGTTATGATTCCTGATTTACGAGCTTTTCTTATATCTGTTGTATAAGCTGAGAAAACTCCTTCATTATGAGTTTTACGATACTTAGTAAAAATATCTAATGTTTCTGAGTCTAGCTCATATCCATATGAGTGAAGAGCATTTTCAACTGTACGAATACCACCATAAGGCATAATATTTCTTTTTAATGGAGCATCAGATTGGAACCCAACAATTTGTTCAGCTTCTTTGTCAATATATCCAGGACCATGAGAAGTGATTGTTGAAGGAATTTTTGTTTCAACATCTAAAATTCCTTTTTTTAATTCTTCTTTCATTAGCTCGCTTACTTTTTCCCAAAGTTTAGTGGTTCTTTCAGTTGGTCCAGATAAGAATGAATCATCACCTGTGTAAGGTTTATAGTTACGTTGAATAAAATCACGTACGTTTACCTCGTTAGTCCATTCTCCATCTGTGTTAAAGCCTTCCCATTGTTTAAACATCAAAAAATCATCTCCCTATTATTCATGATAACGGATTTAGAAACAACGTGACTAAATCTGTTATTTACAATATTTACTAAAAAAAGTTAATATGTGCATATGACACATTTTTATTACACACTTCTTTTTTCTTTTGTATTTTGAATTGCTAAAAATATCTTCTTGCTTAATAAATTTAATTTTAACTATTTTTTAGCAAGAAGTCCCGCACTTTGTTGTTGTGGGATGAATGGCTGCTATCAGCTTTTGTTTTTTTCTAGGTTTCCAAATTAAATTCATTTTGTTTTTTTTCGAATACTCTAAAGTTTCGCTTTTCGTTTTGGGTTGTTCTTTAATAAGAGTAATTTTAGTTAGTAGCCTATTAATGTAGTTTACATAAAAAATTATTGTAGAGTTATCTTTTATGAGATACAGCACTTTAATATATTAGCTAAATTTTGTATAAGTGATGTAGCTTATTAACAACAAAAAAGGAACTGTAAAAATTTTTAAAATATTTGTTTAAATAAATGCAAAAAAAATAAATGCAAAAAAATTTTAAAATATTTTATATTTCGAAAAATATTTATTAACAATTATATTATATTAAAATACTGTATACACGTCA
>LJHD01000308.1 GCA_001983475.1 Candidatus Epulonipiscium fishelsonii | reverse complement strand
TTTTAATCAGAAAGTAAAAGTTGGAGGTAAAAACTGGGTTTTAATAAGAAAGTAAAAGTTGGAGGGAAAAACTGAGTTTCAACCAGAAAGTAAAAGTTGGAGGGAAAGTATGGGTTTTAATAAGAAAGTAAAAGTTGGAGAGAAAGTATGGGTTTCAACCAGAAAGTAAAAGTTGGAGAGAAAGTATGGGTTTCAACCAGAAAGTAAAAGCTGGAGGTAAAAACTCGGTTTTAACCAGAAAGTGAAAGCTAGATAGAAAGTATGATTTTTAATAAGGAAGTGAAAGTTAGAGAGAAAGTATGGGTTTTAATAAGAAAGTAAAAGCTGGAGAGAAAGTAGGGGTTTTAACAAGAAAGTAAAAGTTGGAGGAAAAAACTGAATTTTAATAAGGAAGTAAAAGTTAGAGAGAAAGTAGGGGTTTTAACAAGAAAGTGAAAGTTGGAGGGAAAGTAGGGGTTTTAATAAGAAAGTGAAAGCCAGCTGACAAGTTTGATTCTGTATCATTATTAACTTGTATAGTTTATCTTAAAATATTTCTTAATATCGATGTACTGTACACCTCTATATTTTCTCGTTCTTTCTACACTATGTTTAAGATAAATTATTTATTATCCAAGATTTAATTTTTTTGGAGAGATTATAAACAGTATTATATTTCTGTTATTTCAAACTAAGGTCCATGGTTTTCCTTAATGTTGTTTGAATCATATCTTAATCTTACTTTACAGGTTTTGCTTAAAGAGCATTAAATAACTAATGCAGCTAACTTTAAGTTCCATAGGTATTGATTAAATAGAATTAAACCATTGTAGCTATATGTAAAATCTATAGGTATTGCTCAAAGCATTAAATCACTAGTGCTAAATATAATTTCTATAGGTATTGCTCAAAGCATTAAACCACTGGTGCTAAATATAATATATACAGATATTGCTAAAATAGCATACTGTAGCTATATGTAAATTTTATAGGTATTGCTCAAAGTATTAAACTACTAGCGTTGCTAACTATAAATTCTACAGGTATTGCTAAAAGCATTAAATCACTAGCGTTGCTAAATATAATTTATGCAGGCATTGCTCAAATAGCATACTACTGCTAAATATAATTTATGCAGGCATTGCTCAAATAGCATACTACTGCTAAATATAATTTATGCAGGCATTGCTCAAATAGCATACTGCAGCTATATAGGTATTGATAAAAGCATTAAATCACTAGTGCTAAATACAATTTCTATATATCTTGGTTAAATTAAACCATTGCTGCTAAATGTAATTTCTAAGGTATTACTCAAATAGAATACTGTAGCTATATAGATATTGATAAAAGAATTAAATCACTAGCGTTGCTAAATATAATATATACAGATATTGCTCCAATAGAATACTGTAGCTATATGTAAAATCTATAGGTATTGCTCAAAGAATTAAATCACTAGTGTCATTAAATTAACTACTAGCAAATAAATTATTTTTTATTCATATTTACAACATAATTTTAGTTTTTTTGGTTGTTAGTGTTTGCTACTTATTCTTTCGCGCCTGCTCTACTACTTATTTTGTTCGCCTAATTGCTACTTATTTTGTTCGCGATTACTCTGCTAATTGTTTTTTTCACATAGCTAACTATTAAAGTATATACATATATCTAATAAAATACAATTGGCAAAATATACTAATATATTTCTTTCAAGTAGTATATTTTGTCCAATACAATTGGTGCTATTTAAAAATGTATATTTATACAAAATATAGTTATGACATAGTGTTCATACTGTTATTAGACAAAAATAGAGCTTTGTTTCCTTTTGAGATTCTGTAAAGGATTCAAAGCTCATATATAAATTTCGTTCTTGTCATAAAGCCGTTGAATAATTAATTTTTATTTAGTACATTTAACCAATAAAGTCGATTTATAGTACAATAATATTTATTAATTATAACAGATGTTAGGAGAGAAATCCCAAATCACCGCTTTAATTATGATCTTCTTGTTGTAACCATAAAGTTCCAGCTATCTCTACACATTTCATCAAGAGTTTTAGTTGCTTCCCAATTCAACAAGTCTTTGGCTTTTTGAGCATTTGCAAAACAAACAGCAACATCTCCAGGACGTCTCGCTACTATTTCATATGGAATAGTTTTACCACATTCTTTTTCATAAGTTTTAATTACCTCAAGAACACTAGAGCCATTACCAGTACCAAGATTAATAGCTTCTACACCTTTATGTTTAAATACATAAT
>LJHD01000307.1 GCA_001983475.1 Candidatus Epulonipiscium fishelsonii | reverse complement strand
TTCAGCAGAAAGTGTAATTGAAATTACAACGCCTAATACTGGAAACACATCTTCTTTGGAACGAGAAATTGCTACATTGCAAAATCAATTAAAAATTGCCAATGATAAACTTTACCAGTTAGAAAATACTGTGAGTCCAGACGAAGAAATAAAAGAAATATTAAGAGAAATCGATTTAGCATTAGAAGATATTTTCTATGATGAATATGATATTGAGTGGTTCTTTACTTTAACAGAAAGAAGCAATTACGTAGATTTAAAAGTGGAATTTGATGCAGATTATTATGATTATGAATATGATAAAATGACTGTTTTACAAATGGAAAAACTTGTTGAAGAAGCTTGTGAGCATGTAACTAGTATGCTAAAAAATTCTGTGCTTGAAGATACATTAATTAAAGGTGAAGTTATAAATGCAGATAATGAAGATACATTAGGAACCTTTAGATATGATGACAACGATATTGAATATGATGTTGAAGTATCTGAAACCATTTTAGGCTTGTTTGCTCAAGATGTATATTATGATGTAATTGATTCTGACTATAATGAAAAAATGCCTGACTTCCACTTGGCAGATGGTTCAAATTCTGATCCATATAGAATTAGTACAGAAAATCTTTATATCACTGAGAAAAATGGTAATTATACATTTGAAGTTCTTGTAAACTTAACCACAAATTACGAAAAATATTGGAATGCTAGTGATGTTTTGGATGATGACTTGGATGAGGATGATTGGGATACAGATCCACGTGACTTTGAGGACTTTATGTCTGATATTGCTGATTATATAGCAGATGAATTTGATTTAGATGTTGAAGATGATATTTCAGGATATATAGTATCTGAATACAACTTAAGCGATATAATGGTTTCATATGAAGACGGAAAAATTGAATTTAAAAGAATAAAATAAAGTTATTTTGATTATTAAAAAAGAGGAAGACTAAATGTCATCCTCTTTTTTTATCTAAAAATAGCAAGAATACTCCATCCTATATACTGAACAGAACCCAATTTCTTGGATATACTAATCTAATATGATATACTCCGTAATAACATTAGAGAATGGATATGTCCAAAATGTAAGACAAACCATGATAGAGACATTAATGCTGCCTATAATTTGTTAAAGTTAGCTATAAAGTAACTATGGGGATGGATCAGGGATACTTAGTAGAATACTATTATTGATGCTCCCACTTCTACAAGTTGGAGTAGTTCACAAGTTTGTTAATGTTTACTTTTAAAGCGTGGAGCTGCCCTGAACCTAAATTACTTAATTTCAGTCTAATTGCATAGAAAAAGAGCTGATTATTAATCAGCCCTAAAAACTAGTTTGCTTCAATGATTTCGATATTATCACTTAAAGAAGATTGGTAAATTGCATTAGAAAGTAATCTATGTGCATTTTGTTGGTGAGCTCTATTTGTTGCTGAATTAGTATATAAAGTTACTTTACTATCTTCTATATCAGTGGATACTGCTAGTGCTTTACCTTGAACTTTTTCATGTTCTGGCCACCATCCTGCAATATAGAAATCATCAACATCTTTAACATTTATTAAAGTCTCAACCCCTTCTGGTACATTTTCAATCCAATTTCCTGAAATTGTGTAAACAAATTCTTCGTCATCATAACCACTAGTCAAAATACTATCCTTATTGTAAGTTGCTTTTAATAGCCCCTCCCAATTTTTTAAATCTTCAGTTGCAAAAAGTTCAAGTTCAGGTATAAGTGCATTAGCTACCTTTGTTACTCCATCTCCAATTCCAACATAGTCAACCCCGTTTTCTAAAGTTGGCACAGTTCCGTTTTCGTCCACAATTACAGTAACTTCTTTATTAATTTCATCAACTACGTTAAATCCTAACTCATTTAAAACAAAATCTGAATATATTCCTTCGCTTAAAACAACTGGTTCGTAAATTTGCTTAGCTTCTACTGGTTGAGTATATTCTTTGACTGTTAGTAAATACTCATCGCTTATCAAGCTTAAGTTATGTTTAGAAATTAGGAAATCTCCAGCTTCGTTAATTTCACTATCTTTATTTAACATATATACTTCTTTATTTAAGCTTAATAGTTCATTTACTGCTTTAACGACATCATTGCTATTATTTTTTACTACATAATATCCTTTTTTTCCTTCAATTGTTGTATCAGGTTTATTAGCTTCTTGAACTTCATTAAGTTTATCTCCAAATGCATTTTCTGTTCTTATTTCATAACAATTAAATCCTCTTGAAGCAGGGAAATTGTTTATTAATTCTGCATAAATAGATGGAAAATCAGAAACATCATCACCTTTATATAATACTGCATTTGCATATCCACGTTTTGCTTGGTGCATATCAACTATAAAGCTTCCTTTTTTATAAGTAACATCGCCAACAACAGTATCTTCTGTTAGTTCATCAACTTTTACTCCATTTCTTAATAGATATTCTACCATTGCATATACTTCCACTGGATTTTTTTGTAACTCATCATCAATAGGTAAAACATAATATTCTGGGAAGAAATTTGCATTTTCTCCACGGTCTCTTCCTATAACTTCGTTTTTAGCATTTACTAGGTGTGAGTCTACGTTTGGATTATCTTCGTTGTTAATTCCCCTTTTATAAATTTCTGCTAGGTTAGTTAGTAATGTATCTTTGTTTTCAGATACATAATCAATTGCTCCATAAAGGGCGTATACAATTGCATCATTAGAATCTTGATTTAAATCTGGAATTTCAACAGTATGACCCAATGCTCCATGGGCTTGTGCAAACATTCCTGTATAAGCCAAAGAACCATCATCCCAAACATCAGCCCAAGATTCATTTTCACCTCTGTAGGCTTCACTAAGTAATGGAATTTCATAGCTTTCATATGGTGTGTTAGAAGTAGCAGCTTTGCCTAGTGCATGTGCTTGCCCGATTGTATAATTTTCTATTAAGTCATATTCGTAATTTTGTTCATGTGGAGGTGTACAAGGTTCAATTAAAAAGCTATCAACATATCCATGTAAATCTAAAA
>LJHD01000306.1 GCA_001983475.1 Candidatus Epulonipiscium fishelsonii | reverse complement strand
TTTCACATGGCTTAACTATTAAAGTATATACCTATATCTTATAAAATACAACTGGCAAAATGCTCTAACATGTTTCTTCTCACTAGTAGATTCTGACTAGTGCATGCTACCCAATATAATTGTTTCTTCAATTTTAGATTAATAACTCTAGACAATACAACGATGTTTTCTCCCGTGCACCTTATTGTAGCAAAATATTGTATTGTAGCAAATAAAGTTATAACGTTAAATTTTATACATCAACATATAAAATTTTAATAAAAGACTAGTATTGATTTATAGATTAATGTATAATGATAAAAAAAAGGAGCTGATAAAAATGAATTTTAATGAACAAACAAATATTAATATAGAAGAAAAATCAAATATGCTATGGAACCACGCTCGCAACCTTTCAGGGTTGTTTAGGCCTCATGAATATGGCAAAGTAATTTTGCCAATGACAGTAATAAAGAGATTTCATGATACATTGCTTCCAACACATGATAAAGTATTGGAAACATATGAGAAAGTGAAACATCTGGAAGTTAATGATATGTTCCTAGAAAATGCATCTGGATACGCTTTTTATAATGTATCACCATTTACTTTTGATACATTACTTTCAGACAGCACGCATATAGCTGATAACTTTAAAGCTTATTTAAACGGATTTTCACTTAATGTACAAGATATATTAAGCAAGTATGGATTTGACAACGTTTTAGATAAATTAATTGAAAATAACTTGTTATTTTATATACTTCAAGAATTTAACAAGAAAGAAAGTTATTTGGGAGCAGATATAATCAAATCTGTAGACATGGGATACATATTCGAGCACTTAATCAAGACTTTTTCGGAGAGTTATAGTGAAGAAGCAGGAGCTCACTTTACAGCAAGAGATATTATTTATTTAATGACAGATTTACTTATATGTAATGAAAAGGACGATTTGAAGAACGGTGTAGTAAAAACTGTATATGACCAAACAATGGGTACATCTCAAATGTTAGGATGTATGGAAGAAAGGTTACAATCGTTGGATAGTGAAGCAGAAATTCGTTTATTTGGACAAGAACTTAATCCAGAAACATACGCTATAGCAAAGTCTGACATGCTAATTAGAGGTGGAAACGTATCAAACATGAGATATGGAAATACTCTTTCAGATGATAAGTTTCCAGGATATAAATTTGACTATTGTATAAGCAATCCGCCATTTGGGGTAAATTGGAAATCAGACGAAAAATCTGTTAAAGCGGAATATAAGACAGGAAGTAACGGACGATTTGTAGCTGGGCTTCCAAAGATTTCAGACGGTCAAATGTTGTTTTTGCAAAACGGACTAGCCAAATTAAAAGATACTGGCAGAATGGCGATTATACAAAACGGTTCACCATTATATGCTGGTGACGCAGGCAGTGGAGAAAGTGAAATAAGAAGATATCTTATAGAGAATGACTGGCTTGAAGCGATAATTCAACTATCAACAGATTTATTTTATAATACGTCAATTACTACATACCTTTGGATTATAGCAAAAGATAAGCCAAGCGAGAGAAAAGGGACAGTACAACTAATTGATGCTTCTAAAATGGTTATTCAAAGAAGAAAATCTATCGGTAGTAAAAAATATGATATTACACCAGAATGTAACGACATAATTGTACAGGCATATGGAGAGTACAAAAATAAAGTGTATGAATATGAAGGTAAAACTTGTGAAAGCAAGATAATAGACGTGGTGGATTTAGGGTTTAACAAAATTACAATAGAAACACCCCTATATGATGAAGATGGCAACAAGGTGATGAGTGGCAACAAAGTTAAGGCTGATAGCAAGAAAAGAGATACTGAAAATGTGCCACTAACTCAAGATATTGATAAATACTTTGAAAGAGAAGTATTGCCATATAATCCAGATGCTTGGATTGATAAGAGCAAAACTAAGATTGGATATGAAATTCCTTTTACTAGGTACTTCTATAAATATGTAACTCCTGAAAGTAGTGTGGATATACTTGATAGGATTTTATTCCTAGAGCAAGAAATACAAGAAAGTATAGCTAGTTTGGTTGATATGGGTGGTGATTACTTTGTCTAGGAAAATGAAAAATAGCGGCATTGAATGGATTGGGAAAATTCCTGCTGATTGGCAAGTAAACAATCTAGGAAAATATTTTACAGAAAGAAGAGAAAACGTTTCAGATATTGACTATTTACCATTGTCAGTTACTAAACTAGGAATAGTACCACAACTAAAAACAGTTGCAAAATCTAATAATCATGAAAGTAGAAAATTGGTATTAGAAGGCGATTTTGTAATTAATTCTCGTTCTGATAGAAAACAATCTTGTGGATTATCAAACTATATTGGTTCAGTTTCCCTAATAAATATAGTTTTAATAAATAAATATTTTAATGAAAAATATTTACAGTATCTATTTAATAACTACGGGTTTGCAGAAGAATTTTATAAATTTGGAACAGGAATTGCCGCAGATTTATGCACAACAAATTATGTCAAAATGAAAAAAATATCTATACCAATACCTTCTGCAGAAGAACAAGAACGTATTGGTATCTACCTAGATAAAAAGTGTAGTGCACTTAACAATGCTATGGAAAAAATTAAAGATACTATAGAGGAGTACAGGAAGTTAAAACAATCCATTATAACTGAGGTAGTTACAAAGGGATTAAATCCAGACACTGAAACCAAAGACAGTGGAGTTGAGTGGATTGGAAAAATACCAAAACATTGGCAAGCAAATAAATTAAAAAATTTAGTAGTATTCAATCCAACTATTAAATATAAACTTGATAAAATGGATAAAGTAGGATATACACCAATGGAATGCGTGAAAAATGGATATATGATATCCAGAGAAATAGAATCTTCTCAAGTAAATCTAGGTTTAACACCTTTTGAAAATGAGGATATTATTCTGGCAAAAGTAACACCTTGCTTTGAAAATGGTAATATCGCATTAGCAACCCAATTAAAAAATAATATTTCTTTTGGTAGTTCAGAATTAATTGTTATTAGATGCATTAATATATTTAATAAATTTATGCTATATTTCTTGCAAAATGAACTATTTAAAAATACTTGTATTTCTTCAATGACTGGAACAGGAGGATTAAAAAGAGTACCAACAAACGTTGTTAAAAATTATTCTATGTATACGCCTCCACAAGAAGAACAAATACAAATCGCAGAATACCTAGACAAAAAGTGTGCGGATATAGATGCTATAGTATCACAAAAGCAAGAATTACTGAAAGAACTAGAGGATTACAAAAAGTCATTGATATATGAGTGTGTTACAGGGAAGAGGGAAATATATGAGAGATGATGAAAAACAATTTGAGCAGGATATAGAAACATATCTTTTATCAGCTGAAGGTGGATACAAAAAAGGTAACAAAAAAGGATATGATTTAGACAAGGCAATAAACATATCTACACTAGTGAAATTTATTAAAGCCTCTCAGTCAAAGGAATGGGAAAGACAAGTTAAGCGTGATGGTGATGAATCAGAAAAAAGGCTGTATCTTTGTTTACAAGACAATATAGAAGATGTCGGATTAATCCATGTGCTTAGGTACGGAATAAAAGACAGAGGGATTTCATTTAAGATATGCTACTTTGAGCCCGAAACAACCTTAAACGATACCGTGATGGAAAAGTATAAATCTAATATAGTGGAAGTAACCCGTCAGTTCAGATATTCTTCGCAAAATAGAAACACTATAGATATGGTGCTAAGTTTAAACGGTATTCCTATTGTAGCAATTGAATTAAAGAATAATTTAAAAGGGCAAAACGTTAATAATGCTAAAACCCAATGGATAAACGATAGAAATCCAGCAGATTTTATATTTAAGCTAAACAACAGGTTTCTAGTATATTTTGCAATTGACTTGTTTGAGGCAGCAATGTTTACACAACTAAAAGGAAAATCTACATACTTTTTGCCATTTAATCAAGGAAGTGGTGGGGCTGGAAATGTAGGTGGAGCTGGAAATCCTCAAAATGAAGATGGATATGTGACAGACTATGTATGGAAGAACGTGTTGCAAAAAGATAGTCTGTTATCTTTAATCCAAAGATATATCCATTTTGATATATGTACAGAAACAATTAAGGAAAACGGCAAACGTAGTAAGAAGATAAGTAAAAAAATAATATTTCCACGCTATCATCAACTAGACGTTGTAAATAAATTAACGGATGATGTTAGGAAAAATGGTAGTGGCAAAAATTATTTGATACAACACAGTGCTGGCAGTGGCAAATCAAATTCTATTGCATGGCTTGCGTATCGCCTTTCAAATTTACACGGTAGCAATAATGAGCCCGTTTTTTCATCCGTCATAGTGGTAACAGATAGGCGAGTGTTGGACAGTCAATTACAGCAAACAATATCAGGATTTGACCACACAAAGGGCACAGTCGAAGTAATAGACAGAACCAAAAATTCTTCTCATTTAAGGGATGCCATTAATGAGGGTAAAAAAATCATTATCGCCACGTTGCAAAAGTTTCCTAGAATATACGAAGAACTAGACAATACTACAAATAAAAATTTCGCTATTATTGTTGATGAGGCTCACTCTTCTCAGACTGGTAGAAGTGCAGAAAAATTAAAAGCAGGACTTATTAATACAGAACAAATTCTAAAAGAATATGCTGAAATTGAACAGGCTGAAGAAAATGATAATGATGCTGAGGAGCTTTTAATAAGAGAAATGCTTTCTCATGGTAAACATGATAATTTATCATTCTTTGCATTTACAGCAACTCCAAAGGAAAAAACACTAGAGATATTTGGAGAAAAACAGTGGGATGGTTCATTTAAAGCGTTCCACACCTATAGTATGAAGCAAGCTATCGAAGAAGGATTTATTTTAGATGTATTAAAAAATTATATGACATATAAGACATGTTATAAAATCGCAAAAAATACACCCGATAATCCTGAAGTTCCTGCTTCCAAAGCAGTTAAAACTGTCAAACGCTTTCAAGAGCTTCACCCATATAATTTAAATCAGAAAACCGCCATTATGATTGAACAATTTAGAGATGTCACAAAAAATAAAATTGGCGGAAATGCTAAGGCTATGGTTGTTACGTCTTCACGTCTTCATGCTGTTAGGTATTACCATGAATTTAAAAAGTATATTGAAAAGAATAAGTATACAGACCTAGACATTTTGATTGCCTTTTCTGGTGTGGTGGAGGATGAAAATGAGAATAAAGAAAAAGTATCTTATACAGAACCTTCTTTAAATAGACGTAAAGAAGATAATAGTCCAATTTCAGAAAGCCAATTGCCAGAGGAATTTAAACACGACTTTAATTGCCTAATTGTTGCAGAAAAATATCAAACAGGATTTGATGAACCGTTACTACATACTATGTTTATTGATAAAAAGCTAGACGGCTTAAAAGCTGTACAGACTTTGTCACGACTAAACAGAACTTGTAAAGGTAAAAACGACACCTTTATACTAGACTTTGTAAACAATGCCGAAGATATCAAAAATGCATTTGAACCGTTTTATGAAGCTACGGTGCTTGAAGAAGGAATAGACGTTAACTTGATTTATAAAACCCAAAACGCACTTAGAGCCTTTAATTTATATAATGAAACGGATATTAATAAGTTGACTACTATCCTTTATAAAAAGAAACAATCCAAAACTGATTTAGGTAAAATGTCAAGTATATTACAGCCTATTGAAAAACGATTTAATGAGCTTAATGATGATGATAAACAAAAGTTTAATATGACTATAAGAAGCTTTAATAAATGGTATGAGTATATCACCCATATAATTAGGATGTTTGATAAAGATTTGCAGAAGGAATTTGACTTTACTTCTTACCTAGCTAACCTGCTAAAAAATGAAACTGGCACTGTTACCTTTAATATAGAAGATACTCTTGAACTTGAATTTTATAAACTTGAGGAAACATTTAAAGGAAGTATTTCTTTAGCACCACAAAATAGCACTGTAGCACACCCAAAAAATTTACTAGCAGGAACATTAACTGCTGATGATGAATTGCTTGATAACATAATCCAAAAGATTAATGATAAGTTCGGAAGCAACTTTACGTCTAGTGATAAAGTTATCATTGAAACACTCTATAAAAGAGCTGTTATAAATAATAAAAAATTAAAATCTTATGCTAAGAATAATGACGCTGAAGTTTACCAAGAAAGTATTTTCCCAGAGATGTTTAAAAAAATAGCTCAGCAATGCTATATAGAGCAAATGGAATCTTTTTCCAAGCTGTTTGAAAATAAAATTTTTTATAATGTAATTATGGAAGAGGTAGCGAAGGAAAGCTACAAAAGCTTAAGAAAATAATTAAGATGAGGAGGTTGATAAGGGAACATTTTCCCTTGTCATGAATTATGGATAAAAAAAGTAGAATTATATCTTTTATTAATATGAAAGGTGGCGTGGGCAAAACCACATTAACTATAAATGTAGCTAAAAGGTTATCGAGTATAGGGAATAATGTTTTGGTGATTGACACAGACCCACAATTCAATGCAACTCAAAGTTTGTTAGCACATAAAGAAGATGTGGAAAGAACAGCTTATAATGATGAGTTAAATACTACAATTTACGAAAATCTAATGAAAAATAATCAAACACTATTGCAATTATTTCAATCTCTAGATACAACTGTTACTTCACTATTTCCTATTGAAATATCACCTAATTTAGATTTGCTTGCTGGAGATTTGAGATTAATTAAAGTAATAACAGGAGATACTACTGCCAAAGTTGGTGTTATAGACAATTATTTAGACGAACATAATTTTAAGTCTAAATATGATTACATTTTAATTGACTGTTCACCAATGTGGTCTATCTTAACGTATGCTTCTTTAACGGCATCAGATTATTATGTTATCCCTTCTAAAGTGGATTTTCATGCTTCTTTAGGTATTCAACTGTTAAGACAAACTGTAAAAGAAAATGTACTTGATGGATATTTACATAAGACTACTAAAAAAAAGTTAGTTCCTCTAGGTGTAGTGTTTACATTAACTAATCAAAAAACAAAGATTGAACAACATGTAAAAGATGCATTAAAAGCAGAGAATACAGACTTAACATTTTTTCAAAATAGCTTGCCATATATGGCTTCAGCTCCAAACACATTTACACTCATAGATTGTGCAAAACCTATTACTAGGTATGCTTCTTTAAAAAATAGTATTGAGAAAATAACAGATGAATTAATTTCTAGAATAAATGAAATAGAAGCTCCCCCAAAGCTTGAGACAAAAGATAAGCAACCCCTTACCCATAGTGTAGAAAATAGTATTGGACCTAAAGTTCACACTCTTGAGGAAACTTTCGAAGAAAACTTTGACTTAACACAAGACAACTCTGAACAAACATTAAATACAGATGATGAGCTGCTTGAGAATATAATCAAAAAAATTAATGACCAATTTGGAGACAACTTTACAGCTGGTGATAAAGTTGTTATTGAAACACTGTATAAAAAGGCTATTTTAGATGCTAAGTTATTAACTTCTTGTGATAAGAGCGAGAAAGTATTTAAGCAAAACATTTTTCCGCAGATATTTCAAAAAATAGTACAGCAATGCTATATAGAACACATAGATTTTTTCTCCAAACTGTTTGGGGATAAAGATTTCTCTAGTGTAATTATGGAAGAACTTGAAAAGAAAGTCACTACTGTCTAAAAAATATTTTAAATTTATAGTAATATTATAAGAGGGCTTGTAATACATATATAATATGGACAAGTATTATATGCTCTCTAATATACTAAAGTTAAAAAATTTAAAAATAATTGAGGAGTAATTGATATTATGAACAAAAAGAGTAAAATTATATCTTTTATTAATATGAAGGGAGGTGTTGGCAAAACTACCTTAACTATAAATATAGCTAAAACATTATCCAGTATCGGACATAAAGTTTTAGTTATTGATACAGATCCGCAGTTTAATGCAACACAAAGTTTGTTGGAACATAAATTTAAGGAAGAAGCATCTGTAGAAAAGGTATCTACAGAAGATATTGATCAAGATAATGATGAAATGTATACTAAAGTCTATAAAGATATACTGAAAAATGACCAAACATTATTACAATTATTTCAAGCTTCTTCAGAAATAACTTTTGACCCACTAATGCCTATTGAAATATCATCTAACTTAGATTTAGTTGCAGGAGATTTAAGGTTAATTAAAGTAATATCTGGAGATAACTCCACTAAAGTTGGTATTTTTGACAGCTATTTAGATGAATATAATTTTAAGTCTACATATGATTATATTTTGATTGACTGTTCACCAATGTGGTCTATCTTAACGTATGCTTCTTTAACGGCATCAGATTATTATGTTATCCCTTCTAAGGTAGATTTTCATGCTTCTTTAGGTATAAAATTATTAAGACAAACTATAAAAGAAAATGTGCTTGATGGCTATATACATAAGGCTACCAAAAAAAAGTTAACTCCTTTAGGTGTAGTATTTACATTAACTACTAAAAAAACTAGGGTTGAACAAAAGACAAAGGAGTTATTAGAAAGAGAAAATCCCGATTTAAAATTTTTTAAAAGTAGCTTGCCATATATGGCTTCTGTTCCAAACAAATTTACAATAATAGACTCTGAAAAATTTTCTAATAAGTATGCTACTTTAAAAAATAGTTTTGAAAAAATAACAGATGAAATGATATCTAGAATAAATGAAATAGAAGCAGAAACAAATTAAAATTTTAACTTCAATATAAATAATAAAATGGAGATGAAAGTAAAATGATAGAAATTAAAAAAGATAGAGCAATAATAAGTTTAGAAGAAATCAAAAAAGATATGGCAATAATAAGTAGCAATAAACTAAATATTCATCAAAGTAAACTAATATTTATGGGTATACTATATGAATTAGTTCAAAGAAAAGATTTATTTCCTACAATATTAAACTTAAAAAGCTTTATTAATCAAGTAATTGTCCCAAGAACTGAAGAGAAAGTGGAGCTAAAAAATTATCTTTATAAATCACGTAAACAGTTAGCAGCACAACTTAGTCATATAATTTTAAACGAATTAGAGTATAATGACATACTAGTAATCGTGGAACAATTACAAAATATCTTACCTAAGAATGTACCTTCTAAGAATGTGCCTTCTAAAAATAAATCTGCTAAAGATACTGATATCAGTGAATTAACTAGACAATGGATGCAATTTATCGGCGATCATTTTTAATAATAGGCTACTGATTTCTCGTTATCATGAATAAAAAAAGATAAGGCAAAAAGCTTTATCTTTTTTACTATTCTAGTGCATTTAAACTATACGAGTCTACATAATATCATCATGAATCACAGATTTATGAACAACGTGATTCATGATGATAAAAATAAATCAACTAAGGAGCGATTAATATTATGAGCAAAAAAGAAAAAGGTAAAATTATATCTTTCATTAATATGAAAGGCGGAGTTGGCAAGACTACATTAACTGTAAGTTTGGCCAAAAAGTTATCGAAAGATAATAAGGTTTTAGTAATTGATATGGATCCACAATTTAATGCAACTCAAAGCCTCTTATCATATCAACAAAATATTAGGCAATCTAAAATGAATAATTACGAACCACTAAACACTGAACTATTTAAATTTTTAATGGATAAGAATCAAACATTATTACAATTATTTCAATCTAATGATACAGATGTTAACTCACTATCGCCTATAAATATAGCATCCAATTTATATTTACTTGCAGGAGACGTAAGATTAATTACAGTTGTAGCAGACAGTGATCTATCTAAAGCTTGTGTTTTAGACAATTATTTAGAACAGCATGATTTAAAATCTAAATATGACTATATTTTAATTGACTGTTCACCAATGTGGTCCATTTTAACTCATTCAAGTTTAACTGCATCTGATTATTATGTTATCCCTTCTAAAGTGGATTTTCATGCTTTTTTAGGTATAAAACTATTAATACAAACTGTACAGCGTTATATAATTAATGATCATGCTTCTAAAAGAAAGTTAGTTCCTTTAGGTGTTATATTTACATTAACTAATCAAAGTTTAAAAGTTGAAAATAAGATGAGAGATGAGTTAATAAAACAAAATTCAGAAGTATATTTTTTTAACCAAAGTTTACCATATATGCCTTCTGCTTCAAGTAAGTGGGTAGTAATAGATGTTATAAAATCTAATAATATGTATTCATCTTTAGAAAATAGCTTTGAAAAAATACTATCTGAATTAATAGCTAGAATAAATATTGCAGAAACAGCAAATAGCCTTCAACACAAGGAATATATGAAATACTACAAATAAGAATATAACAAAAATGTCCGAACAATTCTAAATAGAAAGATTCTAAAAATATTACTGACAGTGCATTGACTAGACAATGAATGAAATTTATCGGTCAGCATTTTTACTGCTTTCTCGTTATAAAAAAGATAAAGTAGCAAACTTTATCTTTTATGGCTACGCACTAGTTTCCCAATACGCTTACTGAATGATAGGGATTATATTCTATCCCTAGAAGGGAGTGGGTTTTACGCCCTTATTCTATGAATCTAAATAATAATTTAAACAATTAAGGAGTAATTAATGTTATGGATAAAAAAAGTAAAATTATATCTTTTATTAATATGAAAGGCGGAGTTGGCAAGACTACATTGACTATAAATATAGCTGAACGATTATCGAATATAGGGAATAAAGTTTTGGTAATTGATATGGACCCACAGTTTAATGCAACTCAAAGTCTACTAGCACATAAAGAAAATATTAAGTACGATGGAAAAAAAACAAAAAATAATCCTGAAACAACAAACACTGTTTTATTATACAAAAATTTAATGGATAAGAATCAAACATTATTGCAATTATTTCAATATAAAGATGCAAATATTGACTCGCTATTACCTATAGATATATCACCTAATTTAGATTTGCTTGCGGGAGACTTAAGATTAATTAATTTTGTAGCAGAAAGTGACACCTCTAAAATTTGTATTATAGATGATTATTTGGAACAGCATAATTTTAAATATAAGTATGACTACATTTTAATTGATTGTTCACCAATGTGGTCTATTTTAACTCATTCAAGTTTAATTGTATCTGATTATTATGCTATTCCTTCTAAAGTAGATTTTCATGCTGCTTTGGGCACAAAACTGTTAAGGCAAACTGTGCAAAAACATGTAATTGATGGGCATATACATAAGGTTTCTAATAAAAATTTAGTTCCTATAGGTGTTATATTCACATTAACTAATCGAAATGTAAAATCTGAAAATATTATCCGAAATTCGGTAAGAACAGAAAATCCAGAAGTATATTTTTTTAAAAGCAGTTTACCATATTTATCTTCTGTTCCAAGTAAGTTGATAGTGATAGATTCCATAAAATCTAATGCTAAGTATGCAGCTTTAGAAAATAGCTTTGAAAAAATACTACATGAATTTATATATCAAATAAATACTCTAGAAGCAGAAAAAGTACATAAGTTGAATACTACGAAAGTAGAAGCATCAAATACGATAAATAATACTAAATCAGACACAGCAAATACCTTGGATAAATTAAATGATACTGAAGCAGCAAATACCTTGGATAAACTAAATGATACTGAAGCAGCAAATACCTTGGATAAACTAAATACTACTGAAGCAGCAAATACTTTGGATAAATTAAATACTACTGAAGCAATGAATACCTTAGACAAATTAAATGATACTGAAGCAGCAAATACTTTAGATAAATTAAATGATACTGAAGCAATGAATACCTTAGACAAATTAAATGCTAGTAAAATAGAAACAGTGAATACCTTATATAAATTAAATGGTACTGAAGCAACGAATACCTTATATAAATTGAATGGTACTGAAGCAGCGAATACTTTAGATAAATTAAATGCTAGTGAAATAGAAACAGTGGATACCTTATATAATACAGATACAATTGAACTATTGGAGCCAATAAATACATCTTATAAAAACAATCCTATAATTGAATTAGCGGAACAATATACACAAGTAAAAATACTTATAAATGATATGGAAATGTTTAACAATTTATCAAATGTACAAAATGACAAATTAATATTTGTAGATGTACTAGCTGAAGTAATTCAAAGAAAAGATTTATTTCCTAAATCATCAAACATAAAATATTTTGTGAATCAAATACTAGTTCCAAAGTGTAAAAATCAAAGTGCGATAAAATATAATTTTTATCGCTCACGTAAACGTTTAATAAAACAAATTGAAAATATAATTTTAAATGAATTGGAGTATAATGATATACTAGAAATAGCTGAACAACTACAAGATATTTTGCCGAAAGCTCCATTAAAAGAAAAAATAGATTTCCTGTTCATTAACTAAACAATGGTTGCATTTTATAAGTGAGAGTTTATAATAACAAAATAATTTCAGCCTTACAGAATAATGACATAAAACCCACTCCTTTAGGTTTGAGAGGTTCAGATTCTTTATGATAGATAAAAAAAAGATAGTGAAAAACCACTATCTTTTTTTTATTTTTCTAGTATTCAATGTTGCATTATAATAATATGAGTTTGTACCCAAAATCATGTTCTGTTTCATTTTCTTTAACAAACCATAAGCTTTCAAAAATTCTTTGAGAAGAGATATTATATTTTTGACACTCCCCACGTCTGAAGTCGGGGAATTCTAAAGTGATTAAAGGACAAATTCATTTCTGCTAGTCCAGTATGACCTTTAGTTTAGGGCATGCCATTATAGTTGGCTGATATAATTTTATCTTATATCCTAGGTTCGACTTATATTTATGGTCTTTATCTTGCATTATTCTATTTTCTTTATTGTTTATCTTTTTTATTGTTTTTGACTTTTTTGATTTTCCTAATTGCTTTCTCTTTACTTTAAAGTTTCTTCTTATTACTTTATTTTCTCTTCCATTTGCTGTTACACATACTGCCGGTACTTTTATCCCTAAGTTTACCCCCATTATATTTTGTCCATAATTTTTTGGTTCTTCTGTTTTTATTGTTAAATCCATGTTTCACCTCATTAATATCGTTGCGATGTTTTTTGGCTTTCTATATATTGTTTTACTACTACTGATAAGGGGATACCTCCTACGGTTGTTACAAAATAACTATTTGTCCATAATGTTGGCAGTTTAGTTTTTAAATATGGAAACTCTCCTCGTAGTATTCTTGAGCTTTTAGCTTTTATAGTCTTTATTACTTTATGCACGCCAACCTGTGGGTCTACTTCTAATAATAAATGTATATGGTCTGGCATAATTTCCATTTCTATTATATCAACTTTTAATTCCGTACATATTTCTTGAACTAGTTCTTTTAATCTATTTTCTACTTCATTAACGTCATTATAAAAAAATATCGCCGCATATCCCAATAGCTAAAGCTAGGGGATTTACGGCGATATTTGGTAATTTATAAAAAAAAATAAGCCTTTCGGCTTATACACAATTCATAATGAAGTTTTGCTTCATTATTTTATAAAATTAAACACCCAAAATAGAATAGTCACTTAAACCGTTAATTCGTTTTCCTTAGAAAGGAGGTGATCCAGCCGCACCTTCCGATACGGCTACCTTGTTACGACTTCACCCCAGTCATTGGTTTTGCCTTAGGCAGCTCCCTCCT
>LJHD01000305.1 GCA_001983475.1 Candidatus Epulonipiscium fishelsonii | reverse complement strand
GAATTTGTTTAGGAACTAAATTATGGAGAGCCTATTGTTAACTTGCATAGTCAATCTCAAAATATTTTTTTATACTAGAAATAAACCTAAAGTGACTTGCCTATTAGTTTTACTCTATTATTAACTTTTTAATTTTTTTACTAACCTTTACATAACCTGTTTATAATCTCAAATGTACGATTATTAATAACACTATGTTTAGGATAAATTAACGTTATGTTTATTATCCAAGGTTTATTTTTTTCAGAGATTATAAACAGTATTATATATTAAGTTCCATGGCCGTGGTTTTCTTATATAAGGTTCGAAACATATTTTGCTTCATTTTTAATTCTTGAATCACGGCTCTGTGAGCAACGTGACTAAATCTGTAATTCAGGAATAATAAAAAAATTCTATTATTACATGTCTTGCTTTTAAATCTACTTTTTTATTCTTAAATCACGAATGTAGGAACAACGTGACTGTTATTTACAATATAATTTTAGTTTTTTTATTGTTAAGAGTTGCTACTTATTCTTTCACGTCTGCTCTACTACTTATTTTTTCGCCCAATTGCTACTTATTTTTTCGCGATTACTCTGCTAATTGTTTTTTTCACATGCTTAACTATTAAAGTATATACCCATATCCAACAAAATACAACTAGCAAAATACCCTAATATATTTCTTCCCACTAGCAAATGTTGCACAATATACTTTGTATTGCTCACAAATGCATATTTATATACATTTGTGTAATTTGTACACCTCATTTTAGAGGCATATAATTGTAGTTCATAATAATGAAGGACATGGTCAATTGCTAAGGTTGCTTTAACTAACAAAGCTGCTTTCTTTATAGTGTAATAATATTTATTTACAACAAGCAATTTAGGTTCAGGGCAACTCCTCGCTTAAAAAATTATTTACTTTTTTACTGTTGAATAAAGATGTATCACCATTATTCAACACCCTGTAATAGAAATAAGAATTTCTACTTGTATATCTAGATAAATTATAACAAGTAAATACTATGGATTTTTGTCAAAATATTATCAGGTGTTTACTCTATTACAAATATTATCCAGTATTGATATAAGGAATTTACATATGCTAAATAAATCAAATTCATATTGAAAGGAGTTTTAATTTATGAAAAAGCTTACGTTATATTCGCTAATATTGATGATATTTACATCAGTATATGGATTTGCAAACATGCCCAGAGCTTTTTTCTTAATGGGATATGGTTCAATTGCATGGTATTTATTGGGAGCAATTGCTTTTTTCTTGCCATATGCGTTTATGATGGCGGAATATGGTTCGGCTTTTAAAAATGAAAAAGGAGGAATTTTTTCTTGGATGCAACTATCAGTTGGTCCTAAATATGCCTTTATAGGAACATTTATGTGGTACTCATCATATATTATATGGCAAGTTAATGTTTCATCTTCTCTGTGGGTCCCTTTATCAAATGCAATTTACGGAAGAGATATTACTGGCTCATTAAGATTTATGGGATTAGAAGGCCCTAGAGCTCTTGGAATTTTAGGAATAGGTTGGATTATCCTTGTAACTTTTGTAGCCAGCTTTGGTGTTGATAGGATTTCTAAAATTACTTCTATTGGTGGTATTGCCGTTACTGCTTTAAATTTAGTTTTATTAATTGGAGGTATTATAACTTTAATTCTAAATGATGGAGCTTTAGCCCAACCAATTAATGATCTAGCTCAAACCTTAACAGTATCTCCAAATCCAAATTATCAATCTAAACTTTCACTAGTATCATTTTTTACATTTGCAATATTTGCATATGGAGGAATAGAAGTTATTGGAGGACTTGTTGATCAAACAGAAAATCCATCTGTAACTTTCCCAAAAGGTGTTGCATTTTCAGCTATCATAATAGCCTTAGGATATGCAACAGGAATATTTATGATAGGAACATTTACAAATTGGGAAAGTGTTTTATCTAACCCTGGTGTAAATAATGCAAATATTACGTATGTTGTAATGAATAATTTAGGATATACACTTGCAACAGGATTTGGATATTCAACTACTACAGCAATCGTTATGGGTGAATGGTGTGCAAGATTTGTTGGAATTTCAATGTTTTTAGCTTTAACGGGTGCGTTTTTTACACTTACGTATGCACCATTAAAACAATTAATAGAAGGAACACCAAAAGGATTATGGCCAAGTAGAATTCTAGTAATGAAAAGAAACATGCCAGTAAATGCTATGTGGACACAAGCAACTATTGTAATTGCTTTTATTCTTCTTGTTTCTTTTGGAGGTAAAGAAGCAGCAAAATTTTTTGATAAGTTAATTACTATGACAAATGTTGCTATGACACTACCATATATGTTTTTATCAGCTGCATTCCCGTTTTTTAAACGTAAAAAAAATATTGAAAAACCTTTTGAAGTATATAAATCTTATGGGTCTGCATTATTTGCTTCAATAGTAGTAACTTGTTCAGTTGGAATTGCAAATGTTATTTCTATTATTGAACCTGCAATTGCAAAAGGACTTTATGTAGATTCACTACTTTCAGGTGGAGGACCAATATTCTTTGCATTAGTAGCCTTTGGAATATATAGTCATTATGAAAACAAAACTAATAATCCATCTAAACCTTCATCTAAACAAAAAGCAACCTCCTAAAGTTAGGAGGTTTGCAATAAAATTTATTGAGCTTTTTTCATTTCTCTTTTACGTTTTGTCATAAGACCACCAATTCTTCCAGTTTCTTTTGGAGATAAACTCTTCCAACCACCTTCTTGAATTTTTTCAAGCAATCCTAATTCCTCAGCAATTTCTAGCTTCATTTTTTGATCTAATGGTAAAGCATCAAATAATTTTTCTTTTGAATTTACATTCATAATAGACCTCTTTTCTATATATAGATTATATTTAATATGTGTTGAAAATTTAAATATTATACACCCTTGGCCTATAACTATATTTAGGCCTACTACCCTAGTATATCCTATAATCATAATAAAAACAACAAAAACAATAAATTATTTATTTTTATTTACAATAATGTTTACTTTTATTAAATTTGCATATTTTGTTTCAATAGATTTATAACTTTTTATTGAGAATATGTTTAAAATTTAATTTTAAGGTTATACTCTAATTAAGGAGTTAATGATAAATATTTATCATTAATAAAATTAATAAAAAGGAGAGGTTTTATGAACAGATGGTTAACTATTTTTCTAACTATTTTTTTGATGACTACAGTGTCAGGTTGTACTCAAAATATCGAAGAACATGCCAAAGCTAAAGTTGTTCCTGAAGAAATAGTTCTTATAGATAGAGCTGGCAACAAAATTAATATAAAAAACGAATACAACAAGATTATTTCTTTTGCACCTTCACTATCAGAAATTTTATTGGATTTGGGTTATGAAGACAAAATTATAGCAATTACCACAGTTGATTCAACATTTAATAATGAAAATATTCAAGTATTTGACATGATGAACCCTGATATTGAAAGTATTATGGCTTTAGAACCAGATTTAATTTTAACAACAGAACTTACTTCTTCTGGCCAAAGCAATCCGTTTGCTGAACTTGAAAAATCGGGCGTAACTATTGCAACTATTCCAACAGCTACAACTATTAATGGAATTTATGAAGATTTAGATTTCATTGGTAAATTATTAAATGAAGAAACAAAAACAACAGCTATAATTAACAATATGAAAAATGTTGTAGACTATTATAAACAAAAATCTATGGGAATCGAAGATAAAAAAACAGTTTACTTTGAAATTTCACCAGCACCATATATGTTTTCAACTGGAAGAGACACATATTTAAATGAAATGATAGAAATTGTTGGTGCAGAAAATATATTCACTGATCAAGTAGGTTGGTTTTCTCCAACAAGTGAAATGATTTTAACAGATAATCCTGATGTAATATTAACAAATGTTGATTATGTAGAAAATCCAGTTGAAGAAATTAAATCCAGAAATGGATGGGATGTAATTAATGCTGTAAAAAACAATGAGGTTTTTTATATAGATAACAACGCAACATCCATTCCTAATCATAATATTGTTAAGGGTATAAAAGATATGGCTAAAATAATTTATCCCGAATATTATAAGGAATAATATAAAATGCTACGTATAAAAGTAATAATTTTATTATTACTTTCTATATTAACCATACTTCTAGGAATAGGAATTGGTTCAACAATAATATCACCAATTGAAGTTGGAAATATTATATTAAACAAACTTTTTGGTGTACAATTAATTGCTAGTGTTTCAGATATAGATATAAGCATTGTATGGAATTTAAGATTAATCCGTACGTTAATGGCATTTGTTATAGGAGGAGCATTAGCAATATCTGGTAGTGCAATGCAATCCGTCTTACAAAACCCACTTGCTTCATCTTATACTTTAGGTGTTTCAGCAGGAGCCTCTTTAGGCGCAGGAATTATTATTATCACTAGTGCTTCATTTTTTGATATATTTACAATACCAGTAGTAGGAATATGTTTCGGTATCGTAACTGTTTTTGCAGTTATAACTCTTGCAAATAAATTTGATCGAAACATGCAAAATTACACTATTGTTTTAGTAGGAATGGTACTTTCACTTTTTATAAATGCAATTATAACTGTTCTAAATGCCATGTTTAGAGAAAATATGCAACAATTAATATTTTGGCAAATGGGAAGTTTTGCTGGTAAATCTCCAGAAGAATTACTAGTAGTAACTATTTTATCTGTAATTGGAAGCTTAATTTTAATTTTAAAATCTAGAGAACTAGATATGATGAGCTTTGGAGAAACACAAGCGTTTTCTATGGGAGTAGATGTAAAGAAGGCTAAATGGATTTTACTTATGGGTGCAGCAGCTCTTACAGGTTCTGCTATATCTTTTGTAGGCATAATAGGATTTGTAGATTTAATAGCTCCACATGTAGTGCGTAAAATATTTGGACCAAAACATAATATAGTAATTCCAATGTCTGCTCTATTTGGTGGAGTTTTTATGGTATGTGCAGACATTTTAGCAAGAATTATATTAAGCCCCATAGATTTACCAGTTGGTGCTGTAACAGCCCTTTTTGGAGCTCCATTTTTTATGTATATATTTTTTAGAAAAGAAAGGCTCTAATTATGCTAAAGATTAAAAATTTATCATGCAATTATGGTAAAAATCTAGTATTGAAAGATATAAATTTTAATTTAAATCAAGGTGAAAATTTGTGTATATTAGGCTCAAATGGTTGTGGAAAAACTACTTTGATCAAAGCTATAAGTGGATTACTTAACTATTCTGGAAACATTCAATTATTTAATAAAGAAGTAAAAAATATAAAACCTCATGAATTGGGTAAATTTATAGCAGTACTTTCTCAAAATTCCAATGTATATTTTTCGTATACAATATTTGACACAGTTATGCTAGGAAGATATTTGCACATTTCTAACAATATATTTATAAAGCCTGATAAAGCTCAAGTCGATTACGTTCTGTATTGCCTTGAAAGTGTTGGTATTGCTGATTTAAAAGACAGAGAATTATCTACACTTTCAGGTGGACAAATGCAAAAAGTGTTTCTTGCAAGAGCTCTTGCTCAAGAGCCAAAAATAATAATTTTAGATGAGCCCTCTAATCATCTAGACATTAAGAGTCAAATGGAATTATTTGTATTTTTAAAAGAGTGGACTAAAGATGGAGAACATACCGTTATAAGTGTTTTACATGATATTTCATTAGCAGTAAATTTTTTTAATAACGGAATACTTTTAAAAAACGGAGAAATAATATTTAAAGGTAACTTGAAAAATTTATCTTCAAAAGATTTATTAACAACTTATGATTTTGATTAGATAATTTACTTATTCGTGATGAAGAAGTAAATTCAAACTTAGTCAACACATACAGAAATGTGTGTGTAATCATGGCCAAAAATGCCATGTAATACTACTTGAATTGCTGGAAACTCGTAAAGCTAACTAAACCACACTATTAGTGGTGACGAAAGTAGAAAAAATTAGTTAGATGACCTAGGGTTAAATCCTAAGGGTTAAAAGATAATCGAAAATCAGCAGCTAAGCTCCAAATAATTGATAATAAGTTTTGTTTTATTAGTAGGAGAAAGTTCAACGACTATTCCTTTTAAAGGAAGTAGGATGCAAGTTATTGGTATCCGAAGCGGGTAGCCCCTAACGTATAGTTAATATCCAAAGGATAAAATGATTAGACGAGGGAGAAGATATAGTCTGTGCTTTATGGAAACATAAAGAAGTTCATAAGAGAACTGCATTAGGAGTAGCGTCCCAGTGTGAACAATACCTCTAAGGGGAGGTTCAGGTATTAAAATATTTAATTGATTTAAATAAACCACTAAAGGAGATATATAATGTATAAAAGTAAATATGAAGCATATTCATTTTTAACAGAGGATCCAAAAGATACTTTGGCATGTGATTTTGAAATATTAAGTGATGAAATTGCTAGTAAAATAGGATTTTTAGCATCAAATGTAAAAAATGTTGAATTGCTTAATGAATTAAAGTTTATAACTGAACTTGTATACCATATTAACCCAACATTAAGAACTTTTTTAAGTGTAACTCCAGAAGAATTTGAAGTGTTGCTTGAATGTCATAATAAATTAAAACATTTTACGAAAGGCCGTTGTGAAATGTTTGTATTACCATTTGGCTCAAGAAATGCAACCTATGCACATATTATACGTAACAATTTTAAATCATTATCTCGTATAGCTTATGCTGAAGAAAGACTAGGACATTCTGTACCTGATCTTTTACATGATATTTTGGGTATACTTTCAAATTATTTCTTTTATCTTTCTCTTTATTTCAACATGAGTCAAGATATTGAGGAAATTCCTTTTGTTAGCCGTAATTATTTTTTATAGTATAATTCCGGGATAAAAAATATATATATTATTATGCAACAAAATTCAAAAGTTAGAAAAAAGATTACGTAGGTTGCAACGTAAAATCTCAAATAAATATGAGACAAACAAAAAGGGAAAGGAGTATGTCAAAACTAGCAACATTATAAAACTACTTGTAAATATAAGACTAAACCATTTAAAAACACTCAACATAAAAGGAATATATAAAGTTTTATAAGGTTTTGGCAACAGTTTATTATGAATTTAGCAGTTGTTGGTGCAACAGGTATGGTTGGACGCACTTTCTTAAAAGTATTAGAAGAAAGACAGTTACCAATTGACAATTTTTATGCTTTTGCTTCAAGTCGTTCTGCGGGGACTAAACTTATGTTCAATAACAAAGAATATACTGTTTTAGAACTTAATGAAAATAGTTTTAAAGAATATAAAATAGATATTGCACTTTTTTCGGCTGGTGGAGGCACAAGTTTAAAATATTCTCCAATTGCAGCACAAAGTGGATGCATTGTTATTGATAATAGTTCTACTTGGCGTATGGATCCATCTGTTCCTCTTGTAGTAACTGAAGTAAATCCACAAGACATTCTTACAAATAAGGGTATTATTGCAAATCCAAATTGTTCAACAATTCAAGCAGTAGTTGCTCTTGCTCCACTTCATAAAAAATATGAAATTAAACGTATAGTTTATACTACCTTTCAAGCAGTTTCTGGAGCAGGAATGGGAGGCTGGTCTGATCTTGAAGAAGGTTTAAAAGGAAATGAACCAAAAAAATTTCCACATCAAATAGCTGGAAATTGTATTCCTCACATAGATGTTTTCTTGGATAATGGATATACAAAGGAAGAAATAAAAATGGTTGAAGAAACTAAGAAAATTCTTCATGATAGTAATTTGAAAATTACGGCAACAACTGTTCGTGTGCCTGTGTTTAATGGCCATAGTGAAAGTATTAATGTTGAATTTAATAAAGAATTTGATTTAAATGAACTTAAAGAATGTCTGGAAAACGCTGAAGGCCTTATTGTTCAAGATGATGTAAAAAACAATTTATATCCTCTAGCCCTTAATGCCAGTGATAAAGATGAAGTTTTTGTTGGAAGAATACGTCGTGATGAAAGTGTTGAAAATGGCATTAATATGTGGGTGGTAGCTGATAATATTCGTAAAGGAGCAGCTACTAACGCAGTTCAAATTGCTGAATGGATTATTGAAAACATGTAAAACACCTATTCAAATTTTAAGGGATATGTTATCATGTCCCTTAATTAATTGTTAATACTTAAGAAAGGAAGAACTTTATAGAATAAGGGCCTAATCCACTCGGTGGGATATAAGTCCTCTCATTCAGTAAGCGTATTGGGAAACTAGTGCGTAGCCATAGTTAATATTAACTAAGCCATATACTACTTGAATTGCTTGAAATCCCTAAAGCCACTCAAACTACAACGTAAGTATGAAATAAGGCTAAGCGTGAATGTTGCGAAAGCAGAAAAAATTGATTGGATAATATATGGTTAAATCCTAAGTATGAAGATAATGGGAAACTAGCAGCTAATACTCGAACAGAGTAAAGTTCAACGACTATTCCTCTTGAGGGAAGTACACTATAAGCGATTGATAGTGGAAGTGGGTAGCCCCTAACAGATAAAGCTGAGGGAGAAGATATAGTCTGTGCTTTATAGAAATATAAAGAAGTTCATAAGAGAACTGGTTAGAAAGTAGCGTTTCTAATTGAACGATAACCTCCAATAAAGGGTGTGGTGTTTGTAAAGATATTTAACTTAATATTTTTTCTTAATAAAAACGTTTAATTAAAACATATAAATGTAGATGTAAGAAAAAGTAGAGTTGTGGACAAAATCCTATACAGTAGGGACGAACTGAACACGCCTATAAGGATATAATAACTTCTTAATAAAGTTAAAAGACTTTAATAACCCCACTCATTTATGGATGGGAGGTTCAGACGAAATAAAGTTATTAATATAATAAATGAACTGGCAAAGTTTGCAGATAAATATAAAAATTTACCAACTTTAGGGTTTACACATTTTCAAGCAGCTCAACTTACAACAGTTGGAAAAAGAGCAACACTTTGGTTACAAGAATTATGGCTAGATTTAGAAGAAATAGATAATCTTCTTGCAAAAAAAAGACTTAGAGGAGCAAAAGGGACAACAGGAACTCAAGCTACTTTTATGAACTTGTTTAATGAAGATTTTGAAAAAGTAAAATTACTAGATAAAACTATTGCTAAAAAATTAGGATATAACAATGTATATCCAGTAAGTGGCCAGACATATTCAAGAAAAATAGATACTCAAATATTAAACGTATTAAGTCAAGTTGCTCAATCCGCATATAAATTTAGTAATGATATTAGGCTTTTGCAACATCTTAAAGAGATTGAAGAACCATTTGAAAAAAATCAAATTGGATCATCTGCAATGGCATATAAAAGAAATCCGATGAGAACAGAAAGAATTTCAGCTTTATCAAGATTTATCATTACCTTGCCTATAAACTCATCTATAACAGCATCAACTCAATGGTTTGAAAGAACTCTTGATGATAGTGCAAATAAAAGACTTGTAGTTTCAGAGGCATTTTTAGCTCTTGATGCAGTGCTTGAAACATATTTAAATGTTGCAAGTAATCTTGTAGTATATCCTAAAGTAATACAATCTCATATAGAAGCGGAGCTTCCTTTTATGGCAACGGAGATAATATTAATGGAAGGGGTAAAGCGTGGTGGAGATAGACAAGTGTTACATGAAAAAATCCGTATTCTTTCTATGGAAGCTAGTAAGAACGTAAAGCAAGAAGGACAACAAAATGATTTAATTGAGCGTATTATAAAAGATGGAACATTTAACATTGGCAAAGAAGAAATAATAAGTATTTTAGATGCAAGAAATTTTATTGGAGCTGCTCCAATGCAAGTTGAAAGCTTTTTAGATGAAGTTATAAACCCTATTTTAGAAAAAAATAAAGATATAATTGGAAGAACTGGGGAAGTTAGAGTATGATGAAAATTTTTGATTCACACGCACATTACAATGATGAAAGATTTAATGGAGATAGGGAGATTTTGTTGCAAGATTTGCACAACAATGGCGTTGAGCTAATTATGAATGTTAGTGCAGATATGAAAGAAGCTGAAGAATGTATTGCTCTTGCTGAAAAATATGATTATATATATGCATCTGTTGGAGTGCATCCTCATTATGTAGGAAAGATGACTGATAAAGATATATTAACTTTAGAAAATTTAGCTAAAAATAAAAAAGTTAAAGCCATCGGAGAAATTGGATTAGATTATCATTATGACAATTCTCCTAGAGATTTACAACAAAAGTGGTTTAAAGCTCAACTTGAATTAGCCCAAAAAATAAATTTACCTATTATCATTCATTCAAGAGAAGCTTCACAAGAGACTTTTGATATTATAGAAAAAAGCGAAGTTAGAGATGGGGTTATTCATTGCTTTTCTGGAAGTAGTGAACTTGCTAAGGAATATATTAAATTGGGATTTTATATTGGCATTGGAGGTTCATTAACATTTAAAAATGCAAGGAAAACAGTTGAGGTTGTGGAAGAAATTCCTTTGGACAAAATTGTTATAGAAACAGACTGTCCATACTTAAGTCCAATGCCTCATAGAGGTGAAAGAAATCAATCCCTATATTTAACTTATGTTATTGATAAAATTGCAGAAATAAAAAATATAGATACCACACTAGTAAGTGATGTAACATTTAATAATGCTAAAGAATTATATAAAATAAATTAAATATACATTAATTTTAGCACATTTTTAGTGGGAATCTCCTATTGGGGGTTCCCTAACTCTCAAAAAAACATTTCAATTTATAAGTACATTTACTATAGTACATTCTTATCTTCATCGAGAATAATGCTCGTAGCGATACTCCAGTGAGATTTTCAAAACTCAATCCTCCTTAAACAAATTTAGCAGCAAAATATTTAACTAGCACAACTGGCAAATTAAAAAATAACTATACATCCATCACTAGTACATTAGTCATAATGAGATACATCCAAACGCTTTGCTTTTTGTGTTATTTATGAATCACGGATGTATGAATACATATGCTATTTTTTATAGATAGTAATTATATATAATCTTGTGCTAGTCAATTTAATTATAGTAAAGGTACAAAAAATAGTAGCAACTAAATTTAATTATAGTAGAAAGCTCCTGTGGGTGGTATCACTCCCCAACCATCAAAAAGTACTTCAGCTTATAAGTGCATCTAATATAATAAAATATTTAACATTTGACTAGCACAACTGGTTAGTACAATGAATGCTTATGCAAAAAAAGATAGAAAATATTTAGATTTTTTATCTTCAGTTAATCTGAATAAATTAATTTTGTTATAATTTGTATAAATAAATATTATTAATTTCTAAATTATTAGCTATAATTTAGAAATCATGAAACAAATGACTAAATTTGTTATACATTAATCATAAAAGTAGATCAAGTTGATTTTTCTCTTATTTTTTAATAAATCTATAAATGATGCTGCTAAAAAGAATATATATTAAAAACCAAAGGTTGTTTAGGAACGGAATGTTGAATGTAAAAGCCAAAAGTTATTTAGAAACGGAATGCTAAATAGAAAAATCAAAAGTTATTTAGGAACGGAATGCTAAATAGAAAAACCAAAGGTTGTTTAAAAACTGAAGACAAAATGGAAAAGTCAAAGGTTATTTAGGAACGGAATGTTGAAGGGAAAAGCAGAGTGCTTATTGAAACTGTTAATGCTGAAGGGAAAAGCAGAGTGCTTATTGAAACTGTTAATGCTGAAGGGAAAAGCAGAGTGCTTATTGAAACTGTTAATACTAGATGGAAAAGCCAAAGGCTGTTTAAAAATGGAATGTTGAATGGAAAAGTCAAAGGTTATTTAGGAACGGAATGCTGAACGGAAAAGCAAAAGGCTGTTTAGAAATAGAATGCTGAAGGGAAAAGTAGAGTGCTTATTGAAACTGTTAATGCTGAATAGAAAAGTAGAGTGCTTATTGAAACTGCTAATACTAGATGGAAAAGCCAAAGGCTGTTTAAAAATGGAATGTTGAATGGAAAAGTCAAAGGTTATTTAGGAACGGAATGCTGAACGGAAAAGCAAAAGGCTGTTTAGAAATAGAATGCTGAAGGGAAAAGTAGAGTGCTTATTGAAACTGCTAATACTAGATGGAAAAGTAGAGTGCTTATTGAAACTGCTAATACTAGATGGAAAAGCCAAAGGCTGTTTAAAAATGGAATGTTGAATGGAAAAGTCAAAGGTTATTTAGGAACGGAATGCTGAACGGAAAAGCAAAAGGTTGTTTAGAAATAGAATGCTGAATAGAAAAGCAAAAGGTTGTTTAGAAATAGAATGCTGAATAGAAAAGCAGAGTGCTTATAGAAAATGTGAATGCTGGATGGAAAAGTTAAAGGTTATTTAGAAACGGAATGTTGAATGGAAAAGTCAAAGGTTATTTAGGAACGGAATGCTGAACGGAAAAGCAAAAGGTTGTTTAGGAACGGAATGTTGAATAGAAAAGCAGAGTGCTTATTGAAACTGCTAATACTAGATGGAAAACTTGATTGTTTATTGAAACTATTAATGCTGGTTAAAAAGTCTATTGTTAACTTGCATAATCCACATCAAAATATTTTTTATACTAGAAATAGGCTTAAAATTTCTTTATGCCTAGTGGTCCTACTGATATGCCACTTATCGTGAACATACTTATAATTTAATTTTTCTACCAACCTTTACATAAACTGTTTATAATCTCAAATGTACGATTATTAGCACTATGTTTAGGATAAATTAAATTTTTGTTTGTTATCCAAGGTTTAAATTTCTTGGAGAGATTATAAACAGTATTATATTTAGATTGATTTAAACTAAGGTCCATGGCCATGGTTTTCCCTTATGTAAATTTTAGTTTTGGTTGTCAATCAGTGCTACTTATTCTTTCACGTCTGCTCTACTACTTATTTTTTCGCCTAATTGCTACTTATTTGTTCGCGATTACTCTGCTAATTGTTTTTTTCGCACGGGTTAACTATTAAAGTATACACCTCTATCCAACAAAATTCAACTGACAAAATATCCTAATATATTTCTTCCCACTAGCACATGTTGTCCAATATAATTGGTATCACTCCAAAATGTATATTTATGCACATTTGTGCAATTTGTACACCCATGTAAAATCTAAACATCAAGTAATTCATCTTTTAACGTCTAATATTTATCATCTAAGTATTCTAACATCTAATATTTAACGCATGGCTATTCTTTAGCAACCCATTCTTTTAAATCATGGATTTAGGAACAATATGGATAAATATGTCATTTGCTGTTATGCAACTTTAGTTTAAAAAAACGCCATAGTACGACTATTTAATAAAAAAAATAAAGATTACATTTCATGGTTAAGCTGCTAAGTTTTAGTTGATTTTTTGGTCAAATATGATATTATAATAAGTAAGCGTAATTTAAATTAGCATCTATAAAATACTTTGAAGAACATTAATTTGTGAAGAAACAGCTAGTAAAATTAATAAAACATAACTTAATAAATATAACTATAAAATGTTAAAAAAAAGTCTGGTTTGAGTGTTTAAAAAATTTTGGTTTTGTTAAAACTCTATAATAGTGACAGAGGCTGTTATATAAAAGCCTCTTATAACATTGGCAAAGTGGACTTACCCTCAATATAATCAGAAGGCATTGAACATTGCATATCATAATACATAAGTATAAATAGCCTTAAAAAAATTTCTTCTTGTAATAAAATAGTAAACAGTTATACATAGGAAATATTGAAAGTAATTATAAAAGAACGTACTTATAATTTTAAATTAGATTATAAAAGGATTAAAAAAGCTTATAAGTTAAAATAATAGAGGAGTAGAGAATGAGTAAAAGAAAACCAACGAATCAACAAAGATTGTTCGCTATATTTTGTAAATCAGTAGTGGCAACTTTCTTGATTGGAATAGCATTAATAGGCAGCGTTGTATGGGCTTATCAAACCTTTATTTATACTGGAGAGAACATAAGTGCTTCAAGTGAGCCGAGTTTAGAAAATAGTATATCAGATGCAATTAATCTGGATGTAAAAGAAACAGAAGAAGAGCTAGTTAATAAAACAATAGCAATATTTGGAACAGATGTAGAGGGGTATAGAACAGACGTTATAGTAGTAGTAAACTTTAATAGTATTACAAATAAAATAAAAGTAATTTCTATCCCTAGAGATACACGAGTGGAATGGAGCAGCGAACAACAAGATTTAATGATAGAAAGAAGAGGATTTACACAAACAGTATCAAAACTTAATGAGATGACTGCATATGCAGGAATAGAAAATATTAGAGAGCTTACAATAGGATATATAGAGGCAGTTTTAGGAGTTAAAATAGATAACTATGTAGTTGTTTCTCTGGATGCATTTAGAGAAGTTATAGATGCAATTGGAGGGGTTGAAGTATATGTTCCAAAAGATATGGATTACAATGACCCTTATCAAGACTTATATATTAATTTGGAACAAGGAATACAAACTTTGGATGGTGAAGAGGCAGAAGAATTTGTTAGATTTAGACATGATAAGGATGGTGATTTAGGACGAATTGAAAGGCAACAATTGTTCTTAGATGCATTTGTTGATAAGTTATTGAGCCCGGCTATTGCAACTAAGATTCCGCAGCTGATATCGGTTTTATCAAGTTCAATTAAAACTGATGCATCAATTAGTGAAATTTTAGAATGTTATCCTTATTTAAAAGAATTTGATGCAAGTGATTTAGAGTTTTATTTAATCCCAGGGAAAGCACAGTATGTAGGGGATATTTCTTATTTTATTATAGATATGGATCAAATGACAGACTTTGTGGATGAAATATTTTATGAACACTTAGCTGAACCTGAACAAACGACTGGAGCAGTTATTTCAACATGGCTGGATGATTCGCCTATTATAAATAAGGATGTGACAATTGAAATTTTAAATGCAAGTGGAGTAAAAGGGCAAGCAGGAAGAGAGCAAGAAAAACTTAATTTGATAGGATATAATGTAATAAGTGTAGGAAATTATGATGGAGGGTATATTTATGAAGATTTAATTTTAGCTAAAAATAAAAAGTATGCTGAACAGTTTTTAGCCTTTTATAAAGATGCGAGAATTATAGTGAATCCACAAATGGATTATGACATACAAATTGTTTTAGGCCAACATTAATGAGGTGATCAAATGAGAAAAAAGTTAGCAATCATTTTTATGAGCTTTGGATTAACATTTCCAGCTCAAGCAGAGATATTGCACACAATAAGTGAACATGAAACGGTTACAAAAGGGGTTGAATTATTAAAAGATCAACATTTAACTCCTAAAGGATGGCAAGATGTATATATTTTAAAAATAGACTTGGATGAAGAGAACGTGAAAGTTAAACCACTTACACCAGAAGTTCTTGATGAAAAAGATACAATGTCAAACTTAGTAGACAATGCTGGAGCAGTAGCTGGATTGAATGCTGACTTTTTTAGCTTGACAATGAATACCCCGAGCTTTGGACCAATATGGTCGGACGGGGATGTATTACAGGCATATACCACACAACTTGTGGGGGTTGGTCCGTTGATGGACATGGCAACTTTGGTTATAAATGATGACAATAATATTTTAATGGATTACTATGACACAAGAGTAAACTTAATTGTAAATGGAGAATTAATTGGGCAAGCAAATGGTTTTAATAAGATTACACAAACTTTAACAACGCCAGTTGTAATGGATACAAGGTATTTAAATAATACTCAAAAGATAATGGATAAGTACCCAGAGACTTGCACTATTGTTATTGAGGATGGAAAAGTAAAAGAACAACTTGAAGATGGAGAAGCAACAGATATTCCAGAAAATGGATATGTTATATTGATGGATGAATATAATTCTGTTGAATATTTTGAAAAAATACCGCTAGGCAGCGATTTTAAAGTGGAAGTGGAAGTTTATTTAGGAGAAGATATAATTGAAAATATAGATTTGGGAATTGGAGGCGGAGGAATAATTATTGAAGATGGTGAGGAGTCTACCCAGCCATCAAATATAGTAGGTAGAAATATACGAAACCCGAGAAGTGTTGTAGCAACTACCGAAAATGAAGATGAATTGCTTTTAATTGGGATAGATGGTAGAGGAGACTCAATTGGAGCAAATCACCAGGAAGTTATTGATTTGCTTAAGTATTATAATGTAAAAGATGCAATATATCTGGATGGTGGAGGGTCTACCACTGTAGTTTCAAGACCGGCAGGTAAGTTTGATACTGAGGTGCAAAATGTTCCATCGGATGGAAAAGAGAGAGATGTTATAAACGGAATAGGAATTTTTAGTATAGAGGAGCCAAGTGATCTGGATAAACTGTATATAGATTTTTCTACAGCACATCCGTCTATAAATGAACCTACTATAATAGAAGTAACAGGTGTTGATGAAAATGGAAACCCCGTACAAATAAATAATGAAGAAATAGAGTTTAGTGTTATAGGAATAGAAGGAAATTTTTTAGATGGAATATTTTACCCAAAAACATCTGGAAAAGGTTTAATTATTGCAAAAGTTGGCAATACTGAAGTTGCACAGGAAATTTTTGTTTCAGAGGTTCCTGATTTTACTATAATATCATCAAGAATACCTAAATTTGAAAAAGAAACATTACAAGCGTTTGAAAATTATACTCCAAAATGGGGTGGAAACACTAGTCAAATCACAGGCTTGATAGAGAAAGACACAACAGTAAAACATAGCGGATCTTCTTCAGCCAAAATGTTATACAGTCTTGGAAAAAGTAAAAATAAACAAGTAGCCTACGCTATTTTTGATGAACCTATAGAGATTCCGGAGAACGCAACTGATTTTAGCTTGTGGGTGAATGCTGAGAATCAAGGTGGGGCGCTAAAATTAGAATTAGTAGATGAAGATGAAAAAACTCATTATGTGACTCTGACTAATGATATTAATTTTAAAGGTTGGAGACAATTAAATGTGTCGTTGGCAAATTATGCTCCAAGTAAATTGACTAAGATATACACTACTGTTAACAAGACAAGTAAACCAGTGGTTTATACTTTGTACTTTGATGATATTTCGATTTTAAAAGATAACAAAGATATTATAATGGATCAGCTTTTGATGGACCCTATGTATAGAAAACTTCTTTTGGAAGATGACTCTGGAGGGTATGTTGTAGATCTGCAGCAAATAGTGTTTGAAAACTATGATGGCTATTTAGAACTGAATGATAGAGATGTTGATGTTATTATGATAGATACAAACAGTGGAGGACTTGGGACGCAATGGAACAAGTTAAAGTATTCTTTAGACCATAGTGATGCGAAGTATATAGTGCTGGTTATGGAAAACAATCCTTTGAATAATTTTAGGAATAAGAAAGAAGGAGAAGCTCTGCATGATTATCTTTTAGAATATAAAGATAAAACAAATAAAGATATTTTTGTTGTGAATTATAATGCTGAGCAACAAAATGTTACTATTAAAGATGACATAAGATACATTGACAACACAGAACTAAATGGAAAATTTAAAGTTTTGGATGAAGAAATATTTTATTCTTTATAGGGAAGTACAAAGTGATTTATTCCTCTTTGTTCCTGAATCACGAATTTAGGAACAACTTAATAAGGATTCAGACAAAGGGGATATTGGTTATGGGTTACCATATAACAACCCAAATATATAATATGAGGTATCAAATTGCACATGAAAATATTGTTGGCAACTATGAGTTTTGATATAGGTGGGGTAGAAACTCATATTTTAGAATTAGCACAAGGATTAAAAGCGGCAGGGTTTAAGCCCGTTGTGGCATCGAATGGAGGAATTTTTGAAAAAGATTTAAAGAAATTAAATATAAAACATTATAAAGTTCCTCTACATAACAAGAACTTTATAAATATATGGAAATCTTATTGGCTTTTAAAGAAAATTATAGAAAAAGAAGGATTTGATATAGTTCATGCACATGCAAGAATACCAGCCTTTATACTAGGGATTTTAAGAAAACATATAGAGTTTTCTTTCGTAACATCTGTGCATGCCCCTTATAACACTGCAATGCTGTATAAGTTAAATAGCAACTGGGGAGAAGCGAGCCTGACAGTTAGTGATGATTTAAAAAAATATTTGGTTGAAAATTATAAATTTGCTCCTACAAATATAATTGTTACAATTAATGGAATATCTACAAGTAAGTTTAGAGCTAATATAAATATTGATAATATAAAAAAGGAATTTAATATTAATACTTCAAAAAAAATAATAGGCCATGTAAGTAGGCTGGATAAAGATCGAAGTCTTGCAGCAAAACAGCTTGTTAATATAGCAAAAACTATTTATAAAAAATATCCAAACACACAAATAGTAATTGTTGGAGATGGCGATGAATATGAAATGATTAAAAATAAAGCTGAAAAAGTTAATGATGAGCTTGGAATAAACTATGTTGTAATGACTGGTCCAAGAGCAGATATTAATAAGTTTACAGCTATTTCAGATATATTTGTAGGAGTAAGTAGAGCAGCACTTGAAGCTATGAGTGCAGAGTGTCCGTGTATTTTAGCAGGGAACGAAGGATATATTGGTATATTCTCAAAAGAAAAGTTGGAATCTGCTATTGGTTCAAATTTCACTTGTAGAGGAGAACAAAAAAGTACTCAAAAGTTATTGATAAAAGATATAATTAAGTTGTTAAATACTGATGAGGCAAAACTGGAAAAGCTGGGGGCATATGGGAGAGAAATAATTAAAGAACATTATTCTGTTGAAAGAATGACCCAAGATAATATAAAATTGTATAAAAAAGTGTTAAGAAAGGTGTAAGTGCTGGGTGAGAATATTTAAGTAAATAGCACAAGACATGAAAATATTGGTTTATTAACAGAAAGGAGAATGGACTATAGGACCTAATTCCTCTCCCGCTTGTAGAAGTGTGAGTATCCATGCTGGAAATAGATGAAATATAAAAAAGTAATTAAAGTTGCAGGGTTTATGACGGTTATAACTATAATATCAAAGTTTTTGGGACTTATAAGAGAAATGATGTTGGCTTCAATTTATGGAGTTGGACCAGAACTTACAGCTTTTTTGGCAGGAAGTAAAGTTCCGCTTACTCTTTTTGATGTAACTTTGGGAGGAGTTGTTTCTGCGGCATTTATTCCAGTGTTTAGCGAAGCGGTTGTAAAAAAAGATAAGAAAGCAGCTTTTAAATTTACTAATGAATATATAAATTTTATTTTGATGGTTACAATAGTTTTGACTATAGGAGGGCTTGCATTTACTAAACCATTAATAATGTTTACTCTCTCAGGGAATGATATTTTGCCTGAAACAATTGAACTGGCAATAAATTTATCAAAAATTATGTTTCCTATGATAATTTTTACTGGGTTGGCGTATTGTTTTGTTGGGTTATTGAATTGTCATGAACAATTTTATATAACTTCTGTATTGAGTTTTGTTTCAAACAGTGTGATTATATTGTACTTACTATGGAAAGGAACAGACATTTATGGATTGGCAGTAGTAATGCTTTTGGCTTGGAGTTTACAAGTTTTGGTACAGCTACCGTTTGCTTATAAATATGGATTTAGATATAAGCCTATTTTTAAATTCTCTCCAGAAATAAAGGAGGCATTACTTTTAGCAGTGCCTATATTGGTAAGTTCTTGGGCAGCACCTATTTCTTCCTTAGTGAATATGAAAATGGCATCAGAATTATATGAAGGCAAGGCGATAGTTGCAATGGAGCTAGCAAGTAGACTTTATGTGGTTATTGCAGGTATATTTGCCTATGTAATTTCCAATTTGAGCTATCCTTTTTTATCTAAGGCAGGTATTGACGATGATAAACATACCATAGGAAATTTGCTGGATACTATATTAAAAAGTATAACTCTTATTATAACCCCAATTATGATAGGAATTATAATTTTAGCTGTACCAATTGTAAGGATTGCATATGAAAGAGGAAACTTTACAGCTGAAGATACACAAATGACAGCTTTAGCACTTATGAGCATGGGAACAGGGATGCTATCTTTTTCTTACAATGAAGTTTTAAATAAAACTTTTTATGCACTAAAGCAACCAAAAATTCCCATGTACACAGCGATGATAGGAATTGTTGTAAGCATTGTACTTAGCGTAATTTTGCCACGATATTTGGCTATTGTTGGATTAGGATTGGCAACTTCATTGGGGGCTATAACAACAAATATAATTAATTTTATAGTAATTAAAAAACAAGTGCCTATAAATAGGAAAAAATGGGTAGACTTTATAAAAATGGCTGTTAGCTTGATGAAAACAAGTGAGTAAAGAGCGTTTAAACATGGAATTGTTTAAATAGATTTTAAATGGAAAGGGTGAATGCAATGCAAAATAGTTTGTTTGTCTCTTGGGTGATAAGATTTTATATTGCTCTAAAAGATAGTTTTTTAGGAAAATTATGGTTAAAAATATATGAATTTGTTTATAAAGCATGGCAAAGAAGCTTTCTGAATAAAATTATATTTGAACAAAAGTTAATTTTAAATATACAGCAGAGTAAGTCTTATAGAGTGGCATATATTCCTTTTTATATTTTAAATTGCTGTTCGGAGATAAAAGGTATTCGGGAAAGTTTTATAATAAACTTTATAGGAACGAAGATTAGTCCGACATATATGCTCTATTTACTTGTCTTTATCACACCCATAGTGGATACAAAAATTGTAATGATACTGTGTGGGGTATTAATAAGCGTAGTAATCTGTAACAGATGGGCATATAAAAAGGAATGGAAATTAGATGACATAGGATTTTTGATTCTGGCATTATTATTAATATACGCAATTAGTGCTCTGTTCTCGGGAAGTAGAATAAATAGCATTGTAATTTGGGCAGTTTATGCACTAATGATGGGAATGTACATTGTAACATATCAAATTTTAGACAGTAAGAAAGTAGTTTTTAATATAATAAAAATTTTCGTAATGAGTGGAAGCTTGGTATCAGTATACGGAATTTTGCAATATGTATTTGATTGGGGAGAGGACGGAAATTGGATTGACCCAAGTATGTTTGAGAGTATAACAAACAGAGCATACTCAACTTTAGAAAACCCAAATTTATTAGGGGTGTATCTTATTTTAACTATTATGAGCGGTGTCGGACTGATTTTGGTTGAGAAAGATATTATTTCAAAGATATTTTATATGGCTGGTGTCTGTATAATGGCAGTGTGTTTGGGAGCGACTTATTCAAGAGGATGTTGGATTGGCATAGTGATTTCTATGGCAATATTTATTACTTTTTATAACGGCAAGCTTTGGGCAATTGCTATACCAGTATTGTTTGTGGTCCCGTTTGTTTTACCAGAAAATATTATAATAAGACTTTTAAGCATTGGAAATATGGAAGATACCTCAACGGCTATAAGAATTAAAATTTGGCTTTCTTCTTTAAGGATGGGTGCAGACCATATGTTAACAGGAATAGGGCTGGGGTCAGGGGCGTATGAATTTTTGTATCCTTTCTATGCATATTACTATATTCCGGCTTTGCACTCGCATAATGTTTTTATCCAAGTTTTTATTGAAGGAGGGATAATTGGGTTGTGGATGTTTTTGCTCATAACTTGGAGATTTATTAAATCCTGCTCAAAAAGTTTTTTGGATAAAGATAAAGCTGTAGGTTTAATTAGTTTAGCTATACTAACAGGTATCACAGGTTTTTATATACAAGGTATGTTTGATTATCCGTTTTTTAACTTTAGGATAGTACTTATATTTTGGATGTTTTTATGCTTTGGCACTTCATTTGCAAGATTACGTACAATAGAAGAGTAGAAAGGAAAAAGGACATGATAAAGATAATGCATATTTGTAGTGACACAAATATTGGAGGAGCAGGACGATATTTGTTAAATTTACTGAAAAATTCGAATAAGAGTAAATATAAATTATATTTTTGTCTGCCAAGAGGAAGCCAGCTAAAAAAAATATTACAAGAAGCAAATGGCAAAGTAATAGAAGTAGATATTGTACCAGATAAATCATTTAATATAAAAGACGTATTTAAAATTAGAAAAGTATTAAAAAAATATAAACCAGATATAGTGCACACTCATGCTAGTTTTTCTGGAAGAGTTGCATCTAAAGCCAGTAACATTGGAAAAATAATATATACAAGACATTATGTAGATGTAAATTATAATAAAAAGGGTTTGCCTATATTAAGATTAAAATCTAAGGTAAAAGGAATTATAAATAATTTAACATGTGATGGAGTCATTGGTGTTGTGGGAGAATGTGTCCAGGTGCTTACCAATATGGGAGTGGATAAAAAGAAGATTAAAATAATATATAATGGGGTAAACCCTATACCAGAGTATTCAAAGGAACAAAAAGATGAAGTAAAGAAAAAATATAATATTGGACCAGATGATAAGGTAATTAGTATTATAGGAAGAATTTCAAAAGAAAAAGGGCATGAAGTTTTTATTGAGAGCATAAGGATTTTGTCTGTAAAAAGATCAGATATAAAAGCAATTATGGCTGGCACAGGAATAGAAGAAAGTAGTATAAAATATTTAATTAAAAAAAATAAGTTGGAAGATAATATAGCATTTATAGGATTTGTTGATAATATAACAGACATTTTAAATATAACAGATGTACAGTTAAATACGTCTTACACAGAAGCTCAAAGTTTAGCGTTGTTGGAAGGCATGAGCGCTGGAATTCCTGCTGTTGCTTCTAATATTGGAGGCAATCCAAAGGTTATAAGACATGGAAAAAATGGATTTGTTGTGCCTGTGGAAGACTCTAGAGCTTTTGTAAAAAGAACATGTGAAATTCTAGATAACTCAGATTTATACAATTACATGAAACAAAATGCTAAAAAAATATATAATAAGCGATTTACAGCTAGTAGAATGACTAGGCAGACAGAAAATTTTTACGATAAAATTTTAAAAGGTAGAGTGTGATAACAAAAAAGGATTTATATTAGAAAGCTTTGATGTAAGCTGTAAGAAATTGGATAAAAGGTTTTTAACAGAAAGGAGGCTGCAAGGACACTCCCACAGATTTAGTTATGCTGTTTCTAAATCCGTTATTATGAGAGGGAGTATCCTTGCTAATAGATGAAGGTAAAATTTAACTGGATAGATGGGATAATTACACTTGTGATTATCGGTGTTTTATGCCTAGGAATAAAGTTACTGAATAGAGAAAATATAAGCTTGTTAGAAAACAAAGTTCCTTATACATTTGTAGCAGAGATTGCGAATGTAGAAATGGCATTGCTAGAACCAATACAGCCTAATGATGAAATTTATTTAACAGTTGATAATGTTGACAGAGCAGTTATAAGTGATGTAATGATAGAACCAGTAGAAACTTTAATATTTGATGCAAAGAATGTAGCGTATAAAGAAGTAGTTATGCCAAAAAAATATAATGGTTTAATTACAATTGAAGTTATGGCTCAGGAAGACCCAGCAAATATAATGGTTGGAAGCACCCCTATAAAAGTTGGCAAAGGAATATTTGTTAAAGGTCCAGGATATTCTTCAAAAGCACATATCTTGGAAATTAAAGGCGGTAGTATAAATGAAAGATAAAAAAATAAACTTTGTTGATATAATGATTGTGGGTATAATTTTAGCTGTTTTAATTTTTGTGATATTAAGAGATGGAGATAACTCTGTAGAAAATATAAAAACAATACAATATACTGTAAGAATAAAAGATGTACGACACTATACCGTAGATGCACTAAATAAACAAATAAATAATTCATTTGCAGATGTTTATGATTCTGAAACAAATACTTTAATAGGAAAAATATTAAGCGTGAATGAAATGCCTTTTGTTAACTATGAAAGTAATCTGGAATATGAACTAATACCTATGGAAGTTCCAGATAGATATGTTGTTGATATTACAATTGAAACACAAGGACGAGAAAAGGAAAATATTTTCATTGATGCTGCAGGAACAGAAATTTACGTAGGAGCAAATATAGAGTGGTATACAAAATGGGTACAAATTTATAGTTCACAAGTTATTGATATAGAAGTTTTATAGCAATACTTAGGTTAAAAATTTTAAAGAGAAGCTTTGTCTCGAAATCACTTTATCCATTAAATAAATATACTTATGTTTTTATAAAAATTTTATATAGTTTTCGTACTTACAAGCTGAAATCACAGGAGCTTTATTCTGTAGCAATATAAATTTAGTTACTATTTACCTGGTACAGGAGTTTTAATATTAGATAAATTAATTTAAAAAAATAAATATAGAAAGGAGGGTAAAATATGAGAAAATTATTATATGTAATAATTGCAATATCAATGATATTATCTTTGTTCATTGCATGGCAAAGAATACTTTCTGAAGAAAGTCAAAACAACATACAAATTGGAATTCGTTATGAAGATATTTTAAAAATGAGTTTAGACGAAGATAAAAAAATAGAAGATATATTGATTGAGCTTAAAGATAGAAGTATAACCACTATCTTAGTTAAGCAAAAAGACTTTGATTTTAATAAGTTGAAAATTTTAAGTGATATGGGATTTATTATTTCTCCAGAGCTCGAGGATAATACTCAGATAGAAAATTTAAGTAAAATAGAAAATCTGGGATATATATTCTTTGGAAACAAGCAAATAGAGATAACTCCTGCTTTAGTAGAATTTGTTGCGCAATATGGGCTTGGGTTTATAGAATTTTTTTCACAAGACCAAGCAGGATTTGATGAGTTAGCAGAAGCTACTAAAGATGAGAATGGTAGATATCAAGTTATTAGGATGTATTCAGATGAGAAGGTTCCGTACATATCAACTCCAGATACAGTGGACAGATATGAACTGGCTTTAACAGAACGAAGTATAAAAATGTTTATTTTTGTGTATAAAGACCCAAAAAGCTTATATACAGATTTGAGCGAATTTATATACAAAGCTAGAACTAATGGATACGTTATTTCTGATGGAAAATTAGAATATGATTACAAACAAACACCTATAATATTTTTAATATTTATAGGGATGGGAACAGCTGCAGTTAGCAGTTTGCTTGGTATAAATCTTGGATTAAAAAAAATAGGGTTAAGTTTGTCTGGATTAATAGGAATTTCATACATTACAGGTTTATTCTTGCAAAAAGATTTAACTTTACAAAGTATGGCTTTAATTACTTCAATTGTCTTTCCTGTATATAGTATCTTAATATTTTGTAGAGGCAAGCCGTATTCAATAAGTATACGCATATGTATACAAAAATTTTTTCAGATTTTAGGTATAACAGTTCTAGGCGCCTTGATAATTGTTGGCCTGTTAAGCCATGCAAATTATAGCTTAGGACTAGATGGTTTTAGAGGAGTGAAGTTAGCTCATATCGCCCCTGTTTTAATAATAGCGCTTGTTGTTTTGTATAAAGACCACGACCAAATATTTTATGAGTTAAAGCGATTAAAAAAATCAACTCTTGTTACAAGTGGCATTTTGTTATTTTTGCTTGGAATAGGAATGGTTGGAGTTTATATTATAAGAACAGGAAACGGAGAAATTTCGGATATAGAAAAAACATTTAGAAGTACACTAGACAATCTCTTAGGAGTGCGTCCAAGAACTAAAGAATTTTTAATTGGGTATCCTGCATTACTAGCTGGACTGTATTTTAATTTGAAAATTATAAAGTATCCAGCAATGCTAATGGGAACAATTGGGCCAATATCTTTAATTAATACGTTTGCACATGTTCACACTCCACTTTTAATTTCGGTTATAAGAAGTGTATACTCAATTGGATTTGGGCTAATAATAGGGGGCATTTTAATATATTTTTTAAAATTTAGTTTTAAAATTTAGTTAGGTGATAAATCAATGGATAATAAAAAAAAGAGTAGTTATATCAGGGTATTATGGATTTAACAATATAGGTGATGAAGCAATTTTATATACCATGATAAAAATGCTTAAAGATAAAATACCAAATATCAATATCACTATACTTTCTAATGACCCAGAGTCAACAAAATTAAATTATAAAGTAAACGCAATTAGCAGATGGGACATAAAAGGAATTTTTAGTAGCATTAGGTCTTGTAACATGGTAATAAGTGGTGGAGGCAGCCTTTTGCAGGATGTAACAAGCTATAGAACTATTCCTTACTATTTGGGTATTGTGCAGCTTGCTATTTTAATGCATAAACAAGTAGTGTTTTATTCACAAGGAATTGGACCAATTAATCATTCTTGGAATAAATTTCTTGTAAAAATAGTTGCTAATAAAGTAAACCATATTTTTGTAAGAGAAGCTAAATCAAAGCAATTATTAGAAAGTATGAATATAAAAACTCCTATTGAAGTATCTATTGATCCAGTTTTTGGGATAAATTTGAATTTTGAAATTTATTCTGACATTAAAGCTAAACTTAAATCAACAAAGAAAGTTGGAATTTATTTAAGACCATGGAAAAATAATAAATCATTAATAAATGTTATTACTAGAGTTAGCAAAAGGCTTATAAAAGATGGCTATGAAATTTATATGATTTGTATGCAATATAAGCAAGATTTACAAGTAGCAAAAGGTGTAGTTAGTGCAGTTAATAGCAAAAACATCCATATTATAAAGTCTTTGAATATAGATGAAACTTTGGCATACACAGCTTGTTTTGATTTTATAATTGGAATGAGGTTGCACAGTCTTATTATGGCTTTTTCAGTAGGGGTTCCTATAATAGCAATATCATACGACCCAAAAGTTGAGAACATAATGGATGAAATGTGTATATCTCATTGTATCAAAGTAGAATATTTAACTTATAAAAATCTAATGAATAAAATTAGATGGATTGAACACAATATTAAACTTGAAAGAAATTTAATAAACTATATTAAACATCAAAAGATAGAAGAGATTTACACGCCTATAAATTATATAAGAAATAAGTTATTGGAGGGTATTTAATGAATTATAATCCTTACTATTATAAAATAGAAAGAGAAGTTTCAAAATGGATTGCTGAAATATCAGAGCCAGAAAATAATATTAAGCAAAAAGCTCAAGGCATTCAAGATAAATTAAATTCAATTTATCCTGAAAAGTATCATCAAATAATGACTGAAGCAGTTAAAGGAATGGTAAAAGCAGTAATATTAGGAATTGATTATATACCCAACCCTCCAATAATAAGAACATCTTTACAAAGGCGAGATAAAATGGCATATAGAGAAATATCTTACCATAAAAGAATGGCTATGATAGAAGGTGCCTATACAGGTATGGGAGGGATTGTTCTTGGACTCATGGATTTTCCTCTGTTGCTTAGTATTAAAATGAAGATGTTATATGAACTATCTGCTATTTACGGATATGACACATTTTCTGTCCGTGAAAGGGTATATATGCTTTTAATATTTCATCTAGCTTTTTCTCCGCAAAAGTCAAAGAAAGTTATACTTTCGCGCTTAGAGAATTGGGATGAATATAAAAAGACTATTCCTGAAGATATGAGCAATTTGGATTGGCAAAACTTTCAAAGAGAATATAGAGATTATATTGACTTTGCAAAATTATTACAAATTTTACCGATAGTAGGTGCTCCAATAGGTGCTTATGTAAATAATAAACTTTTGGGCTCGCTGGGAACAACTGCTATAAATTCGTTTCATTTAAGGTATATGAAATACTTTTAGTTAAAATTAAAATTGCTAGTTGGGGAGCTTCCACCACTATAAATTAGTTACTATTTAAAAATACTATTACTGAAAATTTTAGTAAAGTATAATTCCGTAGGGATAGTCTACCGTTTTTTAGGGAGCCTATCATTAACTAGAACAATATAATTAAAACAAGCTGATGCTATGCAAAGTACTATTACTAAAAATTTTAGTAAAGTATAAATTCCGTAGGGATAGTCTACCGTTTTTTAGGTAGCCTATCCTTATTTTGCATAACATAAATTAGTAGCTGCTATTTAATTAAATAAATCTTTAATTTCTCATGAGCATTCAGGAGCAAAAAAGTAAATAATTCAATCGGGGCGTTGCTCCAAACCCAAATTAGTTTTAGTAATGTAGTATAACTCTAGTAATATTTTGGAATTATAATGTATAATGGGTGGGTAATATTTGTACATGCATCCGAAAATAATAATGAACAGTGAGGTAGAAACAACATGAAAATGAGTTTTAGGTGGTATGGTGAGGGAAACGACAGCGTTTCTTTAGCTGACATCAAGCAAATTCCAGGTGTTACAAATATTGTTTGGGCATTGCATAACAAACAGGCTGGTGAAGTCTGGACAAAACACGAAATTGCAGAAGTACAAATTCAACTTAAGCCCTATGGGTTTCATATGGACGTTGTAGAGTCTGTTAATGTACATGATGATATTAAAATTGGATTACCAACTAGGGATGAGTATATCGAAAATTACAAGACAACTATTAAAAACTTAAAAGAGTTTGGTGTAAAAGTAATTTGCTATAACTTTATGCCTGTGTTCGATTGGACTAGAACAGATTTATTTCATCCACTACCAGACGGTTCCACTGCTTTATTTTACGAAAAGTCAAAATACCCTAACATGTTTCTTCCCACTAGCACATGTTGTCCAATATAATCGGTATTACTCAAAAATGTATATTTGCGCATATTTGTGCAATTTGTACTCCTCCTCTTGCAAAACTACATTATCATTTATATTAAATAACCTTTTACTATGGAGCGAAATTATTATTTTTGTTTCAAACAGAATTAATAACTACATCTCTTTCAACTATAATATTTTGTCCTTTAATGACCTGCACTAATCTAAATAGACTAGCAGAAGTGAATTTGTCCTTTAATCAGTTTAGCATCTTTTCTGCATCCTCATAATCTATATTTCATAATACTGTACTATTTTTTCATAACAAAAAATTTAAAATTTCTTCACCTTCAAGCAACACTTTATTTTCATTTAATACAATAACCACGCTTTTTTAAAAAAACGCTCTAGCAGTAATAGAAGCATGCAGTAAATGTGGAAATGCCATACATTGTAGCTTGTAGTTCAAGTTTTCTGTTAAAATAACTGTAGCAATACCTTGCCCTTGATAATCTTTGGACATATATTCTATCAAGATATCCATTGCTGTCCATATCCCCAAACCCTACAATTATATCGTATTTTCTTCCACTATCAAAGTATTGTGGTCTAAAAATGATTTATTCCACTTATCTACATTAATTTTACTCCACCCATCCAGCTGAGCCTTAGTATAATCTTTTATGTTAACTATGTATAGTATTAACCAGCTATTCAAAGTATTGTGGTCTAAAAATGATTTATTCCACTTATCTACATTAATTTTACTCCACCCATCCTTTAATTATTTTGATGTAATGTTAACTAGCAACTCTTTAGAGTTTCAAAACAAATCTGTTTTATATTTTCGTATCTT
>LJHD01000304.1 GCA_001983475.1 Candidatus Epulonipiscium fishelsonii | reverse complement strand
AATTATATGCTTGATTTAGTTCAAGGGGATATGGGAGAATCATATAAATCTGGAAGGCCTGTGTTCAGTGAGGTCATGAGCAGATTTCCAGCTACAATTCAATTAGCACTGGGCGGAATGATATTTGCAATTATGTTATCAATTCCAATTGGAATTATTTCTGCAACAAAACAATATTCTGCTTTAGATAGCGCAAGTATGATATTTGCTTTATTAGGGGTAGCTATCCCTAACTTTTGGCTTGGACTTATGTTGATTATAGTGTTTTCTTTAAACTTTGGGTGGCTTCCTTCTGGCGGAATGGGAGGATGGCAAAATTTCGTGCTACCAGTAATAACTTTGGGTACAGGTTGCATGGCAAATATCACTAGAACAACACGCTCATCAATGCTTGAAGTCATTAGACAAGACTACATAAGAACAGCAAAAGCAAAAGGAGTTAAACAAAAAATTGTAATTGGCAGACATGCTTTAAACAATGCACTAATCCCTGTTGTAACCGTAATAGGATTACAATTTGGAGCACTTTTAGGTGGAGCTGTTTTAACCGAGACAGTATTTTCTTGGCCTGGCGTTGGATCATTTTTAATAAATAGTATAAAGGCAAAAGATACCCCATCTGTAATGGGATGTGTAATTATCTTTTCAATATGTTTTAGTATTGTAAATTTACTAGTGGATATTTTATATGCATATATAGACCCACGTATTAAATCACAATATAGTTAAGGAGGTGTGGTTATGAATAAAAAAAGAAGCAATCTTTCAGAAATTTGGAAAAGGCTTAGAAAAAATAAGATGGCTATGGCTGGGCTTGCAATATTATTAGTGTTAGTATTCGTCGCAATCTTTGCAGATGTTTTAGCTGATTATGACACAAAAGTAATCACACAAGACCTTAGCAAAAGATTACAAGGACCAAGCGCAGAAAATTGGCTAGGAACGGATGAATATGGTAGAGATATTTTAGCTAGAATAATTCATGGCACCAGAGTTTCTTTGGTGGTAGGATTAGTTTCTGTAGGTATATCACTATTGCTAGGCGGAACCTTAGGGGCTATAGCAGGATATTATGGTGGTAAAATTGATAACGCTATAATGAGATGTATGGACGTTTTACTTGCTATCCCTAGTATATTGATGGCAATCACAATAGTTGCAGCATTTGGTTCAAGTTTAGTATATGTAATGCTTGCCATTGGTGTATCTGGAGTTCCATCATACGCAAGGATTGTAAGAGCAGCTGTTTTAAGCGTAAAAGACCAAGAGTTTGTGGAGGCAAGTAAAAGTATAGGAGCAAATACTGGTACTATTATTTTT
>LJHD01000303.1 GCA_001983475.1 Candidatus Epulonipiscium fishelsonii | reverse complement strand
GTATACAAAAAATATACACGAGCTAAAAGAGACAAAAATTTATATGATAAAATAAGCAGGAAAAAATACACTAGATTAAATATAGTTGCTGGAAAATACGAAAAAAAGATAGTAGATCCATTAATATATAAAGCTTATTTCTTTATAGTGTAATAATATTTGTTTTCAACAAAAGATTAAGGATAAGTTTGTTTTTGCATATTTCATCTCAAAATATTTTTGACACCAGAAATAAGCCTAAAGAAATTTCTTTAGAGCTCAGCTAATATATAATATCCTTAAATAACAGATTTAGTTAAGTTACTCATAAATCTGTTATTTTGGTTCAAACTAGTGTCCATGGTTTTCCCTCAATGCAGCTTAATAATACTAGAAATAATACTATTCCCATAATAGGCCTTGAGAAAGAAAAAATTAATCAATTTGAAAATATCCTAAGTAAGTGCCCTGGAAATAAAATGCCCTCGACTATACCCTATAAAGTAATAAAAAATAGAATATAAAATGAGGTAACCATAAAGTAAAATCAAAAAGAAGCAAGCAGGAATGTAGATGTCAAGACAATAACTATTTTAACCTATATTATCACTATTATCAAAAAGCGAATATTTTGAAGAATCGTCAAATAAGCCGTAAAGCCCCTAGCTTTAGCTATGGGGATATAAGGCTATTAAACTTTATGTAATTATATAACTACAACTAAATACATTAGAGCACTTTTTAATTGCGAATATTCAATGTTCCGAAAATATTTCTAAAGTGAAGCACAACAAGAAAACGTCGTAAATCTAAAAAGACTACATGTCTAGAATCTAGGATAAAAGTAAATTCATCTAGAAAACTATAATGTTCTATTCTAGGAAGACCAATGGCATACCTTATTCAATTGGACTAGCATAAATGAATTTATCCCTTAATCATTTTAGAATCCCCTACCTTTAGTTGTGAGGAATGTCAATAGAATGCAACTTTTAGTTTTAATAAAGGCCCTAACCTTGTTTAGTAATTATACTTTATTTACATATAGAAAAAAGAAGCATCTTGTGTTCCTTTTTTCTATTATAAGTATATTTTACATATATTTTTCCCAAATACGTCCAACAACAACAGTCATATCATCTGTATAGTCACCAGCAAGAAGACTTCTGCTTCTTTCTAGTAAATAATCTGCAATATGTTGAGGATCACGTGATTTTGTTTCCATTATAAACTGTTTGAAAGTTTCTTCACGCCCTAATACATCGTCTTGAGTAACTAGTAATCCGTCTGTTACCATAATTACAATGTCACCATTTTGTAATTGTACTTCATGTTGTTCTAAATCTAAATCTCTTAAAATTCCAACAGGCAAACTAGTTGAACTAATAGTAAATATTTCATTTCCTCTTAAAACAAAGCTAGTTGCTGCTCCAGCTTTTAGAAAAGTTGCAAGTCCTGTAGTAGAGTCTATCAGAACTACATCTATTGTAGAGAAAATTTCATTTTCTGATTTTAAAACTAAATTTGAATTAATAAGTTTTAAAGCAACTTGATAGTCTAGTTCAGAAGTCATAAATTCTTCAAGCATTTCAATAGTGGCTACACTTTCTTTTTGTGCAAGTTCTCCACTTCCCATACCATCAGCCAATGCCAATAGATACTGACTATTTTCTAATTCCATAAAGCTATGAACATCACCAGAAAATTTACCTTTTGCACAGCTTGCTGTTCCTGCTACAACTCCAAATTTCTGCTTTGCTACTAATTTAAAATAACACCCATCAGTATTACATTGGTGTTTCTCTATAATAAACTTGGTTCCTCTCGTTCTTTCAACAGCTTTAATTAGTCTCTTTTCAAAACCAATTTCTTTTTCACAAGGGCGAGTATATACTTCTATAGATTTTAGTTTTTCTCTACTTTCCATGACTATAACTTCATCAACTTTTATCCCTTGATATTTTATTTGTTCTATTAATTTTGCTTCTTCTTCTCTATTAAATTTAACTTCTTCTTCTATTTCAGTAGTCAAATTACAAATGCTTTGTGTAATAGCTTCTAATTGTTGCCCCATTAAAATTTTAGACTCTATACCTTTATTATGATATATTATTTTTTGTTTATTTAAATCTAATGCATAATTTAAGCTATATGCAATCGTTTCATGATACTTACAATTTTGTTTAAACTTTTCAGGAATATCACCAATTAATATTTTTCCATTG
>LJHD01000302.1 GCA_001983475.1 Candidatus Epulonipiscium fishelsonii | reverse complement strand
TAACTATTTAATAATGTGACAATAATATAGTAGATGCTAAAACCAAGCATCTAATAATTTTACATGAGGTTGAAGCAACCCTTGTTAGCCTGGGTAACCTTGGATCAATGGATCTATTGACTAGGAATTCTATAGAAACATAGAAAAGCTTGTATTGTAATGAGGCAAAGCTACTACTCACTAACAATACCATGATGGAAAGAATTAAAATCTTTCTACTTTAGTAGCAAGTAATAAATTAATTGATAGGAGTTAAATAAATGTTTGGATTGTTTGGAAATAATGATGGGGTATTTTTGTCTAGAGGAGACTTTAAAAATGCTGAAGTAGATAACTATATTTCTTATGAAGACGGAGAATTTGTATGCTTTTTAATTAAATCTCCTGATGAGGAACATTGCTTTACTAATAAAGGTTATTATAGATTAAAAGGCACAGATTTAGATAGATATGAATTTAATCGCCATAAACTTGAAGATGTTGAATTTGAACTGGCAGGTAGATTTGATGGAGACGTTGAAGTTAAGTTTATAATTGGTGGAGATAAAATAAATGTTGATATAAATAAAGCTCAAAGTGAACAAGCTAAAGATTTATATAAAATTTTATATAAACTTTCTAGTGTTCAAAATTTTGAAGAAGACGACTATTCAGACGTATTTGAACAATTTTTAGATAACTAGTAAAAAGAGAGTAGGCAACTACTCTCTTTTTTTACAAAAATTTATTTCTTTTTAATATACTTTTGCATATCAATTGCAACAGCAATAATAATAATAAGTCCTTTGATAATATATTGAATATATGGACTAATGTTTATGTAGGCAAATCCATAGTTAATAACTTGGAAAATTAATACTCCTGTAATTATTCCACCAATGCTACCAACTCCTCCATTAAATGAAACTCCTCCAACCACACAGGCTGCAATAGCATCAAGTTCATAGCCATTTCCAAAGTTATTTGTTGCACTTCCTGTACGTGCAAGCTCTAAAAATCCAGCAAATCCATACAACATACCAGCAATAATTGAAATCATAATAATTGTTTTTGGTACGTTAACTCCTGATACTTCCGCTGCTTCTCTGTTTCCACCAACAGCAAACATGTTTTTACCAAGTTTTGTTTTGTTCCATATAATCCACATAACAAAAGTTGAAATTGCTGCATAAATTACTAGATATGAAAGTTGAAAATCTTCAGTTATCGGTATACTTCCTTGTGCAAACTTAGTATATAATGGATCTAATCCTGCAATTGGAGACCCTCCAACAGCATCAAAATACAATGAATTAATTCCATATACCACAAGTTGCATTCCTAATGTAGCAATAAAAGGTGTTACATTAAGCTTTGCAATAATTATTCCATTAACAGCAGATAAACTTCCCACAATAACTATTACAACTATTAATGTTACAAAAATCATTATAGGTCCACTTGGAAGCTCGGGATAAATTTTTCTTGCATAATCAGACGCTTGTAACAATGAAGCAGTCACAACTGCTGAAAGTCCTACCATACGCCCAACAGATAAATCTGTTCCTGCTAGTATCAATAGCCCTGCCACTCCAATTGCTAATATAAGACGAGTAGAAGCTTGAGTAAGTATAAATTGAAGATTTCTTGGAGATATAAAGCTACTATCCATAAAAATTATAAAACCAATTATACCTATTAGTACAAAATACATTGCATTATTAAACATAAATTGTCCAATTGAATTTTTCTTTTCCATTAT
>LJHD01000301.1 GCA_001983475.1 Candidatus Epulonipiscium fishelsonii | reverse complement strand
AAGGGAAGCTGCTATATTAAATGAAAATAATTAAAGTCGAGAATAAAAACTATGAAGATACGAAAATATAAAACAGAGGATTGTTTTGAAACTATAGAGTTGCTAGTTAATACTATACATCTAAGGCTCAGCTGGATGAGTGGAGTAAAATTAATGTAGATAAGTGGAATAAATCATTTTTAGACCACAATACTTTGATAGTGGAAGAAAATGATATAAGTGTAGGATTTGGGGGACAGTCGTCTATAAAGAGTATAAAGGGAAGCTGCTATATTAAATGAAAATAATTAAAGTCGAGAATAAAAACTATGAAGATACGAAAATATAAAACAGAGGATTGTTTTGAAACTATAGAATTGCTGGTTAATACTATACATGCAGTTAACATAAAAGATTATACTAAGGCTCAGCTGGATGGGTGGAGTAAAATTAATGTAGATAAGTGGAATAAATCATTTTTAGACCACAATACTTTGATAGTGGAAGAAAACGATATAATTGTAGGGTTTGGGGATATGGACAGCAATGGATATCTTGATAGATTATATGTCCATAAAGATTATCAAGGGCAAGGTATTGCTACAGTAATTTTAACAGAACTTGAACTACAAGCTACAATGTATGGCATTTCCACATTTACTGCACATGCTTCTATTACTGCTAGAGCGTTTTTTGAAAAGCGTGGTTATTGTATTATTAATGAAAATAAAGTGTTGCGTGAAGGTGAAGAAATTTTAAATTTTGTTATGAAAAAATATAGTACAGTATTATGAAATAGATTATGAGGATGCAGAAAAGATGCTAAACTGATTAAAGGACAAATTCACTTCTGCTAGTCTATTTAGATTAGTGCAGGTCATTAAAGGACAAAATATTATAGTTTTGAAAGATGTAGTTATTAATTCTGTCTTTGAAACAAATAATAATTTCGCTCCATAGTTGAAGGTTATTTAATATAAATGGCAATGTAGTATTGCAGGAAGGGAGGTGTACAAATTGCACAAATATGCATAAATATACATTTTTGAGTAATACCGATTATATTGGACAACATGTGCTAGTGGGAAGAAACATGTTAGGGTA
>LJHD01000300.1 GCA_001983475.1 Candidatus Epulonipiscium fishelsonii | reverse complement strand
AAATCAACTAGTATTCCCTAATGCTTATGCAGATGGGATAAGCGGTGTAGGATTACACCCAATTAGAGTAACTATTTAGAAATAAATAGTTACTAATATACAATATTTAATAAAAATTTTAACAGATTTTAATCTTTTTATTATTTTTGATAACCTGAAGTTTGGTAAAAACAATGTTATAACAATTACAAAAAAACCTCCCATACTTGTGGAAGGCTTTTATAACTATATTTTTAAAAATGAATTCCTTAATTTTACTTGTAATTATCTTCATTAATCAGTGGAACATCTGTCCCTAAATAAGCATTTAAACCTTCAATTATAAGGTTATGGTCATTTACATGATACAATCCTGCTACTAAAACGCTTCCAACTATTCCTGCATTTTTTACTCTTAAAGGAAATCCTCCACCAACATTAGCGTAATTTCCGTTAAGTTTTAAGCTTTCAAGAGTTCTTCCAGAAGCAAAAAGTCCTAATGAGCTAATACTTCTAGCCATAACAGTATTATGTTTTGCTTCCAACCAAGTTGCGCCACTCAATATAGCACCATTCATTGATCTTTGATATACAGTAAGCCCATTAGCTAATCTTACACTAATTGTTACTGCATTATTTCTCTCTTTTGCTAATTCAGCAATAATTGTTCCTATCTCGTTCGCTATCTCGTTGTCAAATTTCTCTAGCACTAAAGTATTTTCTTGGTATTTAATATCTTCTGCCAAAGTGCTTTTCTTAACAGGCTCTTCTGTAACAACAGGTTCTTCTGTAACAACAGGTTCTTCGGCAACAACGGGTTCTTCTGTAACAACAGGTTCTTCGGCAACAACGGGTTCTTCGGCAACGACAGGCTCTTCTGTAACGACAGGCTCTTCTGTAACAACAGGTTCTTCTGTAACAACAGGTTCTTCTGTAACAACAGGTTCTTCGGCAACGACAGGTTCTTCGGCAACAACGGGTTCTTCGGCAACGACAGGCTCTTCTGTAACAACAGGTTCTTCGGCAACAACGGGTTCTTCGGCAACGACAGGTTCTTCTGTAGCAATAGGTTCTTCTAAAGTGACGGATTTTTCTGCACTAACATCATCTTTAGCGGTTGTTACTTTACTTTGTACTACTGGATCAGAATTTTTCTCTACAGTTTCTGTTGCTTGTGTGCACCCACTAGTCAAAAGTACAAGACTACAAAGTATACTTGTAAATTTTTTCATAATTTAATCATACCTTCCCCCTATAATTTACAACACATATATTGGGCTTCTTATAGGCCGTACTATAGTGTGTATTATATTTTATTCTGTTATTTTGATTTTTAGTCCAAATTTTATACTATATCAATAAATTGCGTTGGATTTATATGTTTTAACTATATTTTAATATTAATATGTTGTTGAATAATTCGTTTTATTCATGATAAGAGATTTAGGGACAACTTGACTAAATCTCTTATTTAGTACATTTAATTAATGAAATCGATTTTTCTATGTATACTAATACTTTAATCAAATTTAGTTACTACTATTTCAAATTACTAATACTATTTATATTTGAACAATTTACTATATAAAAAAAGCTCACATAGGAGAGCTTTTAAAATTTAGTTATATTTATTTCTTAATGCTATTACTTCATCTAATGTTAATTGAGTTGCCTCGACTATTTCATTATTGTCTAATATTATCAATAAATTTATAGCAATTTGCTCAATACTTTCTAATCTGCCTTGTTCAAGACCTTCTAATCGACCTTCCTCTCGGCCTTTTTTCAGCCATCTTAACTCATTATCTCTTATTTCACTGGATAACATTCTTAAACTAACATATCTTTCACCTTTGGTTTTGCTTTGCAGCTATTATAAAATTTTAATACTTCCTGAAATACAGGATCTGTTTCGTCTAGTTCATTTATTTTTATATTTTTATCATCTGAGTATATTTCTGTGCCACTTAACTCAAAAAATGCTTTCACTAAGTCTTTAACTATTAATTCATTGTCATGACTATCTTTGTTATACATAACAGTTTAAAGATTATATTCCTTGTAAAATCAAATCCTCGGGTTAACTTTATCGTTTATGGTATGCTCCCTTAATATATTTTATTATAAATCCGTTGTTGCTACGCTGATGAAGGAGAGAAAGCTAGAGTACTATCCTTTATATAGTATTTTTAGATTTAAACTTAGTTAAGTGGAGGTATAAAAGGAATTAGACGGCTTGCAACATTATCAACAGTACTTTTATAAAAAATGTAGAGTACTATCCTTTATATAGCACTCGTAGATTTAAACTTAGTTAAGTGGAGGTATAAAAGGAACTATACGGTTTGCAACATTATCAATAGTAATAGTTTGTAACCATACTTTTCCTGGACCAGTCAATTTGGTTAAAAATAATCCTTCACCACCAAAAAGAATATTTTTCATTCCTTTTACAACTTTCAATTCATATGCAACACTACTTTCAAATGCAGCAATATTTCCTGTGTCAACTAAGATTTTCTCGCCTCTTGAAAGTTCTCTTTCAACAAGACATCCTGTACTTTCTAAAAATACCATACCGTTCCCAGAAATTTTTTGCAAAACAAATCCTTCACCACCAAAAAGACCAGCAGAAATTTTTTTGGTAAATGTGACTTCTAATTTGACATCTCTCTCTGCGCATAAAAAAGCATCTTTTTGCGCAATGATTTCATATCTACCATTTAGCGAAATAGGAAGTATTTCTCCAGGAAAAGTTGAACCAAAGACTATTTCAGAATCATTTTCCCTTGCAGTATAAGTAACCATAAACAATGACTCTCCTGTAAACATTCTTCCTATGCTTTGAAAAACCCCACCTTTAAGATTAGAGTCCATTGTAATGCTGGCATCCATCCAAATCATTCCACCAGCTTGTGTATACATTTCTTCTCCTTTATCTAAATTGATAGCTAATCCTGGTAAAATATCTCCAAAAATGTTATATTGCATAAATTATTCCTCCTGTTTTATATTAATATAAATAAATAGTGTTATTTATATAGTAAGTATATAAATATTGTATTTGTTATATGCATGTGCTATAATTTTTTATTGTATACGTTGGTGAATAACGTATAGCAGGGATTTGACCCAAATCTTAAAATTTGTTATCGGGAAATATTGAATTAAGAGATTACATTAATTAAATAGAATACATACCAGCTGTTTTGGTTAAATATTTATTCTATGAGATGTACTTATAAGCTAGGGGATTTGGTAGATTTGTTCATGCAACAATACAATCAAATGTAGTTGCTGCTATTTTAAGTATTTTACCTATACAGAAAGTAATTCTGATAAATTGGAGGAAACATATGAACAATAATACATTAGAGAAGTTGGATTTTGACCTGTTGATTAAAAATTTAAAACACTATGCAAGTAGTATACTAGGGAAAAAATTAATAGACAATTTAACACCAACCTCTCACTTAAAATCAGTTAAGAAAAGGCTGGATGAAACTGAAGAAGCTAAGATTTTGCTGGAAGCTGTTGGTGGAGTTCCTATACAAGGCATTGGAATAATTGATCAGCTTATAGATAAGGTTGAAAAAGAGATTGTCTTAGAGGCAATAGAGCTTACACAAGTGAGTGAATTCTTAAGAGGATGTCGTAAGTTAAAGGAGTTTATGCAATCTAAAAGCTATCATGCTCCAACACTTAGTAGTTATAGTGAGATAATTACCACATATAAAAAGATCGAGGAAGAAATAAACTTTAGCGTAAGAAATGGTAGAGTTGATTCAGGGGCAAGTAAAGAGTTAAAAAAAATTAGAAGACATATAGAAATTGAACAAGATAAAATACAAGAAAAGCTAGAGAAATTTCTTAGAAACTCCGCTTATAAGACCTATATTCAAGACTTTTTTATTAGTAATCGAAATGGACATTACACTATACCTATAAAATCCGCATTTAAAAATCAAATTGAAGGCACTGTCATTGCCGAATCAAGCAAAGGAAATACAGTTTTTATTGAACCAAGAACTGTTCAAAAACATACAACAACTTTATTATCACTACAAGTTGAAGAAAGTATAGAGGAATATAAAGTTTTGTCTAGCCTTACAGGGTTAATTTATGAAGCTGGTCAAAAGATAAAATTAAATATTGATGTAATTGGCCAATATGACCTAATCTTTGCAAAAGGTAAATATGCTATATCTATAAATGGCATTAAACCTCAAGTGAATGATTATGGATATACGAAAATTGTCCAAGGAAGACATCCTTTATTAGAAGGAAATGTTGTGCCTTTAAATTTTGAGATTGGAAAGAATTATCGCACATTAATAATAACTGGGCCAAATGCAGGAGGTAAAACAGTTGTATTAAAAGCAGTGGGACTTTTAACTATTGCTACACAATTAGGGTTATTTATTAGTGCTCAACATGGTACAGATATTGCTGTATACGAAAACATATTTGTAGACATTGGAGACAACCAAAGTCTTGAAAATTCATTGAGTACATTTTCTTCTCACATTAAAAACTTAGCCTATATTGTTAATAAAACTAATAAATCTACTTTACTATTGTTTGATGAAATTGGAAGCGGAACAGAACCCAACGAAGGTGCAGGTCTTGCTATTGCTATTTTAGAAGAAGTCTACAAAAAAGGTGCTATAACAGTAGCTACCACTCATTATGGAGAAATAAAAAACTACTCCTCAAGCCACCCCGATTTTGAAAATGCTGCCATGAAATTTAAAAAAGAAACCCTTGAACCTATGTATCAACTACAAATTGGCCAATCAGGAGATAGCAATGCTCTTTGGATATCTCAGAAGATGGGTATACAATCAAATGTCTTAAAGCGTGCAAAACAATATATTGATACAAAGGAATATAATTTTGACTTTGTTGATGAGACTAAGATTAGGAAAAAATCTGAAGAGATTGTAAATAAGCCTTATTATATATACCAAAAGGGCGACAAAGTTTATTTATCTGATAAAGAACGAGAAGCAATTGTCTATGAAGGACAAGATGACAATCGAAATGTTAAGGTACTTTTAGATGATGAAATTATAGATATATTTGAAAAAAGAGTTAAGCTTTTAATTTCCGCAACAAAATTATATCCACCAGATTATGATTTGAATAGCTTGTTTGTGAGTTTTAAAGATAGAAAGTTGGAAAAAGACATTGCCAGAGGATCTAAAAAAGCTTTGAAAGCAATTGAAAAAGAAAGAAAAGCTGCAAGCAACAAGAATATGTAACTAATAAAAAATAAGAGAAAAAGATAAAAGGGCTTTTTCTCTTATTTTTTATACAAGGATTTTTCTAAAAAGAAAATATAAGTTATGAAGTATAGTCAATAAAAAATTTATTTTATATTTGCTATAAAATATCCTTATCTTTTTTCTGAGATAGTCTTCTTTATTTGTTATTCATGAATCACGGATTTATGAACAACATGACTAAACCTGTTATTTTAAGTTGTTAAATAAAAATTGTGTAAAAAAATAATATCAAAAAATATATTTATATAATAAAAAAATAAATTAAAAAATTAATTTTCTAATAATTCCCATAAAATATAATATAATTCAGTTAAATTTTTGTCTATGCCATTAAAAAATACTTATTTTTGTTATTAAGATTAGTTTTTGTAAATAATATATAAGTATGGTCTAAAAATGAAATAACATGTATAATTAAATGATGATTAATTGTAAGGAGGAAATTGAAAGTGAAAAACTTATCATTAGCAAAGCGTATAAAAAAAATATTTAGTATTATTATTGTAACAGTTTTACTAGTCACAACTATTATACAAATTATAACGATTAATAACCAATTAAACGAAGAAAAAGAAATGCAATTATCACTAAATTCTCAAACAGCACTAGCAGGATTTAGTGGATGGCTAGAAAATTATATTACACTAGCCGGCACAATAACAGATGAGATAATAACAAATGAATATTACCTCAACCCAGATATATTACTAACTTTCGATAAATATTTGGAAAAACGGATGCAGAATTTTCCTGAAATATTAAATCTTTATCTTGGTACAGAGGAAGGGTCCTTTTATGCTCCTTCAGGATTGCCAAGCCCAGACTATGACCCACGAAAAAGGGGTTGGTATATAGAGGCAGTTAAAGAGAACGGACTAATTGTAACGGATCCATATATAGATGCATCGTTTGGAGGATTAACAATAACTGTTGCAAAACCTTTAATAGATAATAGCAATGAACTTAGAGGTGTTTTAGGGCTAGATATTGCAATTGACAGGCTTTCAACAATTATAAATGATTTGTCACAAGAAAATGAAACATCTTTATTCTTGTTAAATGGAAACAATGAAATTATTGTACATGAGAATGAACAGTTTAACCCAACGCAAGATTCTGCAACTTTAATAAATGATATTGGAGACTACTCTTCTTTAGTTGAAATAAAAGAAGGAGAAATGGCTACCACTAAAAATCATGACGGAAAAAGCACAGCTTCCTTGTATAATAGAGTACCAAATACAAACTGGGTGCTACTGGCAAATTATCCAAATGAGATTAAAGCTAAAAGTATATTGTCAGTGATAATGACAAGCCTAGCAGTGTGCATAGTTTCTATAATAATTAGCGGATGGATAATAATTAAATTTACAAAGAAATATATTTTTCCAATTGAATTAGGGATTGATGCTTTGTCTGGACTTAAAACAGGAGACTTAAAAATAGATACAAGCCATATTCCTGCAAATAGTACAGAAATAAGCACTTTAAAAGAAAACATTACAGATATATCTAATACTTTGCAGCGTTATATACATGAAATTACTAACATATTGAAGGCCTATTCAGAAGGAGATTTTACACAAACTTCAAAAGAAGATTTTAGTGGAGAGTTTAAACCTATAAAAACATCTCTTTCTGATATATCAATTAAATTAAGGATGCTTTTAGCAGAGGCTTCAAATTCAGCAAATGAAGTAAACCAAGGAGCAAATGAAATTGCAACTTCAGCTCAAAGTTTATCACAATCTAATCTTGAACAAAGTGAATTTCTTAAAAACTTTAGAGAAAATACACACAATATAACTGATAACATTAAGGGTAGCATTTCTCAAATAAATTTAAGTCATGAACTTGGCAAGAAAATGAAAATCAAAGTAGAAGAAGGACAAGAAATTGCAAGCGAAACAGTTTTAGCTATGAAAGATATTACCGAATCAACACAACAAATATCACAAATTATTACTATAATTGATGAAATTGCAAATCAAACTAGCTTACTTGCTCTTAATGCTTCTATTGAATCAGCTAGAGTTGGGGAAGCTGGAAAAGGGTTTACAGTTGTAGCAAACGAAATTAGAGACTTGGCAAGAAGAAGCTCAGATACAGTGAAAGAAATTCAAAGTATAATTCAAACTAATCTTGATAGAGTAACACTAGGGGAAGAAAAAGTTAATTTGACATCAAAAGCTTTAGAAGAAATTAAATTAGCAACTATTGAAAACGATAATGTTTCAATTAAAATCTTAGAGAATACAAAAATGCAAAGTACTACTTTGGAACAAGTTTCTGAAAGTACAAATCTTTTATCAGTAGGAATAGAAACAAATTCAAAGATTTCAGAGGAAAACGTAGCAATTAGCAAAGAGTTAACAACTCAAATTGAAACTTTAAAAAATCAATTAGCTCAATTTAAAATAGAATAACTCAAAAAAGGAAAGACTATAGGCAATTGCTTATAGTCTACTTTTGTATTTAAGTTGTTAAATTTTTCTCAAAGCTTTCTGAAGAATAATTTTTATACAAATGTGGATAAATCTTGTTAAGTCGTGCCATTATACTTACACTGGTTCTACCATGAAGTTTGGCTATTTTTTTTATAGAAGTTTTATTTTCATATTCAGTTACTAATTGAGTGTCTTCTTCGTTAGACCATGGTTTGCCTGTATGAGGTGGAAGTTCGCTGCATTTAGCTATACTATTTCTGCTTTCAGAAATAAGTATACTATTTTGTGCAATTGTTAAAAGTTGATATACATGTTTGTTATTAATTAAATGGTCTTTTCCTAGTTTTTCGTTTGTATAAGGATCAATTCCTCTAACTAGATGATAAGCTATTGCTAAAAGTTCATCTGTTTTTAACATATTAATTTCCTTTCTAGTACATTATTTATAAGATAGGAAATTATATTCAAAAGTGTTCTTTTGTAACTTCCTTTTAAAGACATAATCTTAAAGCTGTCTTACTCGGCTGTATCATAAAATATATAGCAATATACAACGTATTTTACTAATTTTCTAAATAACAAAGAAAAAGTCAGTTTTTTTTCTTATTAAATTATTAACTTTTAATTTTATTTTTATACTTTAAAATTTATATTAAAAAATTATTTTTATAAGTATAATACAAGAAAGTTTATTTTTTATATTAGACGTACTTATAAGCTAAAAATATTAGAAAGCAGCTTCATTGGAAATTTAAAAATAGTTTTTAGATACAATAATTAATGAAAGAACAGATTGTTTTTTGTTAATTAAATGATAAATATATATTGACGGATGAAATTTGATTGTGATAAAATATGGCTATCACATTAAATTTAGTTAGAATTATATGAATATTTTATTAAAGGGGGATTATTGTGAAATTTAAATTTTTAATTCCAATGATATGTATGGGAATAATATCTGGATGTGGGTTACAAGCACCTACAGCGCCAGAAGTTCCAAATACAGAGAAAACAACAGAACAAACAGCTGCAGAAATAACTTTAGTATATGCAGAAGTTAATCCATTGGACTCAATAGTGGGCCAGACAGGAACAGCTTTTGCAGAAAAAGTTGCAGAGTTATCAGGTGGTAGAATATACATTGATGTTCAAGCAAGTGGAGTGTTGGGCTCAGAAACAGTTGTATTGGATGAAATGCTTGCTGGTGGAGGCACAGTTGATATGTCACGTATATCCGCATTTGCCTTAACATCATATGGAGGGGAAAAATCTAAGCTTTTATCTGTACCTTTTACTTTTGAAGACCGTGAACATTTTTGGAAATTTGTAGATTCTGATTTAGCAGATGAATTTTTAGCAGAACCATCTGAAAATGGTAGTGGAGTTAAAGGGTTATTTTATGGTGAAGAAGGATTCCGTCATTTCTTTACATCTACAGAAGTTAAAGACAGGGAAGACTTAGTTGGATTGAAATTGCGTGTATCAAACGACCCTGTTATGGTAGGATTAGTTGAAGGGCTTGGAGCTTCAGCAACAGCAGTGGATTATAACGAATTATATTCAGCATTACAAACAGGTGTTATAGATGGGGCAGAACAACCCGTTTCTAACTACAAATCAAAAGCCTTTAATGAAGTAGCTCCAACTATAATCTTAGATGGACATACGTTGGGTGCAATCCAAGTAATTATTTCTGAAAAAGTTTGGAATGAACTTTCAGAAGAAGACCGAAACATATTAATTGAAGCTGGGGAATATGCATCTAAATTCAATAGAATTATTTCAGAACAAGCTGAAAGTAAAGTTATTAAAGAGCTTAAAGCAGAAGGAGTAAACGTTGTAGAAGTTACTGATAAAACTCCTTGGAAAGAAGCGGTAAAAGATGTTATAGAAAACGAAACAGCAGAAAACAAAGAATTGTACCAACAAATACTTGATTTAGCTAATTAGATGTTATAACAAATGTACTTATTAAGGGGGTGGGAGCGTTGCTCCTGCTCCAATAAACAAATTTTTTAATCAAGGCTAGGTAGTAGTTGCTATGACTTAAGGTGATATAACAAAAACCAAATCCACTTTAAAATACAAGGAGTCTATACTATATATAAAAGGATAGTACTCTACTTTTTCTGTTTAAAACTCAATCAAGGCTAGGTAGTAGTTGCTATGACTTAAGGTGACATAACAAAAACCAATCCACTTTAAAATACAAGGAGTCTGTACTATATATAAAAGGATAGTACTCTACTTTTTCTGTTTAAAACTCAATCAAGGCTAGGTAGTAAAATATTAAGTTGTATGTTGCTATGACTTAAGGCGACATAACAAAAACCAATCCACTTTAAAATACAAAGACTCTATACTATATATAAAAGGATAGTACTCTACTTTTTCTATTTAAAATCTAATTAGCATTATATAAGGAGGGAATTGCTTGAAAAAAATTTATGATTTAACATATAAGATAGTGTTAATATTGTGTAAACTCTTACTAATAGTTGATATTATCATTGTTTCGTATTCTGTGTGTAGTCGATACATTCCTAGCATACCAGACCCAGCTTGGAGTGAAGAAATAGTACTTACTTGTATGGCATATATGGCTGTTTTATCCGCTGCATTGGCAATACGACGCAAAGCACATATAAGAATGACAGCGTTTGATAAGTATTTGCCTAAAAAACTTCTTTATTCTTTAGATGTTCTTTCTGATGTAGCAGTGTTTGCATTAGCGGTTATTATGGTTGTGGTCGGTTTAGAATATGCTATAAACATTGGATCAAAAGGAACCTACATAAGTATGCCATCTGTTTCACGATTTTGGATGTATTTTCCTATTCCTCTTGCTGGGCTTGCAATGATAATATTTCAGCTTGAATCACTATATTCTAATGTGAAGTTGTTATTTGGAAAGGGGGAAGTGTAATATGTCAGTTGAAGAGATGGCTATTATTATATTATTAGGAAGTTTCCTTGTAATGGTATTTCTAAGATTTCCAATTGCATATGCAGTGGCATTGTCCTCTGTATTTTGCTTGTTGTACCAAGGATTACCTCTAACGACTATAGTTCAAAAAATGGTGACAGGGATTAGTAACTTTTCCTTAATGGCAGTACCATTTTTTATTACTATGGGATGCTTAATGGGTTCTGGAGGAATTTCAGAGAAATTAATCCAACTAGCGAATGCTTGTGTAGGCTGGATGCGTGGCGGAATGGCAATGGTTAACATTGTTGCTTCTTATTTTTTTGGAGGAATTTCTGGCTCTGCATCCGCTGATACTGCATCTTTGGGCAGTATCTTAATTCCAATGATGGTTGAAGAAGGGTATGATGATGACTTTTCTACCGCTGTTACAATTACTTCTTCTTGTGAAGGACTATTAGTTCCACCAAGCCATAACATGGTAATTTATGCAACAACAGCAGGGGGAATTTCAGTTGGAAGTTTATTTTTAGCTGGATATTTACCTGGGGCAATATTAGCTACATCACTAATGGTTGGTTCGTACATAATTTCTAAAAAAAGAAACTACCCAAAAGGTGAAAAATTTAGTCTGAAAAATTTCATTAAACAACTAGGTATATCAATTTGGGCACTAGCAGCAGTTATTATAGTAGTTCTAGGTGTAATTTGTGGGCTTTTCACTGCAACAGAATCTGCAGCTATCGCCGTTATTTATAGTCTAATTATATCAGTATATGTATACAAAGGATTGAACTGGAAAGGCGTATGGAAAGTTCTTGAGCAATGTATTGACACTTTATCTATAGTGTTAATATTGATTGCTACCTCAAATATATTTGGGTATTGCTTGACTACACTGCATGTACCTGAGCTTGCAGCAAATGCTATTATAAATTTAACTAGTAACCCAATTATACTAGCGTTGCTTCTAAATTTAATATTGCTATTTTTAGGTTGCATTATGGATATGTCTCCAATTATATTAATTTCAACACCAATATTGTTGCCTATTGCAACATCAATTGGAATTGACCCTATTCAATATGGGATTATGGTTATCTTAAACTGTGGTATTGGACTTTTAACTCCACCAGTTGGCTCCGTATTGTTTATTGGTTCTGCAGTTGGAAACGTACCTATGGAACGTGTTGTAAAAGCTACTTTTCCGTTCTATATTTGTATGATAATAACATTGTTACTGATAACTTTTGTACCAGCAATTAGTTTATTCCTTCCATCTATTTTTGGTTGATAATTGTTGCTGATATAAATATTTCAGCTTACAGATAAAAAACAGACTATTAACAATTGTTTAAAAGTCTGTTTTTTTGTCAATAATTTAATTATAGTCAGTAAACATGGACTAAATATAGTAGTTGTGATACGGAATAACATCGTATATACCGTATCAGCATTTACTAAAATATTATATTTTAAGAGGTGTTACATGAATAATTTACAGAAACAAAAAGAGGAAATTTTAATAAGATTAGGTGTAATTGACCAACAATTAGAAGGAGGAGCGAATTTAGAAGCGATTAAAGCCCAAAGATGGTTTTCCTTTAAAAATAAAGATAGAGTCTTAATGGATAAATTTACAGGACTGCTATGGGCTGATTTACGTTATTTTCCGTATAATAATAACAATATATCTTATAATTTTGCTGAAGCACAAGATACAGTGAATGAATACGATTTTAATGGTATAGAAGGATTTAGGCTTCCCACGAGCTATGAGCTTGAGAATATAATGGATGAAACTTTCCCATTCAGAGAAATTGTGCAAAATGCAATAGATTGGCACTTTGATAACAAAGATAGAATATATCGTTTCCATCACGAAGGAATCACACTAGCATTTCCTCCCAGCTCATATACCCATATAGGATTTACTATACCTTGTTCATCTATTCTAGTGGATAATACAGATTATGTTAAGCATATAGATACTGATAATGAAGTTTATAACGAAAGAGAAAAATTACAGTTTACATTAAATTTATTTAAACAAAATAATTTAGTACCTGTATTTGATGATGACAAGATAACGCAATTATATACAGAAAGACTAGAGTTAGTAGAACAATTAAGGGAAATAGAAAAACAAATGCAAGAAAAACAAATGCAAGAAAAACAAATGCAAGAAAACCAAGGGCAAGTTTCAATGTAAAAAAATTATTTTGTTAAAAATTATAAGTATATTTAAAATAAATTATGTATAAATATATTATACTTTAAACTTCCAAATACCTTATTAAGAACAGAACTTGATGCATTTCAAGTTCTATTTACAAACACTACTATAGAGGCTGCTTTTACATAGCTTGATTTCTAATAAAATTTTTCTAGTGAGGATATAATAATTCTATAGAAACTACTTTCTACAAAAAAGATACTAGGAGATATAAATGTCAACAAAAAACATTTTAGATACATTAGAAGTATTAGCCATTGATGGCAATAAATTTTATAGAAAAAAAGATGATTTGTGTACTATAATGGGAGCAGGCTGTAAATACTCTATAAAAACCTTGGGTGCAAACAAGGTCAGTATCGATAGCACAAAACCCTTGGCATCAAAACATCTAAAATTTATATCCCAAACTACAAAGTATTATAAATATGAAGCTACTGTAAAGGATATATTGAAAGATAAGACTTATCACGTCAAACGGCTACAAGATATTAGTGATGGATTTGGAGTAAGTCCCACAGACGATGGCCTCTTTAAAGATTTTGTGACCAAAAGTATGAAGCTTATCTTACCTGCTATAAGAGAACTACTAGACATTGACGATTTGGAATATGTTGGAGAACTGGTACAAGGTAAATATGGAGGAAAAGACCAAGGCTCCAAAGATATATATTTAGATAGGTTATTAGAATTTAGCTCTGCTAAACTAGGCGGAATAATATTAGAAATAAACCTAGAGATGCAAAACTCCAGAAGACAGAACGAAATTGACCGTGAAATAGTATATATAGGCAGAATCTTTGGAGAGTATACACCCAACTCTGAGGAAAAAGATAAAAAGAATATCTATAATATAGAGAACAAGAAAGCTAGGTGTGTATGGTTTTACTTGATGGGAACCAATAAGTTTGCTCCCGCTGAATATAAAGGCCTTCCAATTGTAACAAAACAATTAACAGAAAAGGAAACTCAACGCACACTCGATCATTTACAAATTGTAAGTATATATATGTCAAACTATAAAAAGCTTAGTAAAAACTATAAGCATACACGAAAATTTATAGAATTTTTATTAAATCCAAGTAAATGTGTGCTTTCCACAGATGTAGAATTAAAAGAGCTAGGAACTGCATTTAAAAACACAGTACAAGGAAAGGGGAATTTAAGTATGAATGCAATTGAAGCTATGTATGAAAGAGAAATAATTGAACAGGAATATAAAGAAGCTGTTACTAAAATTAAAACGCTTTCTACCGAAAACAAAGAACTTAAAGAAAAAATGAAAACTAAAAATAAAGAGTTTTCTACCGAAGTTAAAGAACTTTCTACCGAAGTTAAAGAACTTAAAGAAAAACTAAAATTATATGAGCAATTGATGAAAGAAAATAAGAAGTAATACCCTAAACAACAAAAAATATAAAGTTAGACCAAATACCTTATTAAGAATAGAACTTGATGCATTTCAAGTTCTATTTACAAACACTACTATAGAGGCTGCTTTTACATAGCTTGATTTCTAATAAAATTTTTTTCAGAAGGATATAATAATTCTATAGAAACTACTTTCTACAAAAAAGATACTAGGAGATATAAATGTCAGCTAAAAACATTTTAGATACATTAGAAGCACTAGCCATTGATGGCAATAAATTTTATAGAAAAAAAGATGATTTGTGTACTATAATGGGAGCAGGCTGTAAATACTCTATAAAAACCTTGGGTGCAACCAAGGTCAGTATCGATAGCACAAAACCCTTGGCATCAAAATATCTAAAATTTATATCCCAAACTACAAAGTATTATAAATATGAAGCTACTGTAAAGGATATATTGAAAGATAAGACTTATCACGTTAAACGGCTACAAGATATTAGTGATGGATTTGGAGTAAGCCCCACAGATGATGGCCTCTTTAAAGATTTTGTGACTAAAAGTATGAAGCTTATCTTACCTGCTATAAGAGAACTACTAGACATCGACGATTTGGAATATGTTGGAGAACTGGTACAAAGTAAATATGGAGGAAAAGACCAAGGCTCCAAAGATATATATTTAGATAGGTTATTAGAATTTAGCTCTGCTAAACTAGGCGGAATAATATTAGAAATAAACCTAGAGATGCAAAACTCCAGAAGACAGAACGAAATTGACCGTGAAATAGTATATATAGGCAGAATCTTTGGAGAGTATACACCCAACTCTGAGGAAAAAGATAAAAAGAATATCTATAATATAGAGAACAAGAAAGCTAGGTGTGTATGGTTTTACTTGATGGGAACCAATAAGTTTGCTCCCGCCGAATATAAAGGCCTTCCAATTGTAACAAAACAATTAACAGAAAAGGAAACTCAACGCACACTCGATCATTTACAAATTGTAAGTGTATATATGTCAAACTATAAAAAGCTTAGTAAAAACTATAAGCATACACGAAAATTTATAGAATTTTTATTAAATCCAAGTAAATGTGTGCTTTCCACAGATGTAGAATTAAAAGAGCTAGGAACTGCATTTAAAAACACAGTACAAGGAAAGGGGAATTTAAGTATGAATGCAATTGAAGCTATGTATGAAAGAGAAATAATTGAACAGGAATATAAAGAAGCTGTTACTAAAATTAAAACGCTTTCTACCGAAAACAAAGAACTTAAAGAAAAAATGAAAACTAAAAATAAAGAGTTTTCTACCGAAGTTAAAGAACTTTCTACCGAAAACAAAGAACTTAAAGAAAAACTAAAATTATATGAGCAATTGATGAAAGAAAATAAGAAGTAATACCCTAAACAACAAAAAATATAAAGTTAGACCAAATACCTTATTAAGAACAGAACTTGATGCATTTCAAGTTCTATTCACAAACATTAGTGTAGAGACTGCTTTTACATAGCTTGATTTCTAATAAATTTTTTTTAGAAGGATATAAT
>LJHD01000299.1 GCA_001983475.1 Candidatus Epulonipiscium fishelsonii | reverse complement strand
TTCATTCCTATCTACATTCCTCTTTTCCATTCAGAGTTCATTCCTATATGCATGCAGCTTTTTCATTCGGCTGTTTTATAGAAATATAAAGAAGTTCATAAGAGAACTGGTTAGAAAGTAGCGTTTCTAATTGAACGACAACCTCCAATTGCACCTACATGGTGTGGGAGGTTCAGGATATCCACTTAAGTGTAGTTTTTTTGGTTCAGACTACAAATTTAATAATATTGACTTTATGTTAGAAGAGAGAAAAATATTTTCTGTAATTTTTAGACCTAGATGCTATAGATATAATTTTTCTACTTAAGTTCTTTAAAACATTATAACAAATAATTTATTAATAACACAAGAAGATTAAAATCCAGAGCATAAATATATATTAAGAATACGTAACGAATCAGGAATGCCATTAGAATATGATTTGAAAGTGACAAAAGTTACTAAGTTTCTTATTTCTAGATATAAATTGCGTATTCAAAAAATGCTTAAAATTAATAGCAGCTGCTATATCTATGTGAGTGCAGCTTTAAAATTATAAATAGAATTTTAAGGGCGAGATAATCGCCCTTTTATTAATCACCCACGCCAAAATCCGTATTATTAATTATAGTATCATATTTGGGGTTATCAATTAAATGTTGATAAGATTGTATAAACCATTTCACAAGTGTTTTTCATCTCTTTTAATATTTGTGCTATTATTCGTATATATATTTATTGTGGCATGGTCAAAATGGTTTTCTATAATTTGCATATCATTTTTAATCATCTCTTGTGTTTGTCCTTATCCCTACCATATAATACAAGGCGAGTCAAAATTGTTTTAGTTCTTTCCATGTATCAAAATTAAAAAATTTTTATTTAAAATCTTGTTTCTAAAATCATTATCAAAAGTTTCTACGCCTGTTTTATACAATAGGAATTTTAAACGAATCACTCTCATCTCTTGCAATTTATCTATAAGCCCAGTGGCTTTCAAAAAAAATTATTTTTTTGTTTTTTTCCTTTGTGATTCTATTTATTTTCTCTAGTGTTTGTGAGGGAAGCTCAAAACAACTTCCTGAGTTAATTACTTCCAGCACGCCAAACTCTCCTTTGACATTTGAAAGCACATTATTGTTTTTGTTGTTAATATTTCTTCTAGTATTATACTGTTCTTCTATATATAATCACAGAACGTACATTTCCCATATACAAGGTAATGACTTAAGTAAAACTATTTCACGTTTTGTCTTATTAGTAATTTTATTGTATCTCTATCCATAATTTACCCCTATTTCTTTGTATTTTATTATCATTTTTTTCTCAAAACTTATCCGATTTAAAGTATAGTTTAATTTTAACATTTAATTTTTTGGCCTTGTCAATATATGCTATTTATAAGATAATAATATTATTTTAAAAAAATATTATTATAGACAAAAGTGGAAATATTTTTTTTTATCACAAGCACCAGCCTGTTAACCCGTTTATGATAGTTGTTATCTATTTCATATCATCATATAATAGTTTTTAAGTTTGTGCTCTAACTCTGAAAAGAGATTGTAGGTCTCTTATTGATTTGGTTTAAGAAAGAAGGAGTGAAAAATTTGAAAAACTGTAAACAAGATTTTATTGGTAATCATTCACAACGTGAATTGAAGAAAATTGAACCAATACCAAAAAATTGAGTCGTACGACGAAAACAAATGCAACAACTGACAGGAACAACTAAGAAATAAAACGGAAGAATTTAAAACACACGATTTGAACAAGGTAAGTCATTAGATAACCTTTTGCCAGAGGCATATGCAGTTTGTAGAGAAGCAGCATGGCGAGTGCTAAAAATGAAACATTATAAAGTTCAGTTGATAGGAGGAATAATTCTTCATAATGGACGTATCGCAGAGGAGAACAGAGGAGAAGGTAAAACTTTGGTTGCTATTACCACAGCTTATCTTAATGCATACAGGTAAAGGAGTTCATATAATAACAAAGTAAATGACTACTTAGCTTCGTGATGCAGAAGAAATGGGTCAAGTTCATAATTTTTTGGGTTTAACAGTAGGGTGTATATAGTTAGTAATGGACAATAGCAAAAGACGTGCAGCTTATAACTGTGATATTACTTATGGAACTAATAACGAATTTGGTTTTGACTATTTAAGGGATAATATGGTATTGTATTCAGAAGAGATGGTACAAAAAGAGATTTACTTTGCAATTATTGACGATAGGTTGACTCGATTAATATTGATGAAGCAAGAACTCCTCTTATAATCTCTGGAAGCGGAACAGTCAACCCATCTTTATAAAGCAGCTGACATTTATTTGTTAGAAGATTAAAAAAAGGCCAACTTTGGATAGAAGAAAATGCAATGAGCACTTATGCGCGTGAGGAAATAGAAGAAGAGAGATTTTATTGTTTTGATGAAAAGCAAAGGTCTGTTACATTAACAGCGGATGGATTAAAAAAAGCTGAGCAGTTTTGGAATTGAAAACCTTTTGCAGACCCAGAAAACATGGATTCAACATCATATAAAACTATAGCTAAAAGCTCATAATCTTATGCACTTAGTGAAAAATTATATTGTTGATGAAAAAGGCGAAATTGTTTTATTGGATGTGTTTTCAGGTCGACTTATATGGACGGACGAAGATTCTGACGGGCTTCACCAAGCAATTGAAGCAAAAGAAGGTGTTGAAGTAAAAAAAAAGAATAGAACACTAGCTACTATAAAACATCAAAAAATTATTATAATCGATATGAAAAAATCTGGAATGACTGGTACAGGACAAACCGAAGAAACTGAGCTTATAGAGATATTTACGGTATGTGTTATAGTAATTCCTACAAACAAACCAATTCAACGTTTTGACAACCCTGACATTGTATTTAAAACAGAAGCAGCTAAATTTAATGCTGTAATTCAAGATATTAAAAATTTATACCAAAAACAACAACCAGTGCTAGTTGGTAGTTACCATTGATACTTCTGTGAACATAAGTAAACTGCTAAAAAAAGAAGGAATAAAACATTTAAGGTGTTAAGCTAAATATCATGCTCAAGAAGCCGAAATTATATCACTGGCTGGAATAAAAAAGGAACAATTACTATTGCCACAAACATGGCTGGTAGGGGAACAGATATTAAACTTGAAAGGCGTTCAACAACTTTAGGCGGACAAAATTATTGGTACTGAACGCCATGAATCAAGACGTATAGACAATCAGCTAAGAGGTCGTTCAGGCCGTCAAGGAGATCCAGGAGAGTCAAGATTTTATCTTGCACTTGAAGACAACCTAATGAGTCTATTTACTCCTGAAGTTACATTAAAAATATGTTTGATACCCTTGCTCTACCAGATGACACCTATTGAACATAAAATTTTTTAACAAAAGCTATACAAAGAGCAATCTCGTGTTGAAAATAACCCCACTACGGAGCACGTAAGCATGTGCTTGAATATGACCGTGTTGAGAATGAGCAGTGAAGTTATGTATGGCGAACGTTACAAAGTTCTTAAAAACGAAAATTTTTAAGAGATAACATATTGATTATGACTAAAAATGTAATTTCTCGTGTTGTGCAATGCGCTTTCAGGTATAGAAAACCCGAGAGAATGGGACTTACCTATGATGTTTGAGCATTTAAACACTATTATTCCTCTTGGCGAACTTGAATTCACTGAAGAGGAAATAAAAAACTTAAGTAGTGATCATCTTAAAGATAAAATTTATGAAAAAGCTCTTACATTATATGAAGAAAAAGAAGATGAGCTTGGTGAACAAATTCGTGAAATAGAAAGAGTTATATTGTTAAAAGTAATTGAGAAAAAATGGATGGACCATCTTGACAATATGGATCAAATGCGTCAAGGAATTAACCTTCAAAGTTATGGTCAACGTAATCCTTTAGTTGAATACATAAGTTTTTAAGCTATTATGTTTGAAGAAATGACAGAAAATATATTATAAGAAAAACTGAAGGGAATTTTCCATGTTCGTATTGCTAATAAAGATATGAAACGTTAAGCAGTAGTTAAACAAACATCTACAAACCATAAAGACACTAGCCTTGGAAATAAACCTCAAGTAAAAGGCCCTACAATCGGACGAAATGATGCCTGCCCATGTGAGCGGTGTAAAATACAAAAATTGCTGCAGTCAATTTCATAACACTTTTGTAAGGGCGAACAATGTTCGCCCTTTAATTACTATATAAAAGATAGTACTCTACCTTTTTATGAAAAATGTTGTACATAAGAGCTTTTGCTTCTAATATAAACTAAAAATAAAAGTACGTGTGAAATAATGTTAGAATTAGAGCAACTAAAACAAACTTTAGTGCCTTATCAAAAAAATTATAGAGATGGGGTGAAATCTCTTTGACGTTGCAAAAATACAAGCTCAAATAATAGAGTTAGAAGAAAAATCGAGTAAGCCTGATTTTTGGAATGATATGACCAATGCTCAAAAAATACTACAAAATTTAAAATCTCATAAAGATATTCTAGACTAATATAACACAAATTAGAGAATGTACGAAGATGCTTTAACCATGAGTGAAATGGGAATAGAAGAACAAGACCAAGACATGGCTGAAGAGGCTATCACCGAAGCAACTCTGATTTTAAAGAATATTTTGAAGAATTTAGAACAACTACTATTAGATATGGTGAATATGATAAAAACAATGCAATATTAACATTACATAATGGAGCTGGTGGAACAGAAGCGTGATTGGAATTTGATGCTGTTTAGGATGTATATGGTAAATGGGCTGACTCGAAAGGATATAAATTACAAGTCATGGATATGCAATGGAGATGAAGCTGGGATAAAATCACAGTTACGTTGAATCAACGGAGAAAATGCATATGTGGATATCTTAAATGAAAAAGGAAAATCCATAGGCTAGTAAGAATCGCCTTTTGATTCGTCTGGAAGAAGGCATACACATCTTTTGCTTCTTGATGTAATGCCCGAACTTAGTGATGATATGTTAAAAGATATAAATCCTGAAGACTTACGAATTGACACATACCGTTCATCTGGGGCTGTGGAGGCCAACATGTCAATACCACCGACTCAGCAGTTAGAATTACTCATATCAACTGGAATTGTAGTGCAAAATGTCAAAACGAGCGTTCACAAATTCAAAACAGAGATAAAGCTATGCAAATGCTACGGTCAAAATTATTTCAAAAGGAGAGAGAAGATCAGTTAGCTAAGCTTGATGGTATTCGTGGCGAGAAAAAAGAAATTGGTTGGGGTAGCCAAATCCGCTCCTATATTTTTCACCCATATAATATGGTAATAAAGATCACAGAACATTACAAGAAACAGAACACTCTGGTGCAGTTATGGATGGTGATATTGATATTTATTAGTGCTTATTTGTCTTTTGGACACCAATGACATCACTAAAGACATGTTATAAAGAAGATGACAAAGCTCTATCTTCTTTTTTATTTTTTTACTGAAAGTTTTTTTAGTGTTGTGGAGTCTCACACCACTAGAATTAATTTAGCTGCTACTATATTTCAAAGTATATTTTAAATTTATAAATATAATTTCACGTAATGAAATATACTTTAAAGATGTTTATTTTATTTCTGTTTCAATAATAATATCTCCATACAAAAAAATATTTTATTAACTAATCCAAATTTATCTAAGCAAGAGAAAAAATCTGATTTAAATATAAAAATCAAGGAGGAATTAAAAAATTATGTATGTTGTTATAGGCATTATATTAATTATTGTTTGTACATACCCTGTATTGGGTAAAAGTTTTTATAACAAAAACAATGTAAGTGGTATTTTATTCATTTCTAATTGGTATATTATGGCATATTTTCTTGGAAAAGAATTACCAATTATTGGTGCACCAGTATTTGCCATTGTAATAGGAATTATTTTAGCTTTTTGGAAAAGACCTGCACATTTTGATTCAGGAATTAAAATTACAGGAAAAAAACTTTTACAAGCAGCCATTGTTTTGTTAGGATTTGAAATGAATTTAGATGTTTTGCTTTTACTGTTGGAAATCAATCCAGTCATATAAATTTTTATACACTAGTATCTTGCTTTATCACAGGATTTTTTATAAGCAAAGCATTAAAAATTGAAAAAAATTGTGCTCTTAGTTTCCGTTGGTACATGTTTCTGTGGTGGTTGTGTGCAATTGCAGCAACAGCTCCTGTTATTGAAGCATGACTCTCCGAAATTGCAGTATCAATCTACACTATATTTTTATTTAATATTAGCATAGTTTTTATTTTTCCACCTTTAGGATCTACTTTTCAAATGACCGATACAGGATTTGGAATGGGCTGGAACAGCAATTAATTAGACACATCTTCTGTTGTTGCTGCTGCATATAGCTTTAGTGAAGAAGCAGGTACTTGCAACTATAGTAAAACTAACAAGAACTCTATTAATTATTCCAATTACATTTATACTAGCTCTTGTTGTTGCAAAACAAAAAGGCTCCTCAAGTAACAATTTTTCTATCAAAAAGGTATTCATGGTGTTTGTAATTGGGTTTGTCTGCACATGTATTGTTAATACTTGGAATATTGCCAGCAAACAAATTGCTACATATGGGTGATGGAGGAGAAAATTCTTTATTGGTTGCAATGGCTGCAATTGGGGACTTGGAAAATTTGAAACATCTGTTAACACAAACAGCAGAAAGACACTATTACTAGGTAGTATTTGTTGGTTTGTTGTTTCTGTAGTTTCTCTTGTTGTTCAAAATATGATGGGCTTACTTTAAATTTTTTGTTTTGGATTATAGGGTAGTTAATAACTTATTATAACATTATAAAAGCTAAGAGCGAAATCTATTCTCTCTTAGCTTTTTATTCATATCAACTTGACTAGATCTGTTTTATTGTTATTTTTAGACCTGCTTACTCTGCTAATTCTATAATTTTTTCACGAGATATTTTTTTTCCTTTATATTCAACTTATACTCTTTCATGCTACCTGTAAAAATATCAGGGTTGATATTTTTTTAAAATAATCTTCTCTTCATCAATAAAATTCTCTAGTGGGGCTCTTTTTCGTTTATATCTAATCCTTCTAATATTTCAATTGGTAAAACAACTCTTCCAAGTTCGTACTTATTTCTTACAATCCCTGTTGATTTCGTTGCATTCCCCCAAATTTATATACAGTGTCTAAAGTATTTTTTTGTATTATAATCTATTATAATATTATTTTTGTTTGTAAATTGACTATTATTTCGACATCTTATATAAAAATTTTTTGTTGAATTTTCCCTAGACTTGGTTTTATTACTCATGGGACATGCATATAGTATAATGACAACAAAATATAAGGAGGTTTTTATGTTAAATTATCTATGGAGAGTTCTATGATTTTCTTTTCAGTTATAATGGCTATATTTGGAGGCGACATGCGCGGGCATACCACAGAAATATTAAGCTCTAGCCAAAACGCCGTTAAAATTTGTTTTGAAACAGCAGGAATTCTTGCTATGTGGATGGGTGTTATGTCTATTGGAGAAAAAGCAGGGCTTATTGATACTTTGTCACAAAAAATGAACCCTATTCTTGACTTTTTATTTCCATGTTCTCCAAAGTATCATACTGCAAGGAAATATATTGCAACAATAATAATATAGCAAATTTCTTAGGACTTGGTTGGGCTGCCACTCCACCAGGATAAAGCCATTTGGTAATTACAAAAATTTTAAATAGATCAAAAGGAAGCCACCAGTGCTATGTGTATGTTTTTAATAATCAATATATCTTCCATTCAGCTTATACCTATTACAATGATTTCTTACAGAAATTCATATGGCTCTGCAAACCCAACTGAAATTGTTGGACCTGCTATAATTGCAACATTGTTTTCTACTATTGCTGGTATTGCGTTTGCCAAAATGATGTATAGAAAGGGGAATTAAAATGCAAATATTAATGTACATATCTGATTTTATGATACCTTGTGTATATTTTTGAATTATATTTTATGGATTATATAAACAAGTTAATGTGTTCGAAAAACTTATTGAGGGAGCAACTGAAGAGGTTTAAATATTGCTGTTAAAATTTTACCAACTCTTATAGCTCTTCTTGTAGCAGTGGGAATGCTTAGAGCTTCTGGAAGTTTGGATGGAATTGTAAGACTTATAAGACCTTTACTTAGCTCTACCAATTTTCCTAGTGAAGTTGTTCCCATTGCCCTAATGCGTACTGTTTCTTCCTCTGCTTCCACTGGGCTTATCTTAGATGTTTTTAAAAAACTTATGGTAGACACTCATTTATAGGAAGACTTGTTTCTATTATGTGGTTGTACTGAAACAATTTATATTATACAATGTGTGTATTTTATGGCCGTAAAAATTAAAGATACCAGATTCACTTTGGCTGGTTCACTAATTGCTTCTCTTGTAGGTGTTATTGCATATATTATTCTAAAACTATTATTATTTGGAATCTAAAAGTCTATATAGGTTGTTGCCTCAATATGGGCGCAAAGCCAAAAATTTGGGGCAGCCCCTTTTCCCTTTCTATACACTATTATCATATAAACAACCTTTCATAAAAAATCTTTTATTATCTCTCTGCAAATATTAAAGTCAAAAGGAAAATATATAATTTTTATTATTTTAAGTATTTATTTAAAATCTTTATATTTAAGACATAATAATATATCATATGTATTCCTTGTCAAAGTACAGTTTTAATATATCTACAAAATTTAATCATTTTAAAAGGAGATTTTGCAAAATGTTTAAATGGCTTAAATCACTATTTAGATCTAATTCAGAAGATAATGAAGAAGATGAAATACAGGAAAATAATGACGGAGGATTTATATTTGAAAATTCTATGAAATCCTGTGACTTTCAGGGAAATGGAAAATTATATGATAAAAAAAAATTTTTAATATATGAAGGTGACTTTAAGGATGGAAAACCACACGGAAAAGGAGTCGCATATATTGGAGATGAAGTGTATATAGTGGCGAATTATAAAGGTGATCGCACAGGAGTTTAGGTACATACGTGGCCTGATGGTTCTTTTTATAAAGGTTACTTTTTCTATGTGGATCCAAAGAAGGGCGTGACACACATACTCTTGCTGATGGAACTATATGAAGGCACTTTTATGAGCAATAAACTACAAGGTTCTGGAATTATAAAATATACTGATGGTAAAATATACGAAGGTGACTTTTACGAGGGAATAGCTGTTGGAAAGGGAAAAATTTTGGATCCTAAACTTGGTACTTATGAAGGAGATAATAAAGAAGACGGCATCATGGAATAAAGGGGCACTTATTATTTTTTAGATGGTTCAACATATAGAGGAGATTTTTTTAACAACCAAATTACTGGTCGAGGAATGAAGATATTTGCAAATGGCCATAAATATATGGGGTATTTTAAAGACGGAAAAATGCACGGAAAAGGTTCATATGACGATAACGAGCAAATACGAAGGAATATTTGAAGATATGACTATATGATTGAAGGAGCAAGGACGTATTAGTATTTTGAAGGTTGGCGAATATGAAGGTTCTTTTTAATAAACAACGTTCCTCAAGGGAATGGTACTTTAAAATATATCAATGGAGATATATATAGAGGTAATTTTGTTGATGGTATAAGAAATGGTGATGGCGAATTGTTTATGTCCAATAACCATAAATATGTGGGTCAATTTAAAAACGGAAAAAAACATGGCAAAGGCATATATTCTGATGATAAAGGGAACAACTATGAGGGTATATTTGAAGATGATTTTATGATTGAAAGATTTTCCTAATATCATCTCTAAAGCTTTCCTAATATTTAATCAGTGACTGACTAGTTTCAACAACTAGCACTCACTGATTTCTTAATTAGTAAATGTACTTATAAGCTTGTTTTTTGATGATGTGGGACTACTGTACATAATCTGAAACACCCATTGATGTAACTTCTTAGCGAAAAAAAAAGTTTTATACATTTTTTATAGGCACGTATTATAGAGTATTTGCATAATATAGTATAAAACCAGATTGGAAGTGATTTAAATATGGATTGGAGTCGTTTTAAAAACTATGGATTATGGGTATCTATCTTTGCATTTATTCCTATCTTTTTACAAGCAATAGGAATTAAAGTAATTCCTGAGTACACCGAAGTTGTAAATGCTTTCTTAGCTATTTTGGTAGCTATGGGATTAGTTAATAACCCTACTACTAAAAACAAAGGATATCTTGACGATAAGCCTTCGAATAAAATCCAAAATACATCTTCTTCAACAAATTCTACAAATGTTTCCATCGTTAACAATACTGATAAAACAGAAAAATAAATTATTATTATTATAATTAATAACTCAGAAAAATAGGGATAGGCTTTTAGCTTATCTCTATTTTTATTGTAATATTCCAAAGGTAATTTCGGCTAATAATAATTTTTTTAATGTTTCATATATTAAATATGCTATTATACACTATTTAACATGTCTTTCATATCTAGCCGTATAGCATAGGATTTTCAATATTATACTGTTTCATAAAGTCATCCTAATAATAGAACACTATAAATCAGCTAGTTAAATGTACTAAATTAAAATGACATATTCAACAACATAGTTATTATCAAAGATTATATTTTTAACAGATAAAATTTAACTCTTACCCCTAAAATGAGGTGTGTACAAATTGCACATGTGTATAAATATGCATTTTTGTGTAACTCCAATGATATTGGACAACATGTGCTAGTGGGAAGAAATATATTAGGTTATATTGCTAGTTGTATTTTATTATGTATGGGTATATACTTTAATAGTTAGGCCATGTGAAAAAAACAATTAGCAGAGTAATCGCGAAAAAATAAGTAGCAATTGAGCGAAAAATTAAGTAGTAGAGCAGACGCGAAAGAATAAGTAGCAACCACTTAACAACCAAAAAATGTATTGAAAATGTAATAACAAGAAATAGTGATTTAAAAAAATAAAAGTGCAGCAAAATATGCTTAAGTAACAAAGGAAACCCATGGCCAGGGACCTTAGTATATAACACTGTTTATAATCTCTCCAAGAAAACCTTGGATAATAAAAGTTATTTATCCTACACATAGCTTTACCTTATTAATCGTACACATTTGAGATTATAAACAGGTTATGTAAAGGTTATAAAATAATAGAGTAAGACTAATAGGCACTTTAGGCCTATTTCTAGTGTGCAAAAATATAGTACGCACTTATTATTTTTTGATATGAGGGTGGGAGCAAAGCTTCCGCTATAGCCCCAACAAAAGAAATAGATTTGAAAAAACAAAATTAGAAGAGTCTTCTAGTTTTTTTCATTATTCTGAATTATCATTGTTTTAAAGTACTGTTACTATATATTGAAGTGAACTATGCAAAGTAACAATAGCGTTTTCACCCAGCTAGTTAATTCCTATATGCTTTCACAGCTTTTCCATTCGGCTAGTCTATCCCTACATATACATAGCTTTTCCATTTGACTAGTTCATTCCTATCTACGTTACACTTTTTCATTTGACTAGTCTATTTCAATATACATGCAGCTTTTCCATTAAGATGGTTAATTCCTATCTACATTCCTCTTTTTTCACAGCTAGTTCATTCCTATCTACATTCCTCTTTTCCATTCAAATAGTTCATTCCTATCTACGTTACACTTTTTCATTCGG
>LJHD01000298.1 GCA_001983475.1 Candidatus Epulonipiscium fishelsonii | reverse complement strand
GTGTCATTATCATTAAACAATAAAGCATCTTCATTATCACTACCCATAAAGCCAGATGAATGATTTAATAACATTCGTACAGTTATATCTTTGTATCGACTGTCTACCATTTTAAATTCAGGAAGATAATTTATTATAGGAGCATCAAGCTCTAACTTGCCTTCTTCAACTAATTTCATAATAGCAACTGTTGTAAACATTTTGCTTAGTGAACCTATAGGGTACATATGATTGGTTGTTATATTAGTATGATTTTTTCTGCTATTAATTCCTTTTGAGCCTGAAACGATAAATTTTCCGTTTCTTATTAGAGCATATTGAATATTTTGAACTCCAGCATTTTCAATCAAAAAATCAGCATACATTCCTGCCGTGGGCATGGGTCTATCTGGAACATATTCTACAATTTGTTTTGCAAGAGTTGTATTTAAAACTAGAGGTACAACTAATAAACTAGTTATAAATTTTGGAATTATTTTCATACTTTGCTCCTTTTTCATAATATTCCCCTGAAACAATTCTATTTAGCCAATCAATGTTATCTTGATACCACTTAATAGTCATCTTTATTCCTTCTTCAAAGGTATATTTTGGAGACCAACCTAATTTGGATGTAATTTTGCTGTTGTCTATAGCATATCGTCTATCGTGTCCTGGTCTATCTGTTACATAAGTAATTAGATCATCTGTTTTTCCTAGTGTTTTAATTATTAGTTTAACAATTTCAATGTTTGCTTTTTCGTTATTTCCTCCAATATTATAGATTTCTCCTATTTGGCCTTTTTTCCATACAGTAGCAATTGCACTACAATGGTCTTCCACGTATAGCCAATCTCTAATTTGTAATCCATCTCCATATATAGGTAAATTTATGTTGTTTATACAATTGTTGATCATTAAAGGGATTAATTTTTCTGGAAATTGATATGGACCATAGTTATTTGAACATCTTGTAATGTTTATAGGCATTCCAAATGTTTTATAATATGATCTGACAAATAAATCTGCACTAGTTTTTGATGCAGAATATGGACTGTTTGGTGCAAGTCGTGTTGTTTCTGTAAACAAGCCATCTTTTCCCAAAGAACCGTATACCTCATCAGTTGATACTTGAATAAATTTAACACCTTTTTTATATTCTTTGCTATATTTATCTTCAGGATGTACTTTCCAATGTTGTTTGGCAATATCTAATAAAGTTTGAGTTCCTTCTATATTAGTAGATAAAAATATGAATGGATTTTCTATACTTCTATCAACATGGCTTTCTGCTGCAAAGTTTATAACGGTATCAATTTCATATTGATTAAATATATGTGTTAAAATGTTGCTGTCTCTAATGTCACCTTTAATAAATATATGCTTTTTATTATCTTGAATTTCTTTTAAATTTTCTAGATTCCCAGCATATGTTAACAAGTCTAAATTTATTATGGTTTCATCATATTCTTTAAGCATATATTTTACAAAATTGCTTCCAATAAATCCTGCCCCACCAGTTACTAAAATCATAATATTACCTCCAATTAAATATTAAGTTATATCAAATATACTTTATCTTGCTTGATAGGGGGATAGCCCCGTAAAAATTTTTTTTTAATAAAGTAATTTTTTATACGTATTTATAAGCTGAAACGTTTTTCGAGGGTTTGGGAGTTTTTCTCCTGCATCACTATAATAAAAGTTAGTTACTAATATTTCAAAGCACTATAACTTATCAAATTTTTTCATGTGAAATATTTATTAAATATTGTCCATATTCTATTTTCAACATAGGTTGTGCTAATTTAATTAATTGATCTTTTGTAATCCATTTGTTTCTATATGCTATCTCTTCAATACAAGCTACATATAGTCCTTGTCGTTTTTGAATTGCTTGTACAAAACTACTTGCTTCAGTAAGCCCTTCGCATGTTCCAGTGTCTAGCCATGCCATTCCGCGTCCAAATAATTCAACGTTTAATTTTCCTTGCTCTAAATAGATATTGTTTACAGCTGTTATTTCAAGCTCACCTCTATCTGAAGGCTGTATACTTTTAGCAATTTCAATTACATTATTATCATAAAAATATAACCCAGGGACGGCATAGTTTGATTTTGGTTCAGCAGGTTTTTCTTCAATAGAAATAGCTTTACCATTTTTATCAAATTCAACAACTCCATAAGCTGTTGGGTCATTTACTATATATCCAAAAATAGTTCCGCCTTCTTGAAGCATAGAAGCATTTAATAAAGCACCACTAAATCCTTTTCCATAAAAAATATTGTCACCTAAAACAAGCGCTACTTTTTCGCTACCAATAAAATCTTCTCCAATTAAAAAGGCTTGTGCCAGTCCTTTTGGTTCTGGTTGAACCTTATATTCAAAGTGCATACCTAGGCTTTTTCCATCTCCTAAGAGTTTTTTATAGAGAGGTAAGTCGTGTGGTGTTGAAATAATAAGTATTTCATTAATGTTTGCTAACATTAGAGTTGACAGTGGATAATAAATCATTGGTTTATCATATATAGGTAAAAGTTGTTTTGATACAACTTTTGTAATGGGATATAACCTAGTACCACTCCCACCAGCTAATATAATTCCTTTCATATTGGTGTCCTCCAAACTTAAATGTATAAGTTAATCCTGTCCATTTTTTTTAATTTATATGTAGGATATATAATTAAACAGTAAATTTTAATAAAAAAATTGCTTGCCAATAAGTTAATTATAATAAAAACTTAATCATTTTTTTTGTGGAGAATATTTTTTCCTTATGGATGTTACCATTCTTTGTTACATATCATAAAATGGTTAATATTAGAAATTTTAATAGGATAAGATTATTTATATTTGTTTTGTTTATATGGGATGGAATACTGCTTTATTAATATATGAAATTGATTTTATAATGTTATGATAAATTTAGATGGGAAATTTTTTATATAATAAGCAGTGAAATTTTTGCCACTTATTATTTAATGAAGTTTCTCGTTATTTTGTGATATTTTATTTTTTTTGTTTATTAGTATTATATAATAAGGATATAGCCATATTTTAGTGGAATATTTTTCTTGAAATCGATTGTATTTTTATAGAATATACCATATAATTCATGATGTTGATAAATTAAGGAGGAAGGTTTATGGATAATATAAACAATCAATTAAACAGTCAGAAAAGTTTAAAAAATGAAGTAGATGTTCAAAGAAGCATGATTTGGTTACTTGGTGAAATTATGAGAACGGCTTATAAAACAGCTACGTTTACAGAACTTATGCATTCTGTTACATTTACAGAACTTATGAGTTCTGTTACATTTACTGAATTTATGCAATCTGCAACAGATATGATTATGGGAGTAACGGGATCGAGTATATGTTTTTTGTGGTTGAATAATAAAGATAAAATAGTAGTTTTTGAAAGAAACATATATAATAACAATGAATTTATAACATACATTGCTGAAAAATCAGAATACAACATATTAGACAAAAAAGATATATACGTATATAAATCAGAAGAAATTACTATGTCAAGTTCAAAGCATCAACCATCAGATTTGCCAAAATCAAAAATACATGTACCTCTTATAGACTTGGGCGGGGTTATTTTAGAGCATACTCAGGAAGAATATTTTACAACTAGTAAACAACTTTTTCTTCAAACGCTAGGTGTATTTGTTGCACTTAACATAAAAACAACTAATATGCTAGTGTTATCCTCTAAAGAATCCGAGCTGGACCCAATGACACAAGTATATAATAGAAGATATATAGACAAACTTTTTAATTCTATAAAAGCAAGAGCAAAAAATAAAAATATCATGGTTGCTATTATTGATATAGACTATTTTAAATCTATAAATGACGAAAAAGGGCATGACATTGGTGATGAAGTAATAAAATTTGTTGCACAGTTGTTGCAACTTTATATACGAGATTTGCATGGAGAAGTAATAAGATATGGTGGAGATGAATTTGTTGTAATAGTTCCGTCAGATGAATTTATTTGTGCTAATGCGTTAAATGCAATAAAGGATACATACAAAAATTCAGAGTTAATAAGAAGTTTAAATTTAAAGTCCAAAAACAATATAGAAATGAGTCTTACAATTGGGATGACAAAATATTTAGCTGATTATGGAATAAAAAAAATGATTACTATGGCAGATGAAGCTTTATATGAAGGAAAACATAAAGGAAAAGATATAGTTGTTTATAATAACCAAAATAACGAAGCAAAGTTTATAAGATTTTAGAATATAAATATTATAAACATGATTTATATACAAAGTATTTACTTTCTGATAACATCAGTTAATATTATGATAGGAGGTTTCAAGTTGAAAACAGTAATTCAAGATATTACCAAAGTAATAAATTATGGAATAATTCAGCAGAACTACTCCCTCCTAAGGCTACTGCTAAGAGGAGGGAACTTCTTGCGTAATTCTGGGTATTTGAGCAAGCTCTAGTGGATGTTCCATCTATGAATATTATCTAATATTTTAATTTATATTCCTATTATGCTTTTCATTACAATTTGGGCATTCCCATTCTCTCATAGCTAAATTTGCTAAAACAATCGTTTAGTTTTCACGCATTATTTTTTGCAAGAAATCTGTTCTTTGATTTATTATTTTTTCTGGTATTTTAGTTAGTTTTTATCTAGCTTTCTCACGATTTTTAGACCCTTTCTTTTTTTCTCAAAAGTACAGTTGTTATTTTTTAGACTTATTTTTGGATTGGTTATTTATTCTCATTTGGATGTTACAATTTAAAAATCTATTCCTATGGTAGCTACTTCTCTTACTTTAGTTATATTTTGATAAAATTTATTGTTTATACTTACTTTAAATATATATACTGATTATAAGATAATGTCAAGTATTTTTTTCTTTTTTGCAAAAAAACTGATTAAACCAATGTATTTGTGGCATACTAATGTTTAGGTTATCAAAAATAATAAAAAGATTAACATTTGTTTAGTAACGTACACAGATTTATATTGAACATACTTAGCTGAAATGTTTTAAGGGTTAATATAGAAAGGAGGTTACAGGGAGTATACAGAAGTAATAAACAAAAGAACTCCTTGTCTAGTTAATGAATATAAATTCTAAATTTTCAGTTTTATTTGTTGCATTAATTTCAACTATGGTAGGTTTTTTGATTGCTGCTAAATCAACTTTTATGTCACATAGTCCATATGTAATTGCCGAATATATAAAAGATAATGAAAAGATTTGTCCTGTGGCATTCATGTTAGAAGTAAATGATGATTTACTTGTTTCAATAAATCCTCTTGAACAAATACCTTTGGCTAGTACTTTCAAATTAACTTTAGCAGTAGAATATGCAAGACAAGTTGGGGAAAAAATGTTGGATCCTCATGCTACAGTGAGTATTGATACTTTAGGAAAGTATTATTTACCAGATACAGATGGAGGTGCTCATTTAGACTGGTTAGAATATGTTAAAGAAAATAATATGTTAAAAAATAATGAAATTCCTATTAGTGAAGTTGTTAAAGGCATGATAATGTTTAGTTCAAATGCAAATACAGATTTTTTAATGGACCATCTTGGAATTGATAATATTAATGCTACAATTAGAGCGCTAGGGTTAAATGGGCATAGTGAGATTTATCCAATGTGCGGTTCATTAACTATTGCAAATTTTATTAACTTACACGAGAAATTGAGTGAAGAAGATTTAGAAAAAAGAATGATTGAAATGACAGATAGAGAATATATTGATCAGGCAATAGCAATTCAAAACCTAATGAACACAAATTCTTTTCCGCCAGAGGCAAAAAATGCTACAGTTGTATTAAACAACTTTGATATTCAACAAATATGGGTTGATAGGTTTATTTCTGCAACAGCTAAAGATTACATGCATTTACTAGAGCTTATAAATAGCCGAACATATTTTAATGATGTTGCTCAAGATGAATTAAATCATGTATTGGAATATGCAGTATTTAATCCATCTGTTAGAGAAAATTTAAATCATTTTGGTTTTAAAAATGGATCTATAAATGGAGTTGTAACAGATGCAAGATATGCAGAGGATAAGGAAGGAAATAAAATTGAAATAGTGCTTATGATGGGTGATTTAGAACCTGAAGATTATAGAATAAGGGCGGAAAACCCACTTTCTTTTAGGGGTGGTATATAAGCCCTCTCATTCAGTAAGCGTATTGGGAAACTAGTGCGTAGCCATAGTTAATATTAACTATGCAATATACTACTTGAATTGCTTGAAATCCCTAA
>LJHD01000297.1 GCA_001983475.1 Candidatus Epulonipiscium fishelsonii | reverse complement strand
GTATATTGCAACGGTCAAGCCGTTGTCTACGTACTGGTTTCCCAATACGCTTACTGGATTGAGGGGGCTTTAATCCCACAGCTAAAGCAGTGATTTTCCTGCCCTTATCCTATAATATAAAATATTGGGTCACTGATTACATGGTACAACATTATTTAACCCTCCATTACTATCCGAACTACCTACGATAGGCGTTCTTATCTAATTTATAAATTATTCCATCGAAAGAACCTCTATGGCTTTTTGTAACTGCAAGTCTTGTTCCAATGTTAAGTCTGGTTCAATCATTAATTCCACTGGCAATTCCACCAAATAGTCTGGTTCGATACCTATTCCTTGAATAGATATTCCACTTGGTGTATAATATTCAGCAGTTGTAATTTTTATAGCAGAACCATCTATAAAAGGCATTATAGATTGAACAATACCTTTTCCAAATGTTCTAGTCCCTACAAGCTTAGCTCTGTTATGATCTTTCAAAGCTCCTGAAAGAACTTCTGATGCGCTTGCACTTTGTTCATTCACTAAAACCACAAGAGGGATATCTGTGTATTTATCGTCAGACTCTGAATGAACAATTTCCCCAGAATTGTCTTTTGTTGAAACAATTATTCCTTGTGGAATAAGTTCATCAACGATATTTTCTGTAACGTCTAAAAAACCACCTGTGTTATTTCTTAAATCTAAAACAATTCCTTTAGCACCTTGTTTTTCCAAATCATTAAGTGCTTCATTAAATTGTTCATGAGTTAATTCTTCAAACTGGCGCAAATGAATATACCCTATTTGATTATCCATCATTTCATAATCTACCGATGGATAGACAACTCTTGCTCTCTCAACTAAAAAATTTATAGTTTCATCAGTTGATGGCCTGTAAATTTTTACAACAACTGAAGTTCCTTCTTCTCCAGTTATAAGTTCAGGAGCTAGATCAAAATCATCCCCCGTTAATGGACTTCCTGCAGCTCCAATAATTTTATCTTTTGGCAATATCCCTGCTTTTTCAGCGGGTGAATCTGGAAAAACTTCTACAATGGTTATGTTGTTGTCTGTTTTATCAATAGTCATCTGAACACCAATACCAACATAAATTCCTCGAGTTTGACTCATAAAATCTTCAAATTCTTCTGGAGTAAAATAACTAGTATATGGGTCACCCACACCACTAACAAATCCTTTATAAATCCCCTCTTCCATTTTTTGAGGGTTAATTTCTCCAACATAGCTTTCTTCCAAAATTTGTTCAATTGCATCCATCTTTTCATTTATTTCCACACCATTTTCAGCATTTATAAAAGCTGTTCCAATAAATCCAATAGCTAAAGATAATGCAAATCCCACACCCGTACTTGTCCAAAATGTTTTTCTTGCCACAAAATCAACTTCTTTCTATATAATATCATACGTTGTCCATTTAAATATAATGACTATTTTTTTTAATATGGATTTAAATAACTTATAGCAGCTTGCAATTGAGTATCTAATTCCGAATCTGCTACCCCGTTTTTAACAAGATCCAAAGTATAGTCCATTCCTATATCCACAACTTGATCTGGAACAATTGGAGTTTCTAATAAATTTATATTACTTGGAAGTTGTAATATCTTTGTTGAAACTAACACAGATGAACCATCATTAAGTTTTTTTATTTCCTGAACATATGCATTTCCAGCTGTTTCTTCCCCGATGATAAATACACGATTGTTTTCTTGTAAGCTTCCAATCATAGCTTCGATTACTCCGCTTGTATGTGAATTTGTAATAAGTGCAACTTGTCCTTCAAATGTATCTTCATTTCCTATATACTCAGTAACATTTTCATTTTTATCTATTGTTTTAAATAAAACTTGTTCTCCAAGAAAAATATCTGTCATGCCTACAACTCCATCAAGTTCTGCATTAGAGACACTTCGTAAATCTATTATATATTTCTCTACTCCTTGATCTTTAAGAGTCTGAAATTCATCAAGCAAGGCATTGACATCTGTTTCATCAATCAAATTTATTATTTCTACTACACCTATTCCTTCCATAAGTGTGCTTTTGAATGAAGGTGTTTCTACTATAGCACTTTTTAATTTCACGTCAACAATTTTATCAGAATCCTTTTTTTGAATGGTATATTTAACTTTTTCTTCTCCACTATATGAAAGTTTGTCGTATATTTCAATTTCATTTGACATCATAGCAAGAATATCATCAATGGCAATAATTCTATCACCTGATTCTATTCCGGCTTTTTGAGCAGGTGAATTTTCAATTACATCAGTTACAACAAGATATTGACTTGTAATTCCCCAGGTAAAATAAATACCTGTTCCAACATAACTTCCATTTGCTTCTGCTTCTTTTTTATCGGTTTCTTCTTTTGTTAAGTACATAGTGTTTTCTTCTTCAACACCATAAACAAATCCTTTATACATTCCTTCCAATCTATCTTCATATTCTGATTCTTTAAAATATTGTGAACCAACATACTGATCTAAAGTATGAATTTTTAAAACATCATATCTTTCGTCACTATTTGTTAGCTCATATGCCATCCCAACAGTTGTTAATCCAAGGGCGCTACCTAAAACAAATC
>LJHD01000296.1 GCA_001983475.1 Candidatus Epulonipiscium fishelsonii | reverse complement strand
AAATGATATTCATATGATTGCTGGAGCAACTATACTTGGAAATGGTGAAGTAGCATTAATTTTAGACATTAATACACTAATATAGAATAGAAAGGAAGGAATGTAATGGAAGAAATTATAATTAAACAATACGTTATCTTTGAAATGGATAGTCAAAGCTATGGTATAGATATCCAAAGTGTACAAATTATAGAACGTATGAAAAGCATAATGCGGGTACCAAAAGCTCCGTATTATGTAAGAGGTGTTATGAATTTAAGAGGAGAAATAATTCCTGTTATTGATATTAGAAGACTGTTTAAAATGGACTTTCAGGAAGCAACTGATAATACTCGTATAATTATTATTAGAATGGAAGACTCTATGGTAGGACTTATCGTAGATAAAGTAAAGGCAGTCGTTGAATTAGAAGCAACTCAAATTGAAGGTATATCAAACATGCAAGGCAAAATTGATTCTAACTATATTGTTGGTGTTGGAAAGATGCAGCTTGGCGAAGACATAATAACAATAATAAATCATGTCAAACTTATAGAAACAGCTTTCAACATTCAGGAATAGGAGAATTATATGGCGAAATTAAAAGAAGATGTAGCACAGATCTCTTTGGATATACTACAGGAAGCTGGAAACATAGGTATAGGGAGTGCAATTACTTCATTAAGCCAACTAATTAGTAAGAATGTTAATATGAAATTAGTAAAAGTGAATGTAGAGGAAGTTACACACTTGTTTGGGATAAAGTCGGTTGATGCATCTGACTATGTAGTAGGGAATGCTATAGAAATTACTGGTGATATTCAAGGAATGTTAATTTTAGTGTTTAAAGAATCTAGTGCAAAAGCATTAATTAAACACGTGTTAGGATATTCTATTAAAGACTTACAAACTTTAACGGAAGTAGAATATTCTGTTTTACAAGAAATGGGAAATATTTTAGGGGGATCTTATTTAAATGCAATGACAAGTTTAGCTTCGCTAAATTTGAATCAATCAACGCCAGAAACTGTGATTGATATGGTTGCACCGATACTTGCTTTTCCAGCAATGGCTTTTAGTGAAAATTTTAATGAAATGTTGTATATAGCAACTGAATTTGCAGATTATGAAAATGATGTGAGTGGCACTCATTTTCTAATCTTAAACAAAGATTCACTAGCAACTATTGTTGGTGCTATGGAAAGGCTATTGTATGGATATAATTAAAATAGGTATGGCAGAACTAAAAACAGGAAAAGCCCCTCAAATATTAACTACACTGGGCTTAGGGTCATGTGTAGGAGTTACATTATATGATAAAACATTAAAAATAGGTGGTATGGTTCATATAATGCTACCTGATAGTAAACAAATGAGAAATAATGTTGAAGTCGCAAAATTTGCGGATACAGGGATACAATGCTTAATGGATAGTTTAATAAAACAAGGAGCAAATCAAAAACGGCTTGTTGCTAAGATGGCAGGCGGAGCTCAAATGTTTGAGTTTAAACATATGGAAGAAACATTGCGAATTGGTGCAAGGAATATTGCAGCATCAAAAGAAATGTTAAAAAAATTAAATATCCCTATACAATCAAGTGATGTGGGAGCAAATTACGGAAGAACCATAGAGTTACATCTAGAAAATGGAATATTACTAGTGAAAACCATAGGCAAAGGCTATAAAGAAATTTAAGGATTATAGGGGTGTTAATTATGGGTGAAGAAAAGGATATAGATTTATTATGGATGCAATATAAAAGTGAAAATTCTTTAGAAATTAAACAACAATTAATCGCATATTATGCCCAATTAGTCAAAATTGTAGCTGGCAGATTAGGGATTTATCTTAATAACCATGTTGAAGTAGATGATTTAATTGGATATGGCGTAATAGGATTAATTGATGCCATTGATAAATTTGATCCTGATAAGCAAGTGAAATTTGAAACTTATGCATCTTTAAGAATTCGTGGTGCAATTATTGATGAAATCAGAAAATTAGATTGGGTGCCACGAACATTAAGACGCAAACAAAAAGATTTTTTAAAAAATTGTTCAGATTTAGAAGTTAAATTAGGACGGCCACCAACACAAGAAGAATTAATGCAGGAACTTAAAATTACTGAGGATGAATATTTTAAA
>LJHD01000295.1:13775-33817 GCA_001983475.1 Candidatus Epulonipiscium fishelsonii | reverse complement strand
CCTTCGTTTTTACTAAGTCCATCAACTACTTTATTTACAAATATGTCTAAATGAGCACTTCCAGGATGGCTATCTCCAAACGTGCTTTCAACAATTATTTGAGGTTTTAATAAATCTTGTGTACTCCATCCCATTCCACGTCTTAGTGGATCTATTTCTGGAGCTATCTTTCTAATATCTTGACTCTTTATGAAATTTCCTTTCTATAACCAAGAAGTTTATACTATATAAAAAGATAGTACTCTACTTTTTATTCATAACCTATATTACCATGAAATCATTCTAAAAGTAACATCTTAACAAAAAATGTTGAAAAAGATAGATATAGATATCAAACTACCAAAATCCAAATAAATTATACATCAGTCAAAATATAATCTAATAATGAATATAAAGATTATAATGTTAATTCCATATTTTTCTTAAAAATAAATTTTTTTAGTGAAATTTGTCAAAACTAATTATAAATATTTTTAAATTTAGGATATTTTGTCAATAGTATTTTGTTTTGAGATAATGTATAATTTATTCAAATGGAAGTACAAGCTGATTTATATAAAGATTTGCTCCTAACCTTATAGTGCTATACCTATTAAAATCGTAGACCCACATAAGTTCACGAAGCATCGATTATAATTTAGTTAAGCTGATATTCAAAACAAAAAGCATAATAAACTGTTTATAATGTATAAGCAGTTATGAGCATTATATGCTCTAATACTTAAAAAATAAGACTTTTGAACTTATAAGTAAGTTTAAATATCATGGCCATGAACCTTATTTTTATTAAAAAATATAATACTGTTTATAACCTCTATAACAATTTTTAAAGGGTCTAAAATGATATCTTCGTCATTACCCTAAATAGTAACAAAGAGTTTTAACTTTATATTTATTATCACAAACTACAAACATATTTATTATCACAAATTACAAATACAATTTATTTTTTTAATAACATAGGTTATAAACAGTCTATTATATTTAACGATACAATTTTTGAAAATTGGTAAAAATAACAGGTTTAATCATGTTATGCCTAAATCCGTGAATGTGAATCATGAATAAACTTATAAAAATTCCTATTTGACGTTAAAGAAAACTTTAAGGTCTATTTTTCGTCTAAATCTTAGCTAATCATTTTATCATCCTCTTTTTAAAATCACATATAAGTATACGAAATCTTAATCACAATCATTTTAATTCAAATTTTATACATATTATCAGTTTAAAATTTATATGTAAAAATTTTCTATTACATAAACATTAACAATAATAACTAAATTTTATAATTATTATTCAACAATTTCACTATAGATGAAAAATTGTATTTCCATAATTATAATTTTAGGTTATAATTATAATGAAATGAGTACATAATAATAATGTATTTATTTCATAGGCATTTATTCACTATCAAAACGATAGTGGTTTTATGTACTAAATTTTGTAAACTTTGGGAGGATTACTAAATGCTAGTTTCAGCTAAAGAAATGTTAACAAAAGCAAAAGAAGGTAAATATGCAGTAGGACAATTTAATATCAATAACCTTGAATGGACCAAAGCAGTTCTTATTACTGCACAGGAAAATAATTCACCAGTTATTTTAGGAGTATCTGAAGGTGCCGGAAAATATATGGGTGGATATGATACAATTGTTGGAATGGTAAAAGGTATGATAAAAGATTTAAAAATTACTGTTCCAGTTGCTTTACACTTAGACCACGGAAGTTATGACGGAGCAAAAAAAGTTATTGAGGCAGGATTTTCTTCAGTTATGTTTGATGGTTCACATTATCCAATTGATGAAAATATTGAAAAAACAAAAGAAATTGTTTCACTAGCTCATGCAAAAGGTATCTCTGTTGAAGCTGAAGTTGGTTCAATTGGTGGGGAAGAAGATGGTGTTGTAGGTAAAGGTGAAGTTGCAGATCCAAAAGAATGTAAATTAATTGCTAATTTAGGCGTTGATATGCTTGCAGCAGGAATTGGTAACATTCATGGAAAATACCCAGAAAATTGGGCTGGACTTGCATTTGATGCTCTTGAAGAAATTCAAAAATTAACTGGAACGCTTCCGCTTGTTTTACATGGAGGAACTGGTATTCCTGAAGAGATGGTAAAAAAATCAATCTCTCTTGGAGTTTCTAAAATTAATGTTAATACTGAATGTCAAGTAGTATTTGCAGCAGCAACTCGTAAATATATCGAGGAAGGAAAAGATCTTAAAGGAAAAGGTTTTGACCCTCGTAAACTTCTTGCTCCAGGATTTGAAGCTATTAAACAAACAGTAAAAGAAAAAATGGAATTATTTGGTTCTGTAAATAAAGCTTAAGCTATAAATATAATAAAGCTCTCATCTACATAGATGGGAGTTTTTTGTGTCTTAAGATTATACACTATTTAACGTCTTTATTTTTGTTAATATAAAAATAAAAGGATAGTACTTAAAAACATCTATTCTGTTATCAGTATTTATATCTATCATTCCTTGTTTTGCTAGATAATATGTTAATAACTGTTGCTAACACTAAAACACCCATCTATATAATAATTAAATTTACGCCTCTAGCACAATGAATTATTAATATATTTTAATACCTGGATTTCAGTATACATTTTTTTAATTATTGAAGATATTACCAAACAAGCCGTAACGCCCCTAGCTTTAGCTATGTGGACATAAGGCTGTTAAACTTTCTTTTAAACTCTTGCCATATTTTAATCTTTATTGTAATATATAATTACAACTGAATACATTAGAACAATTCTTTGAATTGTGATATAGGTGGTTGCTAGAAGTAGTCATTTCTGGCGTAAAACTTCTGAGTAATCTTTAATTATGAATATTCAATGTACCGAAAATGTTTCTAAAGTGAAGCACGACAAGAACAAGTCGTTAAAACATCTAAAAAGACTCCATGTCTGAAATGTCTGATAAAAGTACATTTACCTAGATAACTATAATGTTCTGCCCTAGGAATAGAATGCCCTAATCCAAATAGACTAGCATAAATGAATTTGTCCTTTAATCACTTTAGAATCCTCCGCCTTTAGGCGTTGGGAGTGTCAGTAGTTAACTTTTCTGTAAAGTTATGTTATAATTGTATTGTTATATTATTATTATATAAAGGAGAACTTATTTTGGCAAATGCAACAAAAACTGCATCATCACAACAAAAAAAGAAAGATAATATAATTTATATTTTGATTGGTATAAACTTATTATTTAATCTTGTAATGTTAAGTCTTATTATTGACTTAAGATCAGAAATGCAGAATTTAAACTATGGAATTGTCCACTTAGATCAAATGATACATTCTACATTTCCTATTGAGCCAGACGCAGGGCCAATACCAGATCAAAATGAACCACTATTCGAAATGGATGTTACACCCGTAGCACCATAATATACACTCACTTTTCCTTACCTATAGAAGGTAGGGCTTTTTTATACATAAGTAGCTATTAAGTTAAAATAAAAAATTGCTTTTAAGGCATTGCAAATACTGGTATGCTGAAACTCCCACTACTAAAGGAGCGGGCTTTATGCCCATTTTTATAATTGGAAATTAAAGTGAATAAAAAATTATATATAGAAACTAAAAAATATGTTATACTATTACTAGGGACAATAGTCTTGTTTTTAATATAGGGGTATATTAAAATTAAAAGAAAAGGAGAAAAACAAATGGGGAAATTTTTTAGCAACGAAGTAGAATTAGCCTTAAATTATTTATATTATGGAATGACAGGTGAGGGTACTAATCCTGAAGAAGCCTTAATATTACTTAATGAGGCAGTAGCCAAAGATGATGTAGATGCGATGTTTTTACTTGCCAAATGTTATTCTGATTTATCATGCATTTGGAGAGGACATGGAATTTTATCAAATAAAAGCTCGGAGGCTCTTTTTAAAAAATCTATTCTTGGTGGAAGCAGTATAGGTCTTCTGGGAGCAATAGGGATAGCAGGATTAATGGAGGATTATGAATTACGTTCATATTCAAGCCCAAAAACTTTAAAAGCCGCCTATGACAAAGTATACAAAATGGCTGAAGAAGGAGAAGCCTTTTGCCAGTATTTAGTAGCAAGTGCAATAACCTTGGAAGACACATTCTTTATCCAAGGAATAAATTTGTCAAATACTAATTTTACCAAAGATTATATTAAATATAAATTAGAAGCCTTAGAATGGTTTAAACGTTCATTTGAAGGTGGAATATATGCTGCAGGTAATAGCTTAATTAATATTTACAGCAAAGGCATTACAGGAGTTGTTTCTCCTAATAAATTAAAACAAAATGAAATTATTACATATGGAGCAGAAACATTAAAAAATATTGAATTTATGTATGATTATTATAATCTTCTTCGAGATAGAGGGGATGATAAAGCTGCCTTTGAATATACACTAAAAGGTATGAAATGTGGAGATAAAAGAACTTTCTATAGATTAGGTTGGCTATATATGCATGGTGTTGGCACAGAAGTAAATTATACTAAAGCCGTAGAGTGCTTTGAAAATGCACTTTCATTTGTATACGAAGATATGCACAAACATATATACGGTTTCTTAGGCCAAATTTATGCAAACGGGAATGAAGATATTCAAAAAGATTTAAAAAAAGCAGTTGTATATTATATCATGGCTGATGAATTAGATAATACTAGTAAAAATGATGAATGTGCATTATTACTAGTTTTGGGTAAAGAATGTACACCTAATTATAAAAAAGCCATTGAATTACTAGAGCGATTTTTAAAGAATAATAAGCCAACCAATATAAGTACTTACTGTCAAGGTCTTATGTATGTAGAAGGATTAGGTTATACTCAAGATATAAAAAAAGGTATGCAATACCTGAAAAGTGTTAATATAATTGAAGCTCACAATAAAAAAGCTGAGTTTAAAAGAAATATTTTTGGAAAATGGAAACGCATTCAAAAAAAAATCATAGTTGAAGTTAAAGAATCATCAATTGCTAAAAACCATTTAGGCGAAGAACCTATTGGAAATAATCTGAAAGTAACTGAAAAATTAAATACTGCTAAGGAAATAACTGATGAACCAATACAAGAATCAATTGAAGCCAATATAATTAAAGGTACAACCCCAGAAATAATAGATGATTTTAATTCTGATGAAGCATCAGAGTCTATAGAATTTAGTGCTACAGAGGTATCAGAACCTGTAGCACTAAAATTAAATGAAGACTTACCAGTATCAGCACCCCTTGATACTACTGAAATATCAGAACCGTTAGACCTTAGTTCCACTCAAGACTTACCAGTATCAGCACCCCTTGATACTACTGAAATATCAGAGTCTTTAGACCTTAGTTCCACTCAAGACTTACCAGTATCAGCACCCCTTGATACTACTGAAATATCAGAGTCTTTAGACCTTAGTTCCACTCAAGACTTACCGGTATCAGCACCCCTTGATACCGAAGAAGTAAAAGAGCCACTAGAATTTAGCTTTGATAAAGAATCATCAGAACAGACAGAATTTAGTTTAACTGAAGAAACAATGAAATTGGACTTTAATGAAGAAGTAACAGAACCATTGGAACTTAATACTGAAAAAGGACCAAAGATAAATGAGCTTAATTCTAGTGAAAAAAAACTAATAAAACAAAAAAGCAAAAAAAAAACTGGTTCGGCAGAATGTTTAAAAGAAGCAAAGGATGTAGAAATATTAGTTGAATCGATAGAAACAAATTTTGAAGAAGACTTGCAGGAAAAAAGTGAAAAAAACACTGGCTATATAGAATATTTAGAAGACCTAGAAATGCATGACCCAATAGAATTAGAATTATTAAAAGAAATAAGCGAATTAATTGAAATGGATTTACCTGCAGAAGTAGATATAGAAGTTACTGAAGTATCAGGTCCAATTAAATTAACTACAGATATAATTGGCTCTATAGGAGAAACTGATATAGAACTAAATACTACAGCTCAATCAATCAATAATATAGTTATTCCTACAGAAGAAATACATGAAAAATATAGTCTAATTCAATCAACTGAAGATGCACTTATCCCCATACAAAAATTAAATGAATTTACTGAAGAAACAAATACCCCTATTCTAACCAAAGATATAATTATCCCCTCTACAGAGCTCGCCGAAGAAATGAACCCAACCAAAGAGGTAATTGATCTTATTAAAGAAGTAAATTTAGAAGTAAGTGAACTTATAACATTAACTAAAGATGTAGTGGAGTTTATAGAAGATGTTATTGATGATGCTATTGACAATATTATTGAAGAGGCAATTGAACCGGTAGAAATAGTTGCCCCTGCAGAAGATGCTTTAGAACATTATGATACATTAATCAATATAGACCCCTCAGAGCAATCAGCTGAATTAGAAGATTGTGATACATCAATAACTACAGTTGCCTCTACAGAAAATGCCTTAGAACATTATGATACATCAATCGATATGGACCCCTCAGAGCAACTAGCTGAATTAGAAGATTGTGATACATCAATAACTACAGTTGCCTCTACAGAAAATGCCTTAGAACATTATGATACATCAATCGATTAGACTCCTCAGAATAATTAGCTAAATTAGAAGATTGTGATACATCAATAACTACACCCGTAACTTTAGCTCTTGGATAAGTTGCTTGAACACCTCCCTTTTATTTTGAGGGAGGTATCTATAGTGTAGAGTACACCGATGTTAAGAAATACTTAATATGATTTCGTATTTTTCGCAAAGTTCTGAGCTGTTTGCTCTATAACAATTTAGAATTGTATCTAGTATGTTTGTTCTCTATTTATTTTGAATATAAATTTAAATTGTGCAATATATATATAGTACTATATTTACACAATTTATAATAAATCCGTTTTTTTTACTATAAGTAAAAGTTTTCACATGTTGTAGGAGTAAACATTGTTTGCTTCTACAATATATGAAAAAACAAGGAGTTGTTATATGAAGCAATTAATAAATTTTAAAAAGTTTATAAATCAAGTAGATAATTTACACCAATCAAGATTTATACTGAAGTGGGATATGGAAACATGTATGCCTAAAAAAGGGACAGAATTGAACATTGCAGCCAGTACTTATTTATCTGATGAAATTTTTAAACTAACTGTATCAGATGAAATGAAAAATTATTTGGATGAACTTTCAAAAGAAGAGAACTTAGCTAAAATGGATAATATTTTTAAAACCATGATACTAAAAGAAAAAAAGAATTTGGATAGAAAAAAAAATATTCCTCCAGAATTAGTAAAACACAGAACTGAAGTATGTCAAAGGTCACAAAATACTTGGTTCAGTGCAAAAAAAGAAAATGATTTTAATAAAATGGTACCTTATTTCCAAGAAATTATTATGTTGTCAAAAGAAATTGCACACTATAAAGATCCAAACAGCTCTGCTTATGATATTATATTAGATGATTATGAGCAAGATATGGATGCTGAACATATAGAGAAAATATTTAATGAGCTTAAAAATGGGACACTACCTCTTATTGAAGCAATATCCAAAAAAAAGAAATTTGATGATAGTAAATTTAAAGGAGAATTTAAAAAATCTAACCAAAAAGAACTAGCTTATTATTTAATGGATACTATAGGATATAATTTAAATGCAGGAGCATTAGGCGAATCAGAACATCCATTTACAATGGGAATTGCACCATTTGATGTAAGAATTACAACAAATTATCACGCAGATGACATACGTCCATCGCTATTTAGTATACTACATGAATGTGGGCATGCAATTTACGAGCAAAATATTAATAAAAATTTAGTAGGTACTTTCTTAAATAAAGGAACAACTATGGGGGTACATGAAAGTCAATCAAGGTTTTACGAAAATATCATAGGTCGAAATAAAAATTTTTGGATAAATCATTATGAGCAATTAGGACAAATAGTACCATATTTTAAAAACATTCCTATAGATGAATTTTATATGGCAATAAATAAAGTTGAACCTTCTCTTATACGTATACATGCAGATGAGCTTACTTACAATTTACACATTATAGTACGATTTGAATTAGAAAAAGCTTTATTTGACGGAAGTTTATAGGATAATGGTAAGAAAGCCTACCTCAATCCAGTAAGCGTATTGGGAAACTAGTACGTAGACAACGGCTTGACCGTTGCAATATACCACTTGAATTGCTTGGAACCCCTAAAGCTAATCAAACTACAACGTAAGTATGAAACATAACTAAACGTGAAATAATATTACCACTTTAAGTGGATAAATATTTTGGTTGCGAAAGCAGAAAAAATTGATTGGATAGTATATGGTTAAATCCTAAGTACAATAGTAATGGGCAATAAGCAGGTAAGCTCTAAACAGGAGAAACTTCAACGACTAGACCTCTTGAGGGTCGTACACCATAAGTGATTGATGGTGGAAGTGGGTGGCTCTTAACACGTAATGGTGAAGAAGAAGATATAGTCTGTGCTTTAGTGAAAGCTAAAGAAGTTCAAAGAGAACTGCAATAGGAGTAGCGTCTTATTGTGAACGACAACCTCCACATCTTTATGGGTAGGAGGTTCAGGTATGCAGATAAGATAACTAGATCAATGAATGCTGCAATTGAAGAAACTAAAAGAAGGCGTGAAATTCAAAATCAATATAACATTAAACATGATATTATCCCTAAGACTATAAAAAAAGATATACGGGACTTAATTGTAGCTACAAAATCTATTAAAGAAACAAATAAAGATTTATTTGAACAAAAAGACCCTGAATCTATGTCTAAATCAGAATTAGAAAAATCTATTAAAACTTTAGAAAAACGAATGAAAAAATTTGCGGTGGAACTACGTTTTGAAGATGCAGCTCAAACAAGAGATACTATTATAACTTTAAAACAAATATATAATTCAATATAAGGGTGAACAGTATTCACCCTTAATTTTTATATTGTTATTGATTTAAGTGCTTCATCAGTATTAAAGTCATAAATAGTTAAGTTCCTATTTTCATAGATAGCATAAGTTGGTGGATTTCCACCACGAGGTAGGGTAATTGACCCTGGATTACACAAAATAGTATCATCTTTTTTACTAATTTCATAAACATGAGTGTGTCCGTATAATAATAAGTCAATAGAAGTAAATGTTGGTAAATTACTTGGGCCATATATATGGCCATGGGTTGCAAAAATATTTACTCCATTATCACAAATTAAAGCATAATCATTTCCACAAGGAAAGTCTAGTACCATTTGATCCACTTCAGAATCACAATTTCCTCTTACACCTATAATTTTATCTTTATAAGCGTTTAATAATTCTGCAACCTTCATTGCATTATATTGTTGAGTTAAAGGATTTCTTGGTCCATGGTAAATATAGTCTCCTAATATTATCATCTGATCACATTTTTTTTCCTTAAAAATATTAAGTATTTGTTCAGTTGTTTCAGCTGAACCATGTATATCAGAAAAAATAAGATATTTCATAGTTACCTCCATTAATTAAATTATTCATTTTCTATTTTAGCATATCTAGACATTTTTGGGTACAACGGTTTACAGAACGAATTACAGTTCCCCTAAAACCATCTTCCTCCAGAGCAACAACTGCTTCAATAGTTATTCCCGCTGGCGTACAAACTTGGTCTTTTAAAATAGCAGGGTGTGTTTTAGTTTCCAAAACCATTTTTGCAGTACCCATAACAGTTTGAGCAGCAATTTGTAGAGCAAAATCTCTGCTTAATCCATTAGATACTCCAGCATCTGTTAATGCCTCTATATACATGGCTACACAAGCAGGCATTGTCCCGCTAATCCCTGTCGTAGCTGCCATTTTTTCTTCCTCAACCATCACTACTAATCCATTCCCTTTTAATAACGCTTTTACCTCTTCTAACTCTGATATATCTAAATCATGGTCTTTACTTAAAGCTATAACCCCAGCTCCCACTATAGCAGGTGTGTTTGGCATAACACTTATTACTTTCCCTTTATGTTCAAGTGCTACTCGCAATTTTGCTGTTGACCATCCTGCTGCAATGGATATCAAAATTTGTTTTGGCTTAATACATTGTTTAATCTCACCTAAAACTTTTTCACAAATATGTGGTTTAACAGCTAAAATCATAATGTTGCATGTTTCTACTAGTTTTGAAGTGTTTTCTATCATGTTTATATTGTATTCTTTTTTTAAATCTTCCATCTTAGTTTTATCAACATCAAAAACATATATATTTGAAGCTTGCACTGTGTTTGAATTAATCATTCCTTTCAAAATAGCACCACCCATGTTTCCAATACCAATAAATCCAATCATCTAAATCCCTCCTTAAATTTCATCTAAATTATATTTTTGTTAAGTTGTTGGAAAATTCATTTTCACTTAGTACAACTATTAAGGCTGATTTCTTTATAATGCAATATTTGTTTATAACAAAAGATTAAGAATTGGGTTGAGGAGCGATCCCAACCCCACGCTTTAAAAGTTATTTACTTTATTTAATACCTTGTTTTGTTATGTTTTTAATATTGTTGAGTTATAAAATATCCATGTTCTTCAAGTGTTTGTTTAACTTGTTGAATATGTTCAAAACCATTGGTTTCTATGGTAAATTCCACTTGTACATTTTGAACTTTATTTTTAGCTTTAAATTGATTATGATCAAGATTAATAATGTTAACCCCTAGTTCGGTTAAATATGATATAACTTTTACTAGTTGTCCTGGAGTATTTGGAATTTCCACATTAAAACAAAACATTCGTCCCCTAGAGACCAATCCACTGTTAACTAAAGAAGAAATTTTAATCATATCAATATTTCCACCACTGACAATACACACAATGTTCTTATCACTATAATTTATCTTTTTTAAGGCCGCAATAGAAGTAGCTCCAGATGTTTCCGCCACAATTTTATGCTTTTCCATTAAAGTCAATAAACTTTCCACAATGCTATGGTCTGTTACTGTTACTATATCATCCACAAATTGACTAATAAACGAAAAATTTAACATCCCTGGATTTTTAACAGCAATTCCCTCTGCAATAGTATTTACAGAGTCAGTACCCATTAGTTTTTTAGCTTTAAAACTTTTTTCCATAGCATTTGCTCCAGCAGCTTGAACACCAATTATTTTTATATTTGGATTTACGGATTTAGCGTATAAGCTTATTCCGCTAATAAGTCCACCACCTCCAATTGGGCACACAATTACATCAATGTCTTGAAGCTGCTCAAATAGTTCAAGAGCCACTGTTCCTTGGCCTCTAATAATATCCATATCATCAAATGGATGAACAAATGTTATTCCTTCTTCTTTTTCAATTTGCTTTGCTTTTTGATACGCATCATCAAAACAATCTCCATATAACACAACCTGTCCTCCAAAATCACGTGTAGATTGAACTTTTAAAAATGGAGTTGTTTTTGGCATAACTATAATAGATTTTATTTTTTCAGATGAAGCAGCATAGGCAACTCCTTGTGCATGGTTTCCAGCTGATGCACACACCACTCCTTTTTTCTTTTCCTCTGGAGTAAGATTGCGAATTTTATTTAATGCGCCTCTTAATTTATACGCTCCAGTAATTTGTAAATTTTCACATTTTAGGTAAATTTTATTTTTATACGTTTTTGACAAAAATTGGCTATAAAGTAGTGGAGTTTGCACAACAACATCTTTTATATTTTCATATGCTTGCTCAATTTGTTCATTCATAATGTTACCTCCAGTTAAAATATTTTGATACAATTTCATAATAACAATTTTTTTTATTTTTCACAAGGTATTAAGAAATAATAAAAAAATATTATTAAAATGTTAAACATGCGTTGAAAAATTATAAAAAATGCACTATACTATCATTAAAATAAAATATACGAATGCAAAAAAATGATATTTTATTTTTTATAATAATTATTAAAACAAGGGGGAAATAGTGTGGTAATTTCAAAACTTAAAAAAGGTAATAAATTTGGTTTTAGTGATAAATCAGGGAAAACATTAATTTCTTGTATATATGATGATGTAAGAGATTTCAGTGAAGGTTTAGCGGGTGTTAACAAAAGAGAAGGTTTAAGTGATTGGGATGCTCTATTTGGTAAGGGAGGATTTATTGATAAAGATGGCAATGAAGTTATACCTTTTATCTATGAGTGGGATGGCTCGTATGGATATTCTTTCAAAAACGGTATTGCAATAGTAAAGAAAGGTGGTAAATTTGGTTATATTAATAAAAAAGGTGAAGAAATAATTTCTTGTATTTACGATTGGGTATTTAATTTTACCAAAAAATTCATATTAGTCCAAAAAGGTGAAAAATATGGAATTATCGATAACGAGGGGAAAGAAATACTTCCTTGTACATATGAAAGTATTTGTTATTCTGGAGTTAAAGAGCTCATTTCAGTTAAATTAAATGGTAAGCATGGTTTTATTAATAAAGCTGGAAAGGAAATATTACCTTGTGTTTATGATAAAATAGGGACATTCACCGACGACCACGCAATAGTAAAAAAAGATAATAAATATGGCTATATTGATAGAGCAGCAAATCATGTAATACCTTGTAATTATGATAAAATTTCTATCAGTGAAAAACTTTTTAAAGTTGAAAAAGATGGCAAATGTGGTTATTTTGATGCTACAGGAACAAAAGTTATACCTTTAATTTATGATAGTATTCAACCTTTTAACGGACTTTTTAAAGTTGAAAAAGATGGTAAATTTGGTTTTATTGATGTAACAGGAACAGAAATTATCCCTGTAATTTATGATGCTGCGTATATTCCAAATAATAAAGTTGAAATAGATACAGAGCAGGCATGGGGTATTACTAAAAAAATTGAAAGCATTGAAGACATTTGTTTTAAAACTGTTGATGATTTAGAAAACTGGAGTATTAGAGTAAAAAAAGATGGTAAGTATGGTTTTGTTAATGAAATAGGAAATGAAATTGTACCAATAATCTATGACCATGCATGGGATTTTAATGGCGATGTTGCTAGAGTAAAAAAAGATGGTAAATATGGTTATTTTAATAAATCTGGTAAAGCAGTAGCTCCTATAGAATATGAATACGCATGGGACTTCAGTGATGGTGTTGGCAAAATTCAAAAAAATGGTAAATATGGTTTTGTTGACAAAGATGGTAAGGAAGTAGCACCAGCAATATATGATTATGCATGGGATTTTAAAGATGGAGCTGGTAGAGTAAAAAAAGATGGTAAATACGGCTTTGTTAACAAAGATTGTATAACAAATGTAATTTATGATGATGCTAATAACTTTAGTAATGGACTTGGCAGAGTTGAAAAAAATGGCAAATATGGATTTGTTGATGCTACAGGTAAAGAAGTTGTTCCAGTAAAATATGACTATGCTAATAACTTTATAAACGGTTTCGCTAGAGTAAAAAAAGATGGTAAATATGGCTTTGTTGATAAAACAGGCAAAGAAATTATTTCAATAATATATAACTATGCATGGAATTTTTATGATGGGGTTGCTAGAGTTGAAAAAAACAAGAAATATGGATTTATTAATCCAATGGGCAAAGAAGTTATTTCTTTAGACTATGATTATGTTGGTGATTTCTTTAATGGAGTTGCTAAAGTAAATAAACAAGATGAAACATACTATATCAATAAAGCGGAAGAAGCTCAAAGTATAGAAGGAAAGAAATTATATGACGAGTTTGTTAGTAACTTAATGATTGAACTTTCTGACATGTAAATTTCTGACATATAAATATATAACATAAGGAAAAAAGATTTTTTACCTTTTCTCCTTACCACGAATAACAGATTTAGTCACGTTGTTCCTATATCCGTAATTCCTGAATAAAGGGAAGCATACTAGCTTCTCTTTTTATTGGTTAACAACTCTTAACATACTAAATAAGGTTATTTATTAGATTATTGGTTAACAACTCTTAACATACTAAATAAGGTTATTTATTAGATTTAAAGATTTTAAAATTTTGTGTGGGGGGTGTGGGGCCGTTATCCCTGAACTCCAACGCAAGATAAAATACTTTTGCTAGCAATTAACTTAACAAGACTTTAAACTTTAATTGGAGGATTAATTATGAATGAAAATGAAAAAGAATTATTTGTAAAGAGTGCAACAGATTATTTTAGAGAAGGTTTAAATTGTGCAGAATGTACATTAAAAGCCTATTTAGATTTACATCCAGAACTTGACAGTAATTTGGTAACTATATCTTCAGGATTTGGTGGTGGAATTGGAAGAACCAGAAAAAACACCTGTGGAGCATTATCAGCAGCATGTATAGTAGCGGGTTTTAACTATGGAAGAAAAGATCCTTTTGAAAAAGATACTGTACGTGATAGAGCAGTTCAATTAAATAAAGATGTTTATCCAATATTTAAAAACATCTCAGATGATTTTGAAAAGGTATTTGGCTCAACAATATGCTTTGATATGTGCAACAACTATAAAAATTTTGACGGTGTTGAAAGAAAACGTAATTGTGAAAGAGCTGTAGAAGTAGCATGTGAAGTTGTATCTAAATATATTTAGATTAATACATTGTGCAATTTGAGTATAGTGGGAAACTCCTGTAGGGAGTGTCAATCAGATAACTTTGAAAACGGCTACCCTATAAATATAATACTCATATTTAAATTTTTATTATTAAAATATAAACGATTTAATGTTACTATAAATTAATATCATATTTATAATATATTACGGGCTAGAATTTTATTTAAAATTCTAGCTTTTAATTTTTTCTGCTGATTTACATCAATGGGCGTAAAGTCCACTCCTTTAGTGAACTGTCTACTTTCTTCTGTCTAACTTTATGGGTGCAACTCATTTAGGGGTGGCAGTTTCAGCTTATAAAAAGCTCATTTCTATGCTTGCTAATCCAATTTCTTAGTTCCTTTTTCTTAGTTCCTTCTTACGGGTGTTTTGCTTTTTAAACGTTTGAATGCTAAAATTTCATACTTTTTTCTTTAATAATTTATTTAAATTGAATACGAAGGAAGCTTCTTTTCAAGGTTATCTGTGAGTTGCTATTAGTGCATCAGTTAAGTGAATGTATTGATACATGCAAATATTTTGCGTAGGTAATGTATAAGGAATGAATATTTATACAAAAAAAAGCTGAAAAATCTTTGGATTTTCATTCTTGAATTAATCTGAAGAAACTTATTAAGGTACAATTTGTACAAAGAAATGTTATCTATTTATAAATTATTAGTTATACTTCAGGAACAATTTGATTAAACCTGTTATTTATGATAACGGATTTAGGAACGGAATGATGGAGGAAAACCCTGAATTTTATTTAGGAACAGAATGCTAGATGAAAAAGTTGAATTTATTTAGGAAGTAGAGTATTGGAGGAAAACCCTGAATTTTATTTAGGGAGTGTAGTATGGGATGAAAAAGCTGAATTCTATTTAGGGAGTGGGTATGGGATGAAAAAGCTGAATTCTATTTAGGGAGTGGGTATGAGATGAAAAAGCTGAATTCTATTTAGGAACGGAATGATGAATGAAAAGTTGAATTCTATTTAGGGAGTGGGTATGGGATGAAAAAGCTGAATTTTATTTTGGTTAGGGAGTGGAGTGCTAGTTAAAAAGTTTATTGTTAACTTGCACAATCCATTTCAAAATATTTTTCCATACTAGAAATAGGCCCATTAGTCTTAGGTCACCAGTGATATTCTTAAATAAAAATTCATTTGGTCTTTTTCTAGTGTCATGAATATCAGATTCAGTCATGTTATTCATAACTCCGTGATGCAGGAATGATTCCACTTATCGTGAGCAATTATACTTATAATTTAATTCCTTTACTAGCATTTACATAACCTGTTTATAATCTCAAATGTACAATTATTATAAGATGACACTATGTTAGGATAAATTAACAATACTTTATGTTTATTATCCAAGATTTAAGTTTTTTAAAGAGATTATAAACAGTATTATATATTGATTTAAACTAAGGTCCATGGCCATGGTTTTCCATTAATGTTAATGTTTGAAGTATATCTTACTTAATTTTAGTTTTGTTGTCAATCAGTTACTACTTATTCTTTCACGTCTGCTCTACTACTTATTTTTTCGCCTAATTGCTACTTATTTTTTCGCGATTACTCTGCTAATTGTTTTTTTCGCACGGGTTAACTATTAAAGTATATATCTACAACTAATAAAATACAACTGTCAAAATATACTAATATATTTCTACCCACTAGCACATGTTATCCAATATAGTTGGAATTACTCTAAAATGTATATTTATGCATGCTTGTGCAATTTGCACATACAATTTGAAGGTGTCGAAAGACCACAACAATATTTGGTAACTACCTTTAAGAAGGCCAAACAAAAAAAGCTCCCACTAGTGGGAGAAATAAATCTTAAGTATCTATCAGTATTTTGTGGTTAAAACACAAAATGGAGCACATTGTGCTCCAAAACTTATTAACCAACGTTTGAGAAAATAGCTGTAGCAGTAGAAGGATTCCAACTAACTTCAAAACCAAGAGATTCCCCAATTTGTCTCATAGGAACAAACATTTTACCATCAATAATTTGAGCTGGTTGAGCGGAAACTAGTTCCCCAATTGATTTATAAGTACCAGTTAAAGAGTTAAAGTCTGATAAAGCCACTTTATTTGAACCAGTTTTAACTTCAACAATTCTTCTTTTTTCTAATCTAATAGTAGCAACACCAGTGCCATCTGCTTCTTGGTGATAAGTCAAAGTATTTCCGTATTCTTTATCACGAGGAATTCCAAGAAGAGTTGCAAGATCGGCAACACCAACCATTGTTGTACCATTTACGTTTCTAGGTGAAGTACTAACTTTTATTTTAACACCATCCACAGTTGCAGTTCCTTTAGATATTGTGATATCTGTATCAGGAAGACCATAATTTCCATTTGCACCTCTTACATCATCAGGTTGAGGTGTTGGGTCTGGAGTTGGTGGTATAATAACAGGTGGAAGTGGTTCTGGTTCTGGCTCTGGTTCAGGTCTAGTAGACACTACAAATTGATCCAACGCAAATGCAGCTGCAAAAATTTCATCTTTATCCTCATCATATTCTTCAAGGTCTACGTAGCCATCATCCTTGAAGTCTTCTACGTCGTCTTTATCTACAACGTCAGGAATACCCACAATCCTTGATGTTTTTGATTCTTCAAAATCAATAAAAGTATTTGCTTTATGAATTCCTTGGCCACCAATATATGCTGTGTATTCTCCAACTGGAACATATCCTGTGCCATCAAGGTCAATATTATCAATTGTAATAGTTGCTGGGTTATTTGATTTTCTTTGAACTTGAATTAACAAATGTCCATCAGATATTTTGGAATCTACTTCCATACCGTTATCAGCTACAACATCAGCATCGTCAATATCAAGGTCTTCCAGCTTAACAACAATTACATCATCTGTGTCAAACATTTTTTCATCAGTTTCTGCAATTGTAATTATACCACCTGACAGTGCTTTTTCATTTTCAATAACATTAATTCCTTCAATAAGTTGAATTCTTGTTGGGTTAATTACTGTACCAATTACAGTTGTTAGTGGTTCATCCCATTTTTTACCTTCGGCAGTAACTTTAATGTCGCCGTCAAATCCAGGATTACCTATAACTGAAAATGTTATTTTAAGCTCGTCACTAGTTTCATCCAAGTCTGTAAGGTCAACTTCAGCAACATTTGGACTATCTTCATCTATTTCTATTTCTACAGGATCTATTTTGTCATCTTCTCCTGTAATTTCTGCCATATAAGAATCTTCATCGGCATCCTCGTCTATAGGACTATTTGCAGGAATCTTACCTGGTGCAAAGATTCCCCCTTCAAGAATAAGTTCCACTCGTCCTTCATCTTGAAGATACTCTTTAGTTGCATCATTTATTTCAATAGTTACTTCGTAATCTTCTGAATTTTTATCGTCATATTTTCCGCCAATTAGACTAAGTTTGTCTCCATCAACAGATATTGATAAACCATGTTCTTTAACTTCTGCAATAGTTCCTGTTATATCTTCTAATCCGTCTGAATCTGCATCTGAATCGTCAAGAGTTTCCCACTCATCATTTGAAATAGTATCATCGTTCCACAACTTGTTAAATATTTCGTTAAAATCAACCTCATATTGGTCAAGTTCATCTTCACTTATTAATTCAATACTAGCTTTTAATTCCCCAATTGAAGCATCCTCTGTTTCAACATCAAGACCTTCAATTTCAACTCCACCAGGTGCAGTTGGGACATCTGTACCGTAATTAAATAGTAAGTATCCTATTGATTCGTCGTTGTCGCTTACAACAAATTTAACTTTCCCTTCGTTAAGGATAGAAGTTAATCCATAACTAGGGTTTACTTCATAATACTTCTCTCCGTCATTCTTTTCGTTACTATTTTTAAATATTACATCTGAAGAATCAAGGATTACTCTAAACATTTTTCTATTAATGTTACCTTTTTTAATTTCTTTAATTTCTATACTTCCAAGGTTTCCGTCTCCATCTATAGGAATAATTTTTTCGTCACTAATAATTGCTGTAAAGTCTTTGTCTCCAACTTCACCTTTTGAAAGTACCAATGTTGATTCTTTAATTTCACCATTACCTGTAACTGTAAGTTTTGGTGTTCCTGTATCTGTTACTTGGTACATTAATGGTAAACGGAACTGATCAATTCCCTCTTTTGCATCTTTATCACCTTTTAATGTTAATTTTAATTTATCGCCACTAATTCTTTCAATTTTTATTGTACCGGCATCATCCGCTGCTGTTGTTTTGTCTTTAAAGTTAAATAAAGTAATTGACGGAATGGAAGCTATAGGGCTAGCTGATGGAGCTTCTCCAACCTTTTCCTTTTCTATATAATCTTCAGGCAAGGCTTCTCCAACCTTTTCTATATAATCTTCACGCCAGGCTTTAAATACAGCATCATCGTCATTATAAAATTCTATCTTATCTCCTTTAAGATAAACTTCAACTGGTTCGGTATCTTTTATTCCTATATCTAAGTCTAAAGTTAAAAATTGATCGTATTTAAAAGAGTAACCTTCTATATCATTCAACGGTATAGTATTTGAAGTAGAAACAAACTGACCAAACTCATCATCATCTAAAAGGGCAGCTCCATATGTTGTAACATAATAGTTATCAAATTTAATTGTACTTGTACTTGTACTTGCACTTATACTTGCACTTGTACTTGTACTTTTACTTGTACTTGGACGATAGAAAACTTCGTCTCCATCGTACAATTTTTTTGATACTGCTCTTAGGGCCTCGCCAGTCGTCGTTTTATCAGTCGTCGCTTTTAGTGTTAGTGGGTACCCTGTAGTTACTTTTGTAAGTTTATCTGTTTTATAACCTACTGTGTCATTCTTTTTTAAAATTAATGTTTGTGATAGTGCGGTAGTTTTTGCTAAAGTTACCATTGGTATAGAAGTTGTAATCATGGTTGCTGCCAATACCATTGCCAATTTTTGTTTCAATTTCATCTTAATATCCTCCTGTAATTTTCAATATTGTTTTATTGTTTTTTTTATAATGTAAAATTTAATGTTTATCTTCAAAAAAAATAAACATTCTGTGGTTTTTCTTTATCAGCTCTGATGAGCTACGGCTTTTTATATAAATACGGTGATTCTATGTATGGTCTTTCTATAATGTATTGCTATCTGGCCTATCTATGATTTATTACTATGTTGCCTGGTCTATCTATAATGTACGGCTACCTTTCTATAAGTATAGTGAAGCTACCTGACCTTTCCATATAATATAGTGACGCTTGTGATGATGCCTGACCTTTCTATAAGTATAGTGAAGCTGGTGATACGGCTGACATTTCTATAAGTATAGTGAAGCTGGTGATACGGCTACCTTTCTATAAGTATAGTGAAGCTACCTGACCTTTCCATATGATATAGTGAAGCTACCTGACCTTTCCATATGATATAGTGACGCTGGTGACGTGGCTAACCTTTCTATAAGTATAGTGAAGCTACCTGACCTTTCCATATAATATAGTGCTACG
>LJHD01000295.1:0-13675 GCA_001983475.1 Candidatus Epulonipiscium fishelsonii | reverse complement strand
TGAAGCTTGCGATACGGCTACCTTTCTATAAGTATAGTGACGCTGGTGATACGGCTAACCTTTCTATAAGTATAGTGAAGCTACCTGACCTTTCCATATAATATAGTGAAGCTTGCGATACGGCTAACCTTTCTATAAGTATAGTGATGCTACCTGACCTTTCCATATAATATAGTGAAGCTGGTGATACGGCTAACCTTTCTATAAGTATAGTGATGCTATCTGGCCTTTCCATATAATATAGTGCTACGATGATGCCTGACCTTCATACAAGTATAGTGAAGCTACCTGACCTTTCTATAAGTATAGTGACGCTTGCGATACGGATAACCTTTCTATAAGTATAGTGATGCTATCTGGCCTTTCCATAAATAATGTATTGCTATTCTATGTATGGTATTTCTATAAATAATGTATTGCTATTCTATGCTTTAAGGAAATAGTACGGCTATTTTCCCGATGTTGTATAGTTTGGTTTCAACCTCTTTGTTTATCTTTCCATTATAAGTTTGTATTTAGTTATTACGTTTGCCATGTCGTTTGCTCCGTATACTATATAAAAGTTATATGGTGATACTTATTATTTTGTAGGTTAGTTATTTCTTATATAAACAACATTTGCACCTTGTTGGCACATTTTCATTATATATTAAACAACATGCTTTGACAATATATAAAGTCATTTTGTAAAATTTGCGTAATATTGTCACAAGCTTTAAAGATTAATACACTGATTTCAATAACTAGCCATTGTACCGTGCTGGCACATTCTCATTATATATTGGAAATATGCTTTAACAATATATCAAATCATTTTGTAAAATTTGCGTAATATTGTCACAAATTATAATCCACAAGCTTAAAGAAGTAAGTATTAAAATTAACCATGTCTTAACGCTATAGTAGAAGCAGCTATATACTATCACTAGTGAAGTGTATACTGGACTTCTACTTGATTTTTATAAACCGATAAAACTACCGCCTAGTTAGTTCTTAATTCTTTTATTCTAGAAATAGATAAACCTGTTTTTTCAGAAATAATATCGTCTTCTAAAATATCTAACAATGATATAGCAATCTTTTCCATACTTTCCTGTCTACCTCTTTCTATACCTTTTTCTATGCCTTCTTCTAAACCTTTTTTCAAACCTTCCTGTCTACCTTTTTTCAAGCCTTCTATTCTACCTTGTTTTTTAGCTTTATTTAAACAACTGGCTTCTTCTATAATTAACATATCTCTTCTCCAAGAGAGTTCTCGCATTTCTTTATCACCACTAATAACTGTAAGAACTTCCATGGCTTTAAACACTTTCTTATTTCGGCTTATGGCCTTTAAAGTTGAATCAGAATGGGGAGACTTAATAAAATTTAACCAATCAAATAATGAATTATTCCTTGTGGAGCTCTTCTGTAGGCTTAACTTGTTTATTTCGAGAAAATGTATTTCCAAGTCTTCATTATAATCTTGTTTTAACTTTTTATCATACAAGGTAAATTTGTGATGTAAGTTTTCATCATTAAACAAGTTATAACATAAAAGGTTAATACATACGACGCTTTTTAAATCCTCATAAAAAGTACCTTTTTTCATATCAGCAGAATAATTTTTGGCCCAATAATAGAGACTGCGCTTGAGCATATCATCAGAATCACGAATTTGAATTTCAACATTAACTTTTATATCATTGGAGAGTGTGGCTTTTATATCTAGAATAGAAAATTTATTGGTGATATATTCTTGTTTTAAAATGGTATCTTCGTAATCTAGATCTATAATAGGGGTTTTATATTTTAAAACAGCATTTAAAAAGTCAAGCAACAAATCTTTATTTTGTTCATCGCCAAATATTTTTTTAAAGACAAAATCGGTGGTTGGGGTTAGTAATTCCAAGTTATAACGCCTCCTTATATTTATATAATGGAATTATAAACTTAACCAAAAAATTTTTCAACTATACCAAATAGTGAAGTTAATTAAAAAAACACAAGGAGAGGATGGCTTTAATGAGAAAAAAAATAGGAGCAAACAAAGTTCGCCCCTTCTATATAGATATAGATTAGTTTCATAAAAGAAAAGATTGAGGGCCTTTTCTTTTAGTTTTTTAGTATACATGTTCTTCTTTTGTTAGTCAGTTATGTATACAATATTGAAGTTTTGCAGTAAATTTTTATGTCTACCACCATTCAAGCTTATAAGTTGTACATAAGTGTGCCGCTTAAGTACCATTTTATTATATATTAATTTATATGGGTTAACAATTAATATACTTATTTTGTAAAATGTGCGTAACATTGCTGTATTACGGGTTACAATATATATATGAGTGTATTATTATCATTATAAATATAAAACTTTATTTAAATATACTTCTTGCGCTACTCATCCAGTAATTAAATTTGATTTTAGTAAGAATCTCCTGTGGTAGCCTCTGGACCCTCAAAAAAATTTAAGTACATATAATCACTATATAAAAGGATAGTACTCTACTTTTATGATAAATAGAGTCTGGCTTGTGATTAAAGATGAAAGCAGCAGATACATATTATGACCTGTACAAAAAATATTACAAAGCAATTACATCATGATTTCAATATGATTTCGACCTGATTATACTTTAGTAATTAGTAAAAAATGTAAATATAATAATAACTCAATAAATAATAAACAATAAAATTTAAAAATATATAAAACATTTAAGGAGAAATCAAAATGAAATTACGACAAAAATTAGCAATGGTTTTAGCCGCTGCAATGATTACAACTTCTATGCCAATGATGACACTAGCGAACAGTACAAGAATAGATAAAACCTTAGTTTTAAAAGATGAAATGGAAGTAGGATTAGAAAGTAATTTAAAACAATACTTAACTTTTGAAGTAGATATTAAAATAAGTGCAGAAGATTCCATGGAAGTATATCTTGAAGGAGACAACATAGAGTTTGAACAAAATTTATTTAATGAATGGGCAAGGGAAGAAGGCTCAACTGTATCTGGTGATATAACAGAGTTTACAATGGGCAATTATCATGAAGGGACTGTCGCAGATAACGCTAAAGGAACAATTAAAGTTAGGCGTACCGATGATAATAAGTTGAAACTAACACTAACAGGCAGCGATACTGAGTATATAGACCAATTCCGTTTACCATTAATATATAAAGTAACAGACACAGGAATGGCAAAACTTAAAATTCAAAGTGGAGATGGTAGAATTAAAGAAACCACAATAACTCTTTCAAAAGGTGAGGTTGGAGACAAAGACCTTGTAGCAGAAATTTTAGATACAGATGTAATCTCTACTGAAGGAAGAGGAAAGCTAGGAAAAATAAAAATTAAAGAAATTATAGAAAAAACTTTAAGTGGCAAAGTAATTAAAATAACGCTTAATTCATCAGCAGTTATTTTTAAAGAAGAGCAAACGGGGTTATCTGATGATAATCCAAATGATGAGGAGTTTATTGTAGATGGTTATCTTGGATTAAGTTCTGTTACGCCAGACAAAGTTAAATTTGTTAGAAGTGATGAAGACCATACGGTAGGATATTTAATATTTGATAAAGATTTGGGTAATAATGCACCTGGAGAGGTTACTATTGAAGGGCTTAATGTAGAGGATGCTGATGGAGATGTTTCTACAGGCGAAGTAGACGTTACTATTGAATTGATGGATTTTGCAGCAATGGATGCCTTTGAATTGGATAAAGATGGTGATTTTGTAAATACCAAACTTCCTTCTGGACTTAATACAGATGCAGAAAAATTTAATTACTTTATAGAAAATGAGAGTGCATTTGAAAAATTTGAAGATGGATATGATTTAGTTTGGGATGATATTGATACAGCGGACGTAAGTGATGATATGGAAGAAGTGGAAGATGTTGGAGCGAAAATAGAAGAAGACACTTTGATAATATCTGTGGAAGAAGATGCGAAAACCATTGGAGGTAAATGGGATGAAGATAGCAATGAAGTAAAAATTAAAATAACTGATCCTACTAGAGAGTTTCTTAAAGACAACGGAAAAGTTGAGCTTACGCTTGAAGGAGCAATATTTGCACCAATGACACATGAATTAAAAAAAGATGAAATAAAAGAGTTTGCAGATGAAGATGAGTTCTTTACAGAAATTGAAATCGATGAGATTAAAACCATCATAAAAATAGATGAAAGAAATCCGAATGTGGCTGAGATTGAGCTAGATGGTTTAGATGAAAATGATAGCGAACTTGAACTTGCATTTTACGTTATTGGTAACCCTGGATTTGACGGAGACATCAAGCTTACGGCTGATGGAAATAAATGGGATGAACCAATATCTGCTGTAGTTGGCCAAGTAACTAAGCCAGTGGATATTAATGTTATTCAAGCAATTACCGTTTTTGAAAATGAAAAAGCACAAGCCGACGGTATGGTTATCATTTCTGAGACTGATGAAAAAATGTTTGAAGTAAATGATGTAATTGTAATTAAATTTGAAGACCTTGATATTGAGGATGCTACAGTTTTGGCTGATAAGGGGATGGAAGTGGATTCAAAAGTATCTGATGGACATTTGTTAATTCAAGTTCAAAGAAAATCAACCGCACCAGCAATCATCAAAATTAGTGACATTAAGATTGAGGGCACTGGATATATACCTCTCGGAGAATACAATGCTTATATTGGAGGACAAGGAATTCATAAAGCAAATACTTTTATTAACTTTGATGCATCAAAATCTTCTAAACTAGTAGGCCGACCAGATGTTGCTGATGACTGGGAAGATGACGAAGATGATTATTTTAATAATGAATTAAACTTGGAAGACTATACAGAAGACAAGGAAGAGATATTTGCAGCTGCTTTTTCGTTGGAAAGTTTTATAACTTCTACTAGGCCTGTGAAACCAGATGTAGCACCTCCTATTCCAGCTCCAACTCCAGAACCTGAGCCAGAACCTGAGCCACAACCTGATGATGTTGCTGGAGAGGATGGAAACTATGGTCTTGTAGATGCGTATATTGAAATCTATGACGGAAAAGCTGCATTAAACGGGGTTGAAGTAGATGTTAATACTGCACCTAGAAATATAAATGGTACAACAATGGTTGGTGTTGCTGATCTTGCAACTATTCTTGGAATTCCTCGTGACAAAGAATATGGTAATACTTTAACTTATCATCAAGAAGCAGATGGCACTGGTGTTGTTACTATTAGATTAGAAAATAGAAGAACTATTGAAATTAAAACTGGTTCAAATAAATTGGCTTTAGCAGACTTTAACTCCTTAACTAATACTTATAAATCAATTGGAGAACTAGTTGCCGCTCAGCCAGCTCAAGTTATTAATGGCAGAATGTTTGTTCCTATGAGACAAATCGGAGAAGCTCTTGGCTTTAATGTCAGCTGGGATTCTGCTACTCAAACCGCTATTTTTAACAATATGTAAAACCAAAGGGTGAACATTGTTCACTCTTTTTTTATTGCTTTTTTTAATTAAACTGTTCACATACTGTTCACATAATTATATGATAATTTACACAAACTTAAATGTTAAAATAAAATTAAAAGATTAAAAAATTTTTGAAAAGTTGGTGAAAAATGTTACCTATTGTACGAGTTAAGGATTTATATAAAATTTATAAAATGGGTGATGAAGTTGTAAATGCCCTAAACGGAGTAACTTTAGAGGTTCAAAAAGGGGAAGTTTGTTGTCTTTTTGGAACATCTGGCTCGGGAAAATCTACTTTATTAAATATGATTGCAGGACTTGAGAAATGCACAAAGGGCGAAGTTTATATTGGTTCCAGCCCAATTCATAAAATGAACGAAGAACAAGTTACGAAATTTAGGCAGCTGCATGTTGGTTTCATTTTTCAAGCATATAATCTAATTGGCTCTTTAACCGCTATGGAAAATGTAAGCTTGCCTTTAATATTCCAAGAAGTACCAAAGAGAGAGCGTGACCAAAGAGCAAGAGAAATGTTGGAGGCAGTTGGCCTTGGGAAAAGGCTGCACCATAAGCCAAACGAAATGAGTGGAGGACAACAGCAAAGGGTTAGTATCGCTAGAGCATTTGTAAATCATCCAGCTATTTTGTTTGCAGATGAGCCAACAGGGAATCTTGATACAGCAACTACTATTGAAATTATGGATATGATGACAAATATGGCAAAGAAATATAATCAGACAATTATCATTGTCTCTCATGACTTAGAAACAGCAGACTATTCAGATAAAATTGTTACTATGCAAAATGGACTTATAAAATCAATAAAGCTAAACAATATTTCTACTCCCGCATAAAAGATTTTTTTTGAATAAAGAAGCAACCATAATAAAAGGAGTATAGTATTTATGAAAAAATTTATGTTACTAACTTTAGCCTTAGGAATTGGATTGAGCCAGACAACATTTGCGTATGATGCAACTGGAATTAGATTGGAAGATGTGGATTATACAAGAGAAAATTTATTTGAAGATGATGAAGTTGAGATAGTTGTTAGTGTAATTGGCTCCTCAGATAAAGATACCCAAATAAATCAAGTTTCAATCAAAGGAGAAGCTATTGATACATCTGAAATGGATTGGGAAGTATATCAGGGAGGCACAAATAATAGACAAGATGACACTGAATTGGGAATGTCAGAGCTAGTGGATATAAAAATTTCAGGACTTACATATACGGGAGTTGGCAATGAACTAACTGTAACAGTTTCAACTGGGGCAGGAAGTGTGTCTGAAGATATAACTTTAAACGCAATTTCTAATGATACAATTACAGGAGCACTAGTGTTGGATCCAAAAGTTGAGAGCAACATGAGTATGAGTATCAATGCAGGTGAAACAAAAAGCATGGGACTTACAATAAAAAACACTAGCGATATAGACCTTGTCAATAGTGTTGTAAAAATTAACTTTGCAGAAACAACAGTTGGTTTAGCTATAGAAGAAGGAAACTATATTGATATCTCTTCTATTAAATATGGCAGAAGCCATGAAGTTTATTTTGTTGTGTCTGCCACAGAAGATGTTCCACGAGGCACATATAAAATAAATGCTGAAATTAATGGAATGAACCAAATTATTTGGTTGGAAGTTAAAAACTCAAGCAATTCACCTACTTTAAATATTTCTTATGATAATACCCAATTTCAATCTGGAGCATCTAATCCTTTAACTTTGAATATACAAAACAGCGGAAAAGAAGTTGCCCACAATGTTAAACTAAATTTGCAATCAAAAGAAGTGCTAGGGCTGGCTGGAAGTAGCAGCATGCTTAACCTGGGTTCTATTGAAGGTGGAGATATGGTTCAACTTGATTTGGCTCTATTAATTGAAGAGTTAGAAGAAGACAGGTTGCTTGTAGCTGATTTTGAAGTTACATATGAAACAGAACAGGGAGAAGTTATAAGTGAAATACAAAAACTTTATATTGATGCTAAGGGAGCGGAAGAAGAAACTGAGATTTTGCCAAGTCTAAGTATTTCTTATGATACATCACAAGCTTTTCAAGCAGGGCAAGTTAACCCTTTAACTTTAGTGATTGAAAACACAGGAGATATTATTGCAGAAAATATTAAGCTGAACTTAAAATCTGGAGATAATTTTGGTGTATTTGGTAGTACTAGTTTAATTACAATCGGTTCGCTTTATGTTGGAGAAGAAAGGCTTGTAAATTTGGAGTTGTTTATTTCAGAGATGGAAGAAAACCAACTTTTAAATGCAGAGGTTCAAGTTACATATGAAGCAGATGGTGAAAGCATAAACGAAACACAGCAAATCTACATTGATGCTAAAGCTGGAGAAGAGACAGCAGACACAGCACCAAGCATAAGCCTTTCTTATAATGCTAGTAAAGCTTTTTTTGCAGGCCAAACTAATACTTTAAGTTTGATTGTAAAAAACATTGGTGATGAAGCAGCTAAAAATGTTAAGTTAAATTTACAATCTGGTGAAAACCTGGGTATAGCAGGAAGTGGCAGCCTAATCAATTTAGGCCCAATGGAAATAGGGGAAGAAAAACATTTAAATTTAAATCTTTTAATTGAAGACTTTGAAGAAAATAAATTGCTTACAGCTGATTTCCTAGTAACCTGTGAAATGAATGACGGGAAAGTAAACAGTGAAAACCAACAAATCTATCTTAATGCAATTGGTAACGAAGAAGCAGATACCAACGAAAATGCACAAGTTACTTTTAAAAACATTTTTTCTCCTACTGGGACAATACTCCCAGGACAAGAATTTGAAGTTAGTTTTAGCATTATAAGTTCAGGTTATGCAGAAGATATTGATGTAAGCTTGGGAGAATTAAAAAATATTGTTCCGATTTCTCAAAATAAATTTATGATTGACTCTCTTTCTCCAAATACACCTAAAACCTTTACTATTAAGATGATTGCTACAGATGAAGCTGCTACACAAAATCACCCCATTGAGCTGCTGGTTAAATATGAATATGATGATGAAATACAAACAGAAGCACAATATGCAAATGTATATGTTTATAATGAAGAAGCGGATGATGACGATGCTACATCTCTTCCAAAAGTAATCATTGGTGGATACAGTTTTTCAACAGAAACAATTCACCCTGGGGATGAAGTAACGGTACATGTTGATTTGCTGAATACAAATAGTGAGCAATCTGTAAACAATCTTACAGCTACATATAGCTCTTCGTTAGGGCAAGAATTTGACAGCCAACAAATAATTACTCCTGTCGGTTCTGGAAATACTTTATATACTTCTTACATTGCTCCAGAATCTACTGTAACCCAAACTTTTTCTTTTAAAGTAGCAAATGATGCAGGAAACCAAAGTTATTCTTTAGAAATCGAGTTTGATTATGAAACTGAAGATGCTGAAAAATTAACTAGCAAAGAAGCCATTCTTTTTACTGTAACCGAAGAAGGACGTATTGAAGTTGGTGAAATTAGCACCACTACTTTAACTCAAGGTAAATCTAATGACTTAACTATTCCTTTATATAATAGAGGAAAATCTGACCTTGAAAATGTTATGATTTCACTGGAAGGAAATGGATTTACAGTTTCAGACAATCAGCTGTATATAAATAGTTTTACAGAAGGAGGTACAGAATACTACTTACCAATTGTTACCCCTAACACTGATAAAATTCAGATTGCACTTGTGGCAGAGTTTGAAGATAGCGCTGGAAATATGCAAACTACTTCTTATCCGTTACATTTTGATGTTAAGTCTTCTCAATCTCCTTCTCGTGATCAACAGTTTATGTTTCCTGAAGGAATGCCAGCTGCTATGTCTGGTAAGCCAAATAACATGCAAGGTGGGATGGGTATGCCTAGTGATATGGCTCAACCAACAGATGATAGTTCACTGATGTCAAAGGTTACGTCTGTTTTAAATAATGTATTAAATGTATTTAAAGCTGACCCTAACTTGATGTATGCTTGTGCTAGTGTAGCAGGACTGTTAGGAATATTTATGATAAATAGGAAAATTAAAAAGAGAAAAAATAATAAATTTATTGAAAACTTAGATTTAGGGGAGGAAGATTCTAAACAATTGACTGAAGGTGATGTAAAAGATGAAAACGACTGATTTATACAAACTTAGCACAACAAACTTGTGGCGTAGAAAATTACGCTCAGGACTTACAATTTTAGGGGTAGTAATTGGCGTTGCTTCTATTATAATGATGTTTTCTCTTTCAGAAGCTATGAATGTTAACTATGAAAACCAAATGAACCAATGGGGTGAACTTAGCTTGATTACAGTTACCCCTGAGGATGATATGAATGGCCTGGTTGAAATTGAAACTTTAGATGAAAATACCTTAGAAATGTTTGAGCTAATTACTAATGTAGAAAAAGTTATGCCTGTGCTTGAAACCGAAGTTACTCTTCAAATTGGAGATTATGGAACAATGCGTCAACTTACTGTAAAAGGACATGATGCTGATGAGCTTGAAGCATTGGGTTATATTTCTGAAGATGGATCAAACTATATTGAGGGAGATCTTAATACTATGGTTATCGGTGGAGATGTTTTAGATTACCTAGTGAAAAAAGGCGAGGACATGAACAAATCATCTTCTGGAGGGGGCGGCTTTAAAATGCCTTCAGGAGGTGGGGGTAGAATGCCCTCAGGAGGCGGTGGCGGTGGCGGTGGACTGCCCGCTATGATGCCTCCTGAGATTATGGAACAAATGAAAGAAATGGAAGGATTGATGGGTGAAAAAGAAGATGTGGTTGATATATTTGAAGAACGTGCAATTTTGACATTTGAGACTTTTTCAATGCGTCTTCCTCCGGGTATGGAAAGCCTTATACCAAAAAATAACAGTGGTTCAAGCTATACTGCAAAACCTATTACTGTTGAAATAACGGGGCAGCTTCCAAGCGGAAATGCTTCTACAGATAATGTTTTGTTTATGCCACGTGAAAGTGTTCAATATCTTATAAATCAGAAGACTATACAAGATGCAAAAAATTCTGGTAAATCTCCTGATTTAAGCACTACAGTTGAATATGATGAAGTTATAGTTAAGGTTTTTGGATCTGAAGACGTTGATATGGTTCGCTCTCAAATTGAAATGATGGGATTTAAAACCGATGGTGCCCAAGACACGCTTGATGAGATGCAGCAGATGTCCTCTAATATTCAAATTATCCTTATGTTTATTGGTGCAATCTCCCTTGTTGTTTCTGCTATAGGTATCACAAACACTATGATGACGTCAATTTACGAACGAACAAAGGAAATAGGAGTTATGAAAGTTATTGGTGCAGGAATTTCTGATATTAAAAAGATATTCCTAGTCGAAGCTGCTATAATTGGTTTTGTAGGGGGAATTGTTGGGATAGGCCTTTGTTATTTCCTTTCTTTTATTTTAAACACATATGGTAAAGAATTCTTTAGTGGCCTTGTTTCTACTTCGGAGGATTATGAAACCTATGTATCTATTATAACTCCTTATTTAGCATCGGGCTCTATAGTGTTTTCTACTATAATTGGCCTTATGGCTGGATATTTTCCTGCTAAAAAAGCTACTTCTTTATCAGCCCTTGCTGCAATGAAAGCATAATATTATAGTAGTTGTGATTATAGAATAAGGGCGTAAAACCCACTCCATTTTAGGGGTGGGAGTTTCAGACATATCTAGTCAATTGCATACAAGTACTTTGAAACAGTGGTAACTGAAATTGATTATAGTGGAGTAATTACATTAATGGGCTTTCCAGCAGCTTAACTAAATGAAAATGAATTATTCAACAAGCTAAAAATATTTAACTAGCACAACTGGTAAGTTTAAAAAAAATAACTGTAAATTCATCATTAGTGCATTATGCACAACACTATAAGGAGATACATGTAAAAGAGTAACTTTTTGTGTTGTTTTCATAGATAATACTTGAATTTAAATATAGTATAATGAATATTTATGCAATTACAGCTAGAAAATCTCTGGATTTTTATCTATAGCTAATCTGAATAGCCTCAATTTAGCTATAATTTGCACAAATAAATATTCTGGATTCATAAATTATTAGTTATAATTCAGGAATCCATGATTTTGAAACAACATTACGAAATCTTTTATTTCTAAATAATGGAAAAATAATAAAAAACAAATGAACTTTTTTCTTATTTTTTAATAAACCTATAAATGATACTGGTAAAAATAAGTCAGGTTAAAAGTCTGATTATGTTAAGGATGTGGATTTTAACTGGAAGTCCTAGCTGCTTATTCAGACTTTTAATTATAAATGGAAATCTTGATAGAATGTAAGATGTGAATGTTGAATGGAAACTCTGATAGTATATGCAGCTCTAATGCTAAATGGAAATATTGATTTAATGCTAAATAGAAATCCTGATTATATATAGAAAGTTTAATGCTAAATGGAAATCTTGATAGAATGTAAGATATGAATGCTGAATGGAAACTCTGATAGTATATGCAGCTCTAATGCTAAATAGAAACTCTGATAGAATGTAGGATGTGAATGTTGAATGGAAAATCTGATAGTATATGCAGCTCTAATGCTAAATGGAAATATTGATTTAATGCTAAATAGAAATCCTGATTATATATAGAAAGTTTAATGCTAAATGGAAATCCTGATTATATATAGAAAGTTTAATGCTAAATGGAAATTCAGATAGAATGTAAGATATGAATGCTGAATGGAAATCCTGATTACACATAGAAAGTTTAAATACTGAATGGAAATCCTGATTGTACATAGAGAGTTTAAATGCTAAATGAAAACTCTGATAGTATATGCAGCTATAATGCTAAATGAAAACATTGATTATATATAGAAAGTTTAAATACTGAACTGAAATCCAAATTGAATGTAAGATGTGAATGCTGAATGGAAATCTTGATTGAATGTAGGATGTGAATGCTGAATAGAAAATCTGATTGTACATATAAAGTTTAAATACTAAATGAAAACCCTGATTATATATAGAAAGTTTAATGCTAAATGGAAACTCAGATAGAATGTAGGATGTGAATGCTGAATGGAAAATCTGATAGTATATGCAGCTCTAATGCTAAATGAAAACATCGATTATATATAGAAAGTTTAAATACTGAACTGAAATCCAAATTGAATGTAAGATGTGAATGTTGAATGGAAACTCTGATCTGAATGCTGAACAAAAATCCCAATTAATCCCAATTAAATGTAGCTTTTTAATTCTAACTGGAAACCATAATTGTATATGTAGCTGTTCAATGCTATATAAAACCCTTAATAATATATATAGCTTTAAATACTGAGCGGGAACCAATATTGCATATAAACTTTAAATGCTAGATGGAAACCTCGATAGTATATGCAGCTGTTCAATGCTAAATAAAAACCTTGATAGTATATGCAGCTTTAAATACTGAGCGGGAACCAATATTGCATATAAACTTTAAATACTGAACGGAAACTCCGATAGTATATGTAGCTGTTCAATGCTAGTTAAAAAGCTAATTATTGCATAATTTATCTCAAAATATTTTTTTACACTAGAAATAGGCTTAAACATTCTTTAGGCCAGTCTTACTGATATGCCACTTATCGTGAACAATATTCTTTTCAATTTTTTCCAGTATTTATATAACCTGTTTATAATCTCAAATGTATGATTATTAACAACTCTATGTTTAGGATAATACTTTATGTTTATTATCCAAGATTTAAATTTTTTGGAGAGATTATAAACAGTATTATATTTACGTCTTGTGCTAGTTAAATTATGATAGTAGCTATAAACTATCTTTATCTGTAATTTCACAAGTATGAATGGATAGCTATGAAATCACTATAAAGTTACTTAAATAGCAGCTCCTATATTTGATTATATTGGGGAATCCCCAACCCTCAAGTACTTCAGTTTGTAAGTACATATTTAACTAGCACAACTGGTTATATTAATTTAAACTAAGGTCCATGGCCATGGTTTTCCCTTGTTGATGGTTGAAGCATATCTTGCTTGTAAATTTATTAAACGAATTTTTATTCCTGAATCACGGAGTTAGAAACAACGTGACTTTTTAAAATATATCTTATTACTACTTTTTAGTTTTGTTGTTAATCAGTTACTACTTATTCTTTCACGTCTGCTCTACTACTTATTTTTTCGCCTAATTGCTACTTATTTGTTCGCGATTACTCTGCTAATTGTTTTTTTCGCACGGGTT
>LJHD01000294.1 GCA_001983475.1 Candidatus Epulonipiscium fishelsonii | reverse complement strand
ATAATAACATCAACATCTTTTATAGATGATCTAACATTTTCCGCTATATTTCCACCTACATCTATTATATTTATAGGCAAAGTCTGTCTCATATTATCTTTATTAAATTCAGATAAATTAATTTCTATAACTGCTTTATCTAAATTTTCTATAATACTTTTTGCTCCAGTTACTGTTACTTGTGACATAAGTGTTTTTATAATCGGACTTCCTTTATCTTTATCTTCTCCTATTATTTCATATTCTATAGGCAAAGTTTTACTTGCTTCTTTCTCAAATATAACATTTACAATTTTTGGTGAAGTTCCTTCAACTGTAACCTCATCAATTAACACTATTGTATTTATCACAACAGCTCTTTCCACCTTTTCAGATTGATCAGTTAAAAAAGTTGCAAAAGGTGTTAAATCCAAAGTGCTATTAATTAAGTCATTTTTGTTCTTTACTAATTCATCTACTTCCAATCTTCCTCCAATAATATCTATATCTATTGTCATTTTTTCTAATTCTTCTTGATTTAAAATAACATATCCTTTTTCTTCAATTTGAGAAACACCCTTTATAGTAATCGGAAAGTTATTAATTTGTTTTGGCAAAATAGGGTTTTGAGTATTTATCACAATCAGCCATAGCAATGCTGCTACTGCTAATGAAAACAATTTCCACATCAAATTTGTTGAGAAAAATTTATTCATGCTTATTTTTCACCTTCCATTTTGGTAACTTTATTTGATTAATAGGCTTATTTTTTGAAGAGCTTAAAACTTTTATTATGCTTTCAGCATTTAAGTCTCTCTTTATATGTCCGTTTTTTACATATGAAACATTTCCAGTCTCTTCAGAAACAACTATTACTCCAGCATCAGAAGTTTCTGTCATCCCAATAGCTGCCCTATGACGTGTTCCTAACTCTTTGCTTATTTTATTATTATCCGAAAGAGGAAGTAAACATGTAGCTGCACTTATCCTATTTTTGCATATAACAACAGCACCATCATGCAAAGGTGTATTTTTTTCAAATATATTAACCAAAAGTTCGCTACTGATAACCGCATCAATAGGAATACCTGTTCTAACTATATCTTCAAGATTTATCTTTTCTTCAATTACAATTAATGCTCCTGTCTTCACTTTCGCCATTTGCATAGTGGCTTTTGCAATTGCAAATATAATATTATCTTCTAGCCCCTCAGATTCTTCTCTTTC
>LJHD01000293.1 GCA_001983475.1 Candidatus Epulonipiscium fishelsonii | reverse complement strand
GAAAGGTTATAAGAATAATATAAAAAAAGTAAAACATTTTAAGACAGCTTGTATTTTTTTCAGACAGAAATAGAACTAAAAAATTAATTTAGATCTATTTCTAGAGCAAAGTGATATAGTAGATATTTGAATAAATTAATTTATGATTGTTGCTCCACCAACTACCATCTCATTATCATAAAACACTATTGCTTGCCCTTGAGTAATAGCACGTTGTGGTTGTTCAAATACACATTCTATTTTATCTTTTTCCAACATTTTAATACTACATTTGGCAGGCAAATGACTATATCTTATTTTAGCTGATAAATTTAATGGCTTATCTAAAATTTCAAATGGCATGAAATTTAATTTATTTCCATGAACAGTATTTTTAAATAAGTCTTCATTATCACCTAGAGTAACTGTATTATTGACCGTATTTATATTTGACACGAAAGTTCGTTTGCCAAGTGCAATACCAAGGCCCTTTCGCTGACCAATTGTATAATGAATAATTCCCTTATGTTTTCCAAGAATATTTCCATCTTTATCAATAAAGTTCCCTTGAGCATATTTTTTACCAGTTATATCTTCAATGTATTTACCATAATTATTGTCTTCAACAAAACATATTTCTTGACTATCAGGTTTGTCTGCAACTAGTAGTCCAATATCTTTTGCAATAGCACGTATCTCATCTTTAGTATAATCTCCTAAAGGCATTAATGTGTGTGCTAATTGATGTTGAGTTAAATTATACAGAGCATATGTTTGATCTTTTGCTAAAGTTTTAGATTGTTTTAAAACATATCGACCATTGTTTAATTTATCTACTTTAGCATAGTGCCCAGTTGCTATAAAATCAGCACCTATTTGCAAACATTTATTAAGCATAGCTTCCCATTTTACATAACGATTGCAAGCAATACAAGGATTTGGCGTACGTCCTTTCTGATATTCATCAACAAAATAATCTATTACATCACGTTTAAAATCATCTCTAAAATTCATAACATAATGAGGAATGCCTAATTTTTGGCAAACACGTCTTGCATCTTCAACTGCACTAAGGCTACAACAACCATCTTCCCTATCTACATTTGTATCTTTTTGCCAAATTTGCATTGTAACTCCAATTACTTCATAACCTTGCTGTTGAAGCAAATAGGCAGCAA
>LJHD01000292.1 GCA_001983475.1 Candidatus Epulonipiscium fishelsonii | reverse complement strand
TCTTGGTTATGGTAATTTTGGGTAGTGGATTGCAAAGTATAGTTATTGCTTTAGGAAGTGTATATTGGGTAAATATGGCACGTGTTGTAAGAGGTCAAGTATTAAGCCTTAAAGAACAAGAGTTTGTAGTAGTGGCAAAAACACTAGGCTCTTCAACTTCAACAATTTTATTTAAACATTTAATACCAAACGCAATGGGTTCAATACTAGTAACTGTTACAATGCTTATACCTTCTGCTATATTTATGGAAGCATTTTTAGGATATATTGGAATAGGATTACAACCACCACTTGCAAGCCTTGGCACAATGTGTAATGAAGCAACTGCTGCTTTACGAACAAGCCCACATACGCTTTTAGCCCCAGCCTTAGTAATATGTATTATTATGTTTGCATTCAATTTTGTTGGAGATGGTTTAAGAGACGCACTGGACCCTAAACTAAAAAAATAGGAGTTGGAAAAATGGTATTAGAAATAGATAATTTAAAGGTTTCCTTTTTCACTTCTAATGGCGAAGTTCAAGCAGTTAGAGGTGTTAGCTTTGGAGTAAATGAAGGAGAAATACTTGGAGTTGTTGGTGAAAGTGGTAGTGGAAAAAGTGTAACCAGTATGTCTATATTAAGACTACTAGCAGAAAGTGCTAAACTTAAAGAAGGCAGTATTAAATTTGAAGGCAAAGAACTTACTACTCTAACAAAAAAAGAAATGCAATCAATAAGAGGGAAAGATATATCAATGATTTTTCAAGACCCCATGTCTTCACTTAATCCACTTCATACAATAGGTAATCAAGTTGCTGAAATGATAGAAATTCATAATACTAATTTATCAAAAAAAGAAGTTAAGCAAAGAGTATTGAAATTGTTTGAAAAAATTCGTATACCTGAGCCAGAAAAAAGATATAATATGTATCCACATCAATTTTCAGGAGGTATGCGACAACGTATTATGATAGCAATTGCACTAGCAAATGCTCCAAGACTTTTAATAGCAGATGAGCCAACAACAGCTCTAGATGTTACTATTCAAGACCAAATTTTAAAATTACTTAGGGATTTGCAAAAAGACTCAAACACAAGCATTGTATTTATAACTCATGACTTAGGAGTTGTGGCCGAGATATGTCATAGAGTAGTTGTGTTATATGGTGGGCTTGTAATGGAAGAGGCTTTGGTGGATGATATATTTGAAAATCCAAAACATCCATACACTTTGGGGTTAATGGCATCAATGCCAGAAGTCAACCAAGATAAATCCATAAGGCTACAATCAATTAAAGGCTCCCCGCCTGATATGACAAATCCTCCTTTGGGCTGCCCTTTTGCTCCAAGATGTAACTACGCCAGAAAAATGTGTGCAACTGAATTACCTCCTTATGTTGAAGTGGGCAATAAACACCGTTCAATGTGTTGGCTGTTAACAGAAGGGGCACCTTCTGAACATAATCCATTTAAATAGAAAGGAGTATTTTATGAATGATACTATTTTAGAAGTAAAAAATCTTACTAAACATTTTAAAGTAGGGAAAAATACAGTAGTTCATGCAGTTGATGATATAAGCTTTATTATAAAAAAAGGTAAAACATTAGGGTTAGTAGGGGAAAGCGGTTGTGGCAAGAGTAGTTGTGCCAGAACAATTATTAGAATTTACGAACCTGATAGAGGAAACATTATTTTGAATGGTAAAGATATTACAGCAACTTCGCAAAAAGAACTGAAACCTATAAGAAAACAAATACAAATGATCTTTCAAGATCCATATGCATCTTTAAATGCTCGTATGACTGTTCGAGATATAATTGCAGAACCACTAGTCGCACACAATATAGCAAAATCCAAAAAGCAAATAGATGATTTAGTATTTCCTGTTTTAGAACTAGTAGGTTTATCAAAAGAGCATGCAAGCCGTTATGCTCATGAATTTTCAGGAGGGCAACGACAACGTATAGGTATTGCAAGAGCACTTATTTTAAGACCGCAACTTGTAATTTGTGATGAACCGATTTCAGCACTAGATGTATCTATTCAGGCACAAGTTGTTAATTTATTAAGAGATTATCAGGAAAAAGAAGGCCTATGTTATTTATTTATCGCCCATGACCTTTCAATGGTAAGATATGTTTCAGATGACGTTGGCGTCATGTATTTAGGAAAATTAGTAGAAATGTGTGAGTCAAACGAAATATACAAAAATCCTTTACATCCCTATACAAAAGGGCTATTGTCTAGTGTTCCGATCGCAAATCCGAAACTTGCAAGAAAAAAAGAAACCATAGCTATTGGAGGGGATATTCCAAGCCCTGTTAATCCACCCTTGGGTTGTAGATTTCATACAAGGTGTTTACAAGCTACAAAAAAATGTAGTGAAATGCAACCTGAAATGAAAGAAGTTTCAAGTGGTCATTATGTATCCTGTCATTTATATTAATAAATGGCAGTCACTTTTAAATCCAATATAGTTGTTGTACTTTAAAACTATTAATTGATTTTAGCATACTTATTTAGTTATACGCATGATAAGGGAAAAAGACCAAAGGGATTTTTCTCTTACTTAGCTAATTAAAATATGAGTGCGATTTATATTTACCAGCTGCTCTAATTGGGTGTAACCCTACACCGCATATCCTATCTGCATAAGCATTAGGGAATACTAATTGATTTTTATACAGATTTCTGTACTATATATTTTATAATAGAAAGAGGAAATTTAAATGAATAAGAAATTATTATATGCATTACTTTCATTATGTGCATTAGGAACCATTACTGGTTGTTCTTCAGATGAGCCACAAAATATAAGCGATGTAAAAAGTGAAACTTCATCAGCTGAAAAAACAGCAACCCTTGCTGAAGCACAAGAGATGACATTTGTATTATCCAATTTACCAGACGGCTTGGACCCTGGAATAACTGAGAATTCATTTAGCAAATATGTATTATTTAATACCTTTGAAGGACTTGTTACATATGATAAAGATGGCAATCTAGTTCCTGGAATGGCTGAAGAGTGGTCAATTAGTGAAGATGGAAGAACTTATACATTTAACTTGCGCCCAGACTTAAAATGGAGCGATGGCACCCCTCTTACTGCTAATGATTTTGTATATTCAATACTTAGAGTAGCGACCCCAGAAACAGCTTCTCGAAATTTAAATATGGTTACAGATTATATTGTTAATGCTCAAGAATATTTTGAAGGAAAAATTGGTGCTGAAGAAGTTGGAGTTAAAGCAATTGATGATAGTACTCTTGAAATTACACTAAAAGAGCCAATATCATACTATATTGATATTTTATCAATGTGGGTATATAGCCCTGTTCAATCAGCAACTGTTGAAACAAATGGAGACGCTTGGAGTACGAAAGCTGAAACATATATATCAAATGGCCCGTTTAAAGTGACTGAAATGAATATGAGCGAAAATGTAGTACTTGAAAAAAATGAAAATTATTGGAATGCTGATAACGTAAAATTAGAAAAAATTAATTTCCGATATATATTAGATACTTCTACTGCATTAACAGCTTATGAAACAGGAGAAGTAGATGGTATAGCAAGTATTCCTCCAACAGATTATGCAAGATTACGTGCGGAAGATAAAGGAGTAAAAACATATCCAACCTATGGAACTGTGTACTACTTAATTAACAATGCAGAATCACCCTATGATAATCTGAAAGTACGTGAAGCACTTAATTTAGCATTAGACCGCCAATTGATTGTTGATAATATAGTTCAGTTAGATACACAACCTGCGTATAGTTTCCTTCCTCCAGGGTATAAAATTGACGGAGTAGATATAACAGAAGGTAGAGGAACATTTGGAATGTCACCCTCCGCAGAGGTTGAAAAAGCTCAACAGGCCTTAGCAGATGCTGGATATCCAAATGGCGAAAACTTCCCTGTTTTAGAACTATCATATTATTCAGATGATGTGGTTAAAAAAGTAGTAGAAGCTATGGCACAAATGTGGGAAACTAATTTAAATATTGATGTAGAAGTTACTTCTAATGAATGGGTATTATTTTTCGAAGATGTTATAGAAGAAGATTATTCTGTAGCTGCTATGGGTTTAACTGCATATTATTTTCACCCAATGGGATTTTTGACCAGTGCAAAAACAGGAGATACTGCAAATCTTAGTGTGTATTCTAACCCTGAATATGACGCCTTAGTTGAACAAATTAGAACAGAAAGTGATCCAAGTAAATCAATAGAACTAATTAGACAAGCGGATGAAATAGCTTCAGATGATTACTTTCTTATTCCTTTATATTATAAAACAAGTGATATTTTATTGCATGACAATATCCAAGGAGCTTATATGAATGCACAAGCAACCTTATTCTTTAAAGATGCATATGTATCAGGTGAACAAAAATAAATTACACTATATAAAAGGATAGTACTCTATCTTCTCAGCACTTTTATCTTAAAATCTGAGAGTGTCTGAAAAATAATAAAATAGAAAGAAGGAATTTAAATGAATAAGAAATTATTATATGCATTACTTTCATTATGTACATTAGGAACTGTTGCTGGTTGTTCTTCAAACGAGCCACAAAATATAAGCGATGTAAAAAATGAAGTCTCATCATTTGAAAAAACAGAAATCCTTGCTGAAGCACAAGAGATGACATTTGTATTATCCAATTTACCAGACGGATTAGACCCTGGAATAACTAATAATTCATTTAGTAAATATGTATTATTTAATGCTTTTGAAGGGCTTGTTACATATGACCAAGAGGGTAATCTAGTTCCTGGAATGGCTGAAGAGTGGTCAATCAGTGAAGACGGAAAAACTTATACATTTAACTTACGCCCAGGCTTAAAATGGAGCGATGGCACTCCTCTTACGGCTAATGATTTTGTGTATTCAATACTTAGAGTAGCAACCCCAGAAACTACTGCTCAGTATGTAAATATGGTTACAGATTATATTGTTAATGCTCAAGAATATTATGAAGGAAAAATTGGCGCTGAAGAAGTTGGAGTTAAAGCAATTGATGATAGTACACTTGAAATTACAATAAAGGAACCACTATCATATTATATTGATATTTTATCAATGTGGGTATATAGCCCTGTTCAATCAGCAACCGTTGAAGCAAATGGAGAAGCTTGGAGTACAAAAGCTGAAACGTATGTATCAAACGGTCCATTTAAAGTAACTGAAATGAATATGAGCGAAAATGTAGTACTTGAAAAAAATGAAAACTATTGGAATGCTGATAATGTAAAAATGGAAAAAATTAATTTCCGATATATATTAGATAATTCTACTGCATTAACAGCTTATGAAACAGGAGAAGTAGATGGTATAGTAAGTATTCCTTCAACAGATTATGCAAGATTGCGTGCAGAGCAGAAAGGAGTTAAGACATATCCAAGTTATGGAACAGTATTTCATTTGATTAACAATGGAAAGGCGCCATATGATAATCCAAAAGTACGTGAAGCACTTAATTTAGCATTAGACCGCCAATTAATTATTGATAACATAGTTCAAGTTGATGCACAACCTGCGTATAGTTTCCTTTCTCCAGGATATAAAGTTGATGGAGTAGATATAACAGAGGAAAGAGGAACATTTGGAATGTCACCCTCCGCAGAGGTTGAAAAAGCTCAACAGGCCTTAGCAGATGCTGGCTATCCAAACGGCGAAAACTTCCCTGTTTTAGAACTATCATATTATTCAGATGATACAGTAAAAAAAGTGGTAGAAGCTATGGCACAAATGTGGGAAACTAATTTAAATATTGATGTAGAAATTACTTCTAATGAATGGGTATTATTCTATGAAAGTGTTCAAGCAGGCGATTATGATGTGGCTGCTATGGGTTGGAGTGCAGATTATTTTCACCCAATGTCATTTATGCCTCTATTAAAAACAGGCGATTCTACAAATACAAGTTGGTATTCTAATCCTGAATATGATGCTTTGGTTGAGCAAATTAGAGCAGAAAGTAATCCAAATAAAGTAGCAGAGCTAGTTAAACAAGCAGATATAATGGCTTCCAGTGATTACCCTATTGTTCCTTTATATTATAAATCAAATAATATTTTATTGCATGACTATATAAAAGGAGTGCATATGAACGCATCTGCAGCTTTATTCTTTAAAGACGCATATGTAGTAGGGGAAAAATAATCTCGCCAGTACAAGAGTAAAGTTACTCAATTCAAAAACCTCAATAAGTACCTATGTTAAAAATAATAAGAAAGAAGGAATCAGATGAATAAAAAATTATTATGTTTATTGCTTTCGTTATGCACATTAGGAACAATTACCGGTTGTTCTTCAAATGAGCCACAAAATATAAGCGAGGTAAAAAATGAAACTTCATCAACCGAAAAAACAACAACCCCTGCTGAAGCACAAGAAATAACATTTGTGTTATCTAATCTACCAGATGGCTTGGACCCTGGATTAACTAAAAATTCATTTAGTAAATATGTATTATTTAATGCATTTGAAGGGCTTGTTACATATGACCAAGATGGTAATCTGGTTCCTGGAATGGCTGAAGAGTGGTCAATTAGTGAAGATGGAAAAACTTATACATTTAACTTACGCCCAGGCTTAAAATGGAGCGATGGCACTCCTCTTACGGCTAATGACTTTGTATATTCAATACTTAGAGTGGCAACCCCAGAAACAGCTGCTCAAAATTTAAATGTGGTTACAGATTATATTGTTAATGCTCAAGAATATTATGAAGGAAAAATTGATGCTGAGGAAGTGGGTGTGAAAGCAATTGATGATAATACACTTGAAATTACACTAAAAGAACCAATATCATATTTTATTGATATTTTATCGATGTGGGTATATAGCCCTGTTCAATCAGCAACCGTTGAAGCAAATGGAGAGGCTTGGAGTACACAGGCTGAAACATATGTATCCAATGGACCATTTAAAGTAACTGAAATGAGTATGAGCGAAAATGTAGTACTTGAAAAAAATGAAAACTATTGGAATGCTGATAATGTGAAAATGGAAAAAATTAATTTCCGATATATATTAGATACTTCCACTGCATTAACAGCTTATGAAACAGGAGAAGTCGATGGTATAGCAAGCATTCCTTCAACAGATTATGCAAGATTGCGTGCAGAGGATAAAGGAGTTAAGACGTATCCAAGCTATGGAACAGTATATCACTTAATTAACAACAGAAAGGCACCATATGATAATTTGAAAGTACGTGAGGCACTTAATTTAGCATTAGACCGCCAATCAATTATTGATAATGTAATTCAAGTTGATGCACAACCTGCGTATAGTTTACTTCCTCCAGGATATAAAATTGATGGAGTTGATATAACAGAAGGTAGAGAAACGTTTAAAATGTCACCATCCGCAGAAGTTGAAAAAGCTCAACAAGCCTTAGCAGATGCTGGATATCCAAATGGTGAAAACTTTCCTGTTTTAGAACTATCATATTATTCAGATGACACAGTAAAAAAAGTAGTAGAAGCTATGGCACAAATGTGGGAAACTAATTTAAATATTGATGTAGAAATTACTTCTAATGAATGGGTATTATTCCTCGAAGATGTTTTAGCAGAAGATTATGATGTAGCTGCTCTAGGTTTAACTGCAGAGTATTTTCATCCAATGGCATTTATGCCTTCTTTCAGGACAAACGATTCTATAAATATTAGTGTATATTCTAATCCTGAATATGATGCTTTGCTTGAACAAATTAGAACAGAAAACGACCCAAATAAATTATCAGAACTAATTAAACAAGCAGATACAATGGTTTCAAATGATTACCCTATTATTCCTTTATATTATAAATCAAATAATATTTTATTGCATGATAATATCCAAGGGGTTCATATGAACGCATCTGCAGCTCTATTCTTTAAAGATGCATATGTAGTAGGGAAACAATAACAGATTTTACAATCTCAAGGGGCCAATAGTGCCCCACTATAGTATTATCCAAAAACTTTATATAGTCGTTCCATTGCTTCTTTAACTGTATTAGTTGGAGTAGCAATATTCATTCTTATAAATCCTTCTCCTACATTTCCAAACATACTACCACTTTCTAAAATTAAATGTGCCTCCTCTGCAATTTTTTCTAATAGTTCTTGCCCCCTATATTTATAATCACTAAAATCAAGCCAAATTAAGTATGTCCCTTGAGGTTTATTATATTTAATTCTTGGCAAATTATCTTTTATAAATTGGCTAATATAATCAGCATTTTCTTCAATTATATCATTCACATTTTTAAGCCATTCTTCCCCTTGGTTATACGCGGCAATTGTTGCTTCCATGCTAAAAGGTGAAATAAGAATTTTACCTGTGTAAGCATTTAGTTTTTCTCTCATATTTTTGTCTTCTATAATTAAATTTGTGATTTGTAATCCTGCTAAATTAAAAGTTTTATTTACGGCCGTTGCCACAATTACATAATCTCCATGCGGTAAATTTAAAGCAGAAACAAAGCTTTCATTTTTACGAATAAGATCACAATGAATTTCATCAGAAAACATAATTACATTATTTTTCTCACAAATTTCTAAAAGCCTACTTGTATCATCTTTGCTCCAAATTTGTCCAATAGGATTATGTGGGTTACAATAAATAAACATTTTAGCATTTGGATCTTTACACTTTTCTTCAAAATCTTCAAAGTCTATACTATAATGATTATTTTCATCTCTAACAAGTTCATTTCTTAAAATTGTTCTATTAGTTTCTAAAATCTGTTCTTCGAAAGGATAATATACTGGAGGTTGAATAATAACTCCATCTCCTTCACTAGTAAACGCCCTTAAACAATTGCGAATTGCAGAAACTGTCCCAGGACTAAATGTTATCCAGTCTTCTTCAATTTTCATATTATGCCGTTTACCATACCAATTTATTATGCTATCATAATAATCTTTAGTTTGTGTGGTATATCCAAAAATCAGTTTATCTGTTCTTTCATGAAACGCATTTATAATCTCTTTGGAGCAAGCAAAATCCATATCTGCAACCCACATAAAAATTGTATCATCATAAAAATTACAATTTAAATTAAGCATTTCTTTTATTGCTTGAGTATCTGTTTTCATTGCCCCTGTGTTCTTTCGATCTACAACTGCTGTAAAATTATACATCATATCTATCCTCCTGAAAAAATTTATTCTTTATTATTATAAAGCCTGACTTTATATTATTCTAGTCTTTATTTAGTTTATTTCTCTCAGTCTCAACAGAAATATTGTTGCTCTATTAAGTATAAGTTAAAAAAGTTTTGCTGAATACCACTATCCAAATTAGCGATATTCGTGTAAAATTTATAATAAATATCTAATATGGAGTTGTTAAGTTAAAACAAAAAATTGCTTTAAAGATTATAGGGATGAGTTTTTAGCACCGCTCCTAAACCACACAAGCAAGATAAAGTATATAGACTTAACAAGATCTATAATATAATTTGGAGGATAGAATATGGAAGAAAGAAAAAAAGCTGCGGCTATTTCATATAAAGGAGGAATGGGTGCACCAGAAATCACAGCTTCGGGGAAAGGTATTATGGCCGAAAGAATAATTGAAGAAGCTAAAAAGAATGATGTACCAATATATCAAGACAAACAACTAGCAAATCTTTTAACTGAATTAGAAGTTGGAAGTCAAATTCCACCTGAAGTATATGAGATAGTGGCTAAAATATTAGTGTTTGTAGGAGATATGGATGAATTATATGCAAGAACAAACAAATAGTGTTGAAATAGGCAAGCATTACGAAAAGCTTGCAGAAAAATTTTTAGTAATACATGGATATATTATTTTAAGAAAAAACTATAAAAAACGTGAAGGAGAAATAGATATAATATGTCAAAGGGATAAAGATATAGTATTTGTTGAAGTTAAATATAGAACGTCCATAAAAAATGGATTTCCTAGGGAATACGTAACTTATAAAAAGCAAAAAAAGATTATTATAGCTTCAAAGTATTATATAATGGAAGAAAATCATTATGATGTAAACTATAGATATGATGTAATAGAAATCTATAAAAATAATATAAATCATATAGAAAATGCTTTTTTAGGAGGATAAATATGTTTTGGAATGATAGTCAAATTGTTAGCTTTTTTACAACAAAAGAAGGTGGAGCTAGTGAGGGATATTTTTCAAGTTTAAATTTAGGATTTAAAAGCGGTGACGATTTAAATGTAGTAAAACAAAATTATAAACTACTAGCACAAAAGTTAGGAATACCATATGAAAGTATGACTTGCTCTGCTCAAGTTCACGAAACCAATATAAAACAGGTTACATATGAAGATAGGGGAAATGGAGTTATATTTCCAAATAAGTGGGATAGTGTGGATGGAATATATACTATGGAAAAAGATATAACCCTTGTAACACATTATGCCGATTGTGTTCCATTGTTTTTTTATGCACCTAAGCATCATCTTATTGGTTTGGCACATGCTGGTTGGAGAGGTACTGTAAATAAGATATGTGAAAAAATGGTAAAAATTTGGAACGAAAAACACAATGTTGCTTATGAAGACATCCAAGTTGGAATAGGCCCATCAATTGGAGCATGCTGCTTTGAAGTAAATGCAGATGTTTCTGAGCCATTTGTTAATACTTTTGGAAAAGCAGATTTTATAAAATTTAAAGAGAACGGAAAAGCTAATATTGATTTATGGGAATGCAATGAAAGAATGTTGCAAAATCTTGGTATCTATAATATTCAAATTGCTAATATATGTACTTGTTGTAATTCAGACAAATATTTTTCACATAGAAAAACACAAGGCAAACGAGGACTTATGGGTGCAATAATGTATCTTCGCTATTAAAAAACATTTCAGCTTTTACGTACATTTACTATAATAAAAAAGAGTCAGTTATAAATCCGTTTATCATGAATAGGTCTAAAAAATACTTTAGGCTTATTTTTTAATGTGATTAATCTCAATAAATATCATATTTTCTAAAATTTACCTGATTATATTACTTTATATTGACATTGTTATTTTCGCTTGAATTTATATTTTCGTTATGATATTATATTTTGGAGTAAAAAATTAACTCATTCGTCTTATTTAGAACCAGTTTGTAGACTTAGAATTTAAATATGATAAGTTATAAACAATTTATAGGGAGGATTATATGATAGATTGGGATTATTTAATAAATTATACTGTTGACAAAATTGATGACGACCGCATACGTGGAGGCAAAGTTCTTTATGGAAGAGATTTGCACACTAGAGAAATCGATAGGATGCTAGATAGAAATGAAGATGCATTATATTTAACTAAAAATAATGTTGGAGATGCCTATCTAATAACAACTAAAGGAATGTTAGTGTTCACAAGAAATTCTAGAAGAGAAGAATATTATGATTTTTACCGTGATCAAATTACATTTTTGGATTTCCAAAGTCGCAGTGGAAGATTTGACTCTGATGTAGAAATTATAGTTGAATTTAATAGAGGCAATAATATTGTAATTTCAATTGATATGTATTATGAATCTGTTGCTAAAGATATTTATTATTATTTTAGAGATGTAAAAGAAAGACAATATAACAACAATAGACCTTATAATAGAGATAGAGACTACTCTGGTCATCCTGATAGATATTAATAAAAACTTAAACCATCATAATTGAGATTGTATCTCTACTATTTTAAGGAGGACTTTATGGTTGATTGGGAATATTTAGCGAATTATACTATAGATAAAATTGATAATGAAGATATACGTGGAGGCAAAGTTCTTTACGGAAGAGATTTACACACTAGAGAAATTGAAAAAATGTTAGATAAAAATGAAGAAGCATTATATTTAACTAGAAATAATGTTGAAGATGTATATCTGATAACAACAAATAGAATATTAGTATTTAGTAGAACCTCTAAAAAAGAAGTGTATTATGATTTTTACCGTGATCAAATTACATTTTTAGATTTTCAAAACCGTAGAGGAAGGTTTGACTCTGATGTAGAAATTATAGTTGAATTTAACAGAGGTAATAATCTTATAATTTCAATTGATATGCATTATGAAGCTATTGCCAAAGATATTTATTATTATTTTAAAGATATAAAAGAAAAACGCTATAGTAAACATTCTGACAGCGACACCTCTAATAGACATTCTAGCAGAGACCACTCTAGCAACACCTCTGACAGACATTCTAACAGAGATTACTCTGGCAAAGACACCTCTGACAGACATTCTAGCAGAGGCCACTCTAGCAACACCTCTGACAGACATTCTAACAGAGATTACTCTGGCAAAGACACCTCTGACAGACATTCTAGTAGAGACTACTCTGACAAAGACACCTCTGACAGACATTCTAACAGAGACTACTCTGAAACTAGATATTCTAACAGAAATTATTCTGAGCAAAGTGATAACAGACGTTCTAATATAGATTATTCTGAGCAAAGTGATAACAGACGTTCTAATAGAAGCTATTCTGAGCAAAGTGATAACAGACGTTCTAATAGAAGCTATTCCGAACAACTTGATTGCAGACCTTCTGATAGAGACCGTTCAGAGCAACTTGATTGTAGGTATTCTGATAGAAATTGTTCAGAGCAACATAATGGCAGATATTCTGATAGAGACCGTTCAGAGCAACATAATAGCAGATATTCTGATAGAGACCGTTCAGAGCAACATAATAGCAGATATTCTGATAGAGATCGTTCAGAGCAGCTTGATAGTAAATATTCTAATAGAGACTGTTCAGAGCAACTTGATTGCAGATACTCTGATAGAGACCGTTCAAAGCAACTTGATTGCAGATACTCTGATAGAGATTGTTCAAAGCAACTTGATTGCAGATACTCTGATAAAGATTATTCAGAGCAACGTAATAGTAGATACTCTAATAGAGGCCGTTCAGAGCAGCTTGATAGTAAATATTCTGGAAGTCAAAGCAATAAACCTCAAGAAAGACTTTAATACTAAAAAAGATTAAAAGCATTTAAGGAGGACTACATGATAGATTGGGACTATTTAATAAATTATACTTTTGATAAAGTTGAAGACGAATGTGTTCGTGGTGGAAAGGTTCTTTATGGAAGAGATTTACACACTAGGGAAATAGATAGAATGCTTGATAGAAATGAAGAAGCATTATATTTAACTAAAAATAATATTGGAGATACTTATCTAATAACAACAAATGGATTGCTAGTATTTACAAGAAACTCTAGGCGAGAAGAATATTATGACTTTTACCGTGATCAAATTACATTTTTAGATTTTCAAAACCGTAAGGGAAGATTTGACTCTGATGTAGAAATTGTAGTTGAATTTAACAGAGATAATAATTTCACAATTTCAATTGATATGTATTATGAAGCTATTGCCAAAGATATTTTCTACTATTTTAAAGATATAAGAGAAAGACAATATAACAACAAATTTACTAACAACCATTATAATCAGTATAACGATATCCCTCAAGGGCAAGGATACAATAGGTCACCTGAGATGGGTTATAACAATTCAAATGATTATAATAGCAATAGACCTCAAGGGTTTAGTGATAGATATAATGACAACAGACCTCAAGGGCCTAGTGATAGATATAATGACAACAGACCTCAGAGACATAGTGATAGATATAATGACAACAGACCTCAGAGGCCTAGCGATAGATATAATGACAACAGACCTCAGAGACATAGTGATAGATACAATAACTATGATAATAGATAATGTTGAAAGTATTTAATAGAAAAAAGGGAGCACATAGTGGCTCCCTTTTTTAATAAATTTACACTGATTATCAATGTTTAAAGTGACGCATTTTTGTAAATACCATAGCAATATCTAATTCGTCACAAGCTTTTATGCTATCTTCATCACGAATTGACCCTCCTGGCTGAATAATTGCAGTAATACCTGATTTTCCAGCAAGCCTTACACAGTCATCAAATGGGAAGAATGCATCTGAACCCATCACAGAGCCTTTAACATTATCCTTTGCGTAACTTATTGCAAGTTCCAACGCTGTAATACGATTTGTTTGTCCTGGGCCAATACCTATGGTTGCATTATTTTTTACTAGAGCAATACCATTGGATTTAACATGCTTAACTACTTTCCAAGCAAATATAAGCTGCTCCATTTCTTCTTTCGTTGGTTTACGTTTCGTAACGACTTCTAAAATTTCTTCATCATATAAATGTGTATCTAAGTTTTGCACCAACAATCCACCTGCAACTTTTTTGAAGTCTAATATATTAGAATTTGGTACAGCTAAATCATTAAGTTCTAGTAAGCGTAAATTTAATTTTTTAGTTAAAATTTCCATAGCTTCTTTTGAAAAGCTTGGTGCAATAATGATTTCTAGAAATATCTTTGATAATTCCATTGCTGTTTGCTCATCAACTTCCCTATTTAAAGCCACTATTCCTCCAAAGATTGAAATTGGGTCTGCCTCATAACATTTTGTATATGCTTCAATCAATGTTTTCCCTATTCCAACTCCACAAGGATTTGCATGTTTTACAGCAACAGCTACTGGCTGATCATAGCCAAATTCTTTAATTATATCTAAAGTTGCATTTGCATCGTTAATATTATTAAAGCTTAATTCTTTACCATGTAGTTGCTTTGCATAAGCTAAAGTGTTTTTAAAATTACCAATTTCTTTATAGAAGCTTGCTTGTTGATGGCTATTTTCTCCATAACGCAAGTCTTGAACCTTTTCATATGTTACAGTGAATTTATTTGGAAGGGAACTTTTACTTCCTCTAGAGTTTTGCAAGTAATTACAAATTAGTGTATCATACGCACTAGTGTATTCAAACACTTTAATTGCTAAATCTAGCTTTGTTTCACGGGAGATATTTCCTGCTTTCAACTCTTGTATAACTTTTGCATAATCCATTGGGTCTACTATAACAGCTACATCTTGCCAATTTTTGGCGGAAGCTCTAATCATAGACGGTCCACCAATGTCAATATTTTCAATAGCTTCTTCAAAACTTGGATTTTCTTTAAGAATAGTTTCTTTAAATGGATATAAGTTTATTGCCACAATATCAATTGTTTGAACATTTAGAGTTTCAATTTGTGTCATATGCTCTTTATTATCTCTAACTGCTAAAATTCCAGCATAAATGTTAGGATGCAAGGTTTTAACTCTACCATCTAAACACTCTGGAAAATCAGTGATTTCACTGATACCAATCACATCAATGCCATTTTCAGCTAAAACTTTGGAGGTACCTCCTGTTGAAATAATTTCAAATCCCAAATCTTTTAAATCCCTAGCAAATTCTACAACACCTGTTTTATCTGATACACTTATTAATGCTCGTTTTTTCATCTATTTCCTCCAAAATTTTAAATTTAATACTATATAAAGGATAGTACTCTACCTTTTATAAATTTTAATGCAGAAAACCACTATCCCTTTAGGATAATGGATGAATATATAGTAAACGTACTTATAAGCTGTAATGGTTTGATAACTTCTCTCCTGCACCTCTATAATAATTTAGCTACTAGTTTACTAAAACTACACACTGTATAAATCAGCACAAATTTGGGCAATCGCTCTAGGCAAAATATCCCATTCTGCTTGTTCCATTACACGTTTTTGTAATGTTTCTGGAGTATCATATTCTAATACATCCACTGCTTTTTGTAATATAATTTTACCACCATCAGTAATTTCATTTACATAGTGAACAGTTGCTCCTGTTATTTTAACACCTTTTTTCAAAGCTGCTTCATGCACTTTTAATCCATAAAATCCATCACCACAAAAAGAAGGAATTAAGGATGGATGTACATTAATTATTTTTTGTTCAAACACTTGTACAAAGTGAGAACTTAATATATTCATAAATCCAGCTAAAACAATTAAGTCTATCTCTTTTTCTTTTAGAACTTTTATCATAGCATTTTCATACTCTAATTGAGTAGCAAAATCCCTTTTAGAAATAACTTTACTTTGAATATTATGATTTTTAGCCCGCTCTAAAGCATATACATTTGGCTTGCTTGAAATCACTAGTTCAATCCTTGTGTTTGGAATGTTTGCATCAATTATAGCTTGTAAGTTTGTTCCTCCACCTGATACCAAAACAGCTATCTTTAACATATCTCAATCCCTTTTTGGCCAGCTACAATTTCACCCATTATATAAGGTTGCTCACCTTGACTTTCAAGTATAGCCATAGTTTTATCAACATCCTGTTCATCTACTATAACAATCATTCCAACTCCCATGTTAAATGTATTAAACATATCTTTTTCGCTTATGTTTCCTTCTTTAGCAATTAACTCAAAGATTGGCAATACCTTAACTTTATTTTTATAAACTTTAGCTAATACATTATCATTTAATGCACGAGGAATGTTTTCATAAAATCCACCTCCAGTAATGTGGGCAATAGATTTTACTTCAACTTGTTTTAATAGTTCTACTATTGGTTTAACATAAAGTTTTGTTGGAGTTAATAGTTCCTCTCCTAAAGTTTTTCCGATGATGTCATATTGCTTATTTAAATCACATTCACCTATATTAAAAATTTTACGCACTAGAGAAAAACCATTAGAATGAACCCCTGATGAAGGTAATGCAATTATCTTATTTCCTATATTTACATTTTTACTATCTAATATTTTATCTTTATCTACAATTCCTACTGTAAACCCTGCGATATCATATTCATCTTGATGATAAAAGTCAGGCATTTCTGCCGTTTCACCACCAACTAAAGCACACCCACTTTTTTCACAACCATCCGCAACTCCAGTAACAATCTGAGCCACCTTCTCAGGAATGTTTTTTCCAACAGCTATATAGTCTAGAAAAAATAGCGGTTTTGCACCTGCACATAATACATCATTTACACACATAGCAACACAATCAATTCCTATTGTATCATGTTTATCTTGTAAAAAAGCAAGCTTTAACTTTGTGCCAACTCCATCTGTACCAGATACTAAGACTGGCTTTTGAATTCCATCTAAATCAAGTTCAAATAATCCTCCAAACCCTCCTAATCCTCCAATAACACCTTTAACAAATGTTTTTTCAACACTTGCTTTCATTAATTCAACTGCTTTATATCCCGCTTCAACATCTACACCAGCTTGTTTATAGTCCATTTTTATATTTCTCCTTTATTTATAATGAATATAGACTAAAAATCTATATTCATCATATATCTTAAAAAACATTATATATTAATTGGCATTTCAAATTTGTTTTTACGTATATCTTTAGGTGCTTCAATTGGATATTGCCCAGAGAAACAACCTACACAAAAATCACAACTAGCTCCTTGTGCAATACGCTTCACATTTTCAATACTTAAGTACCCTAGACTATCTGCTCCAATAGAATTTTTAATCTCTTCAACAGACATCTTACAAGCAATTAAATTTTCTTTACTATCTATATCCGTACCAAAATAACAAGGACTAATGAATGGTGGGGCTGAAATTCTTACATGAACTTCTTTTGCTCCTGCTTCACGTAGCAGATTAACTATTCTACCAATTGTTGTCCCACGTACAATGGAATCGTCTACCAAAATAATTCTCTTATCTTTTACCACTTCTTTTATAACATTAAGCTTTATTCTTACAGAATTTTCCCTTTGCTTTTGGTTATCTTGAATAAATGTTCTTCCAATATAACGATTTTTAATATATCCAACATCATACGGAATGTTTGAATATTGAGAATATCCTAAAGCAGCATCCAATCCCGAATCTGGTACACCCATAACAATATCCGCATCTACAGGGTGTTCAATTGCAAGATATTTTCCAGCTTGTTTTCTTGCTTTGCTTACATTTGCTCCTTCAATAACAGAATCTGGCCTTGCAAAATAAATGTATTCAAAAACGCACATATTACCTTTAGATTTGCAGTGAGTTTCAATGCTTCTTATATTATCTTTTTCAACCACAACAATTTCTCCAGGTTTAACATCCCTTATGAATTTTGCACCAATAGTATCTAATGCACAGGACTCAGAAGCAAAAACAATTTTGCTATCGCTTTTGCCAATGCAAAGTGGACGGAATCCCCAAGGGTCACGTGCTGCAATAAGCTTTTTAGGAGACATAATAACTAATGAATACGCTCCTCTTAATGTATATAATACATTTTCAATTGCTGTTTCAATATCTGAAGATTTAAGACGTTCTTTAGTAATCATATACGAAATTACTTCTGTATCATTTGTTGTATGAAAAATTGCTCCACCAAGTTCCAAATTTTCTTTAAGCTCAGATGCATTGGTTAAATTTCCATTATGTGCCACTGCTAATGTTCCTTTAATGTGATTTATAAGAAGAGGTTGAGCATTTTCTCGTGATAAATATCCTGTTGTTGCATAACGTGCATGCCCAATCGCAATTTGTCCTTGTCCTAATTTTTCCAAATTCTGCTGTGAAAATACATCTGGAACAAGTCCTAAATCTTTATAGATTTTCATAACTCCTTTGTCATTTACTGCTATTCCAGCACTGTCTTGCCCTCTGTGTTGCAAAGCATACAATGCAAGATATGTGTCATATGCAACTTGAGAATTTTCTCCCCAATCATAAATTCCAAATATCCCACATTCTTCTTTAAGCTTACTCATTTATATCCCCCTTATATTCAGACAAAAGTAAAATAGTAACCGTACTTATAAGCTGAAATGTTTTTTGAGGGTTTGGGAGTCCCAAACTTCACTCCTGCACCACTAATAATTTAGTTACCACTATTTCAAAGTACTATTACTGTATCAATATAGTATCATAAGTAAGTATACCATACTTAACGTGTTGAATAATAAAAAAGTAAACAACTTTTAAAGCGGAGAGTTGAATCGGGGCTTTGCCACAAACCCAAATTACTTTATTCTTTAATCTTTTGTTATAAACAAATATTATTAGACTATAAAGAAATCAGCTTTACTAGTTAAATGTACTAAATGAATTATTCAACAACCTAATACTATTAAGCAACTTTATTGATTAAATATACTAAATGAATTATTCAACAACTTAAATAAAAAGAAAAGACCTAGATCTTTTCTTTTTTTATTTTTATAATTCTTTGCCCATTAAACGTTTTAATATCTCTTTATAGGCATCTTCTACTCCACCCATATCACGTCTAAATCTATCTTTATCAAGTTTTTCTCCTGTTTCACTATCCCAAAATCTACAAGTATCTGGCGAGATTTCATCCGCTAAAATAATTTCACCATCTGGCGTGCGTCCAAATTCTAATTTAAAATCAATTAATTCAATTTTTAAATCTGCTAAATATTCTGTTAAAATATTATTTATTTTAAATGCATAATCTGCAATGATTTTAAGTTCTTGTGGAGTTGCAAGACCCAATGCTGCAATATGGTATTCATTAATCATTGGATCTCCTAGTGCATCATCTTTATAACAATATTCTAACACTGTTGTTTTTAATTTGGTTCCTTCAGGAATTCCTAGTCTCTTTGAAAGTGAACCTGCTGCAATATTTCTTACAATAACTTCAATTAGTACAATATCTACTTTTTTAACAATTGTTTCACGATCAGAAATTTCTTTTACAAGATGAGTTTTAATGCCTTTTTCTTCCAACATCTTCATCAAATGATTTGTAACCACATTATTTATAATTCCTTTTGAAGTAATGGTACCTTTTTTCTCACCATTAAATGCTGTTGCATCATCTTTATAATCAACAATATATAAATTTGGATCAGATGTTTTATATACTTTTTTAGCTTTTCCTTCATAAACTTGCTCTAATTTTTCCATTGCCGTTACTCCCTATAAATTTTTTATTTGCACTTGTAATGCTTCATCTTTTTTTATTACACCTTCAACCATATCTTTTTTAAACTGCTCAAGTTTTTCAGCTAAATTCTCATCTGAAATTGCTAAAATTTGAGTTGCTAAAATAGCTGCATTATCAGCTCCATCAATAGCCACCGTTGCAACTGGTATTCCCGAAGGCATTTGTACAGTTGAAAGAAGCGAATCTAATCCATCCATTGTACTTGATTTAATTGGTACTCCTATTACTGGTAATGTTGTATGTCCTGCTAAAAC
>LJHD01000291.1 GCA_001983475.1 Candidatus Epulonipiscium fishelsonii | reverse complement strand
AAAAAACTTAAATAAAATTAAATTAATATAAAGTAATATAAATTTGAAGCAATATGAAAGTATTGTAAATATAGTTTGTATATGATACAATAATGGGCATGTAATATTTTTGGAATTAATTACATATTTAACAAAACAATAACAAAAGGAGTTGATTTTTGTATGTATCTTGCAATAATAGGCTATTTAATGATTTTTGTCCTAGTGTATCTATTGTTAAAAGGTAAAACTAGTCCTATTATCCTATTTATAGGGTTACCACTTATTGCAGCAGCACTTTTAGGCTACTCAATAAAAGATATTGGGCAATTTGCAGCAGGTGGCGTAGAAACTACAATGAATAATGCTGTATTATTTATATTCTCAATTATGTATTTTGGGCTTATGAATGATGCCGGAATGTTTGATGGACTAATTGATGGACTAGTAAAAAAAGCGGGAACAAAAGTAATTTCCGTAACAATTGTAACAGCTATAATTGGTATAATTGGACATCTTGATGGTTCAGCAGCTACAACTGCACTTGTAACAATTCCAGCTATGTTACCAATTTACAAAAAATTAAATATTCGTCCAACTGTTCTTTTAGCAATAATCGCATGTGGTATGGGTGTTATGAATCTTGTTCCTTGGGGTGGACCAACAGCTAGGGTTGCTACTGTTCTAGAAATGAATGCGAATGATGTTTGGAAAACAGTTCTTCCAATTCAAATTGTGGGAATTTTTGCAACAATAGGGCTTGCGTATATTTTAGGTAAACTTGAAATTAAACGTGGAGCAGGAGCTGCAGAAGGTTCTGAAAAAATTGAAAAAGTAGAAGTAAAAATAGACGAAAAAGTATTAGCTTTAAAAAGACCTCATTTAGCAAACATTAATATTGGGGTAACACTAATAATTTTAATTCTTTTAATGTGGGATATAATTCCTTCATATGTAGTATTTATGATTGCATTCTCAGTAGCAATGCTTATTAACTATCCAAATATTAAAGATCAAAATGCTAGATTTAAAGCACATGCACCATCTGCACTTTCAATTTCAGCAACAATGATAGCAGCGGGTATTTTTGTAGGTGTTATGAATGAAACAGGAATGCTTGAAGCTATGGCAAGTGTTTTACTTGGATTTGTACCAGAAGCTATGGGTAAATATATTCATATTATAATGGGAATTTTAGCAGCACCAATAGGAATAGTTCTGGGAACAGATGCATTCTTCTATGGACTTTTACCAGTAGCGATTGGAGTAGGAAACAACTATGGAGTTGATCCATTAAATATTGCTATAACAATGCTTATCGGGAAAAACCTTGCTGTTATTCTTTCACCAGCAGTTGCAGCAACATTCTTAGCAATAGGGCTTGCAGAAGTTGAATTAAAAGACCATATTAAATTTACATTTAAATGGGTATATGGAATTAGTTTACTTATGATCGTTATAGCAATTATAACAGGAGTAATAAGCTTATAGTTGACAAGAGTTTTAAATAAAGATTTAATAGCTTTATATCCTAATAGCTAAAGCCAGGGGCTTTACGGCTTGTTTGTAAATACAATTAAAAAAAGTAGGAACAATCCTTTATAGGATATTCCTACTTTTTATTTTATTCCCTTGTATGCATTCTAACAACAGATTTTTTTTCTTTAGGTTCTGCTATTTTTGACATAGTCTGAAGATTATTTTGCTCATTTATTATTTTTGACATAGCTTGAAGATTATTTTGTCTAGCTGCTAATAGAGCAGTTACTTCTTCAGGTGTCATTCCAATTTTTCCTTCACCTGCTAATGCTTGTATTTCTGCAATAGGAATACCAGTATTTTTATAAATCATATTGATGGTTGCTTTTGGTGATTTTTTGATATATTGATTTAATGCTATTGCAGTAGCTTCTGGATTTTCTAAACAGTTAGGGCATATAATTTTTACATGATCTCCCTCTAGTATTTTAAAAATTTTTTTACAAACTCTACATGATTCAACTCTCATAAAATCCTCCTTAAATATATATATATACTAGACGCAATTCAAATTGTACCTAAAATAATTATCTAAAAGAGTAATTTAAAGCTCAATGTGTATTGATTTATTCATGAATGGGAGATTAAATCTATCATAATTTATTCATGATAATGTAAAAAGACCAAAGAGATTTTTCTTTTATTCTTGATAACGGAGTTAGAAGTGACTTGATGAAATCTGTTATTTACTTTAGTATAGATTGTTACAGTTTACATATCGTCAGTTTATTCTGGAAATCTTAGTTATTTTATTGAATTTATAATTTTAAATAAAATTTAAAATTATATCTACATTTGAAGTTTTTACTTTTCCTTTAGATATAAAAGCTTTTATACAAGTAAAATGGATACCTGTTTTATCATACATTTGATTAAAGCCTGAGGTCTTTTTTCAAAATAAGTTTCTACAAAGTTATAAATATTTTTTTTATTATTCCAACCTGAATCGTGAATAAGTATGCTTGTTGAGTTGTTTAAAACTTTAATAAATTTTTTACAAATGTTGCTACATTCATAACTCAAAGATATTCTTTTTTATATTGAGAATAAACTTTATTCCTTTAGGTGTGGGAGTTTAGTTCATGCTGGATAGTTTTTTTGAAATACTTATAGAATAAGGGCGTAAAACTCACTCATTTTAAGTGTGGGAGGTTCAGATTGGTATAATATGGAGCTGGAGTTTATAACCCCAGCTCCATACTTTAAAAGTTGTATATTTTCATTCATGATGAGAAAGATTTATTCAACAACCTAAATAAGTTATATGTAATTAATTTAGTGTTATAGAACAAATATTATAAATATTTATTTATGTCAATTACTCACTGATCATTAACTTAAGAATCACTAACTTAATGACATTCACTTTAGGTTATATAATCTGTTTATTTAACGTTTAGAACGCATTCCTTTGTACTCTGGCTCTTCAGCTTTGTTTGGAGCAGGGGAAATTTTACCTACACTATTTAATTCTCTAGCAATTTGGTTTTTACAAGCTGGGCAAATACGTCCAGATGTAGTTTTTTTCCCACATCTTTCACAATCTACAGCAAGAGGTGATCTGTTTGAAACTTCAAGACGACCGTCTCTAATAAATTCTTTAATTAGTTTTATAGGTACTGATGTTTCAGAATTTACCATTTCTAGACTTGCACTAGGGTTTTCTCTTAAAAAATCTTTTACTATTAAAAAAGAGTCTTCTTCATCGGCTCTACAAGTTATACAAAGTATTTTACCTCCGGAATATTGAAATAAAGCTTTACATTTTCTACATGATTTTAATTCCATATTGAATCCCTCCATAAATTTAAATTACTATACATACAACCAGAACAATAATAATTCCGATTTCACAATATGAGTTTAAGGCTTTTAAACATTCTGATATAGTGGCTCCTGTTGTATAAATATCATCTGCTATAATAAAGTTATATGTTTTCTTTTTAGGTAATAATTTTTTGGCTTTACTTATATCAAGTAGCATACTTTTATCCGTATTTTGTTGTCGCTGAGCTTTATCTTGACTATATTGTCTAGTTGTATTTTTATGCCTCTTAATTATATCATATATAGGTATATTTATACTAGTCCCTAAATACTTAGCAAAATCATGTGCTTGATTGAAGCCACGTTCCATTAAACGTTCTTTTGAAATAGGTACAGGAATAATACCATCAATATTGTCAATGATATTTAAATTAAGTTGTTCTTTTAAAATATATGCAAAACCTTTTCCGTACTTTCTTATTCCTGAGTATTTCCATTTAAAAATTGATTGTTTATAGGGATGTACATAAGGAAATATTGCTTTAATAATTATTTTTTCGTTATTCATTTTTTGGCAAAATTTACAATTAGTTAAATTTAATTCTGTATAAGAAGAACATTTTGGACAAATATTATCTAGTAAAGTTTTTGACTCACATTTATTACAAAAATAATTTTGATTTTTAGATAAAATCTTTTGACAAATAATACATTTATTTAAGAAAATTAAATTTAACATAATGGTGACTGCCTAAGAGTTTCTAAATGTCTTTTTAAATTTGAATATCTTTCAAGTTCTTTATTATTATCAATCATTTTATTCATAGTTTCCTGTAAGCCAATGCCTATAACCATTTTTTTTGCTCTTGTTATAGCAGTGTATAATAAATTTCTACTAAGTAAAACAGAAGGGCCACTATAAAGAGGAAGAATTACAATGGGATACTCACTTCCTTGAGATTTATGAATAGTTATGGCATATGCAAGTTCTAACTCATCTAATTGATTGAACTCATAATTAACAGTTTTTAAGTCTTCAAAAGTTACTTCTACAATATCAGAATTTATGTTTGAAATTATTCCACAATCTCCGTTAAATATTCCAATTCCTTCATCAATGGGCATATTGTTTGTAGCAAAAATTTTCCATGGGATATTATAGTTATTTTTAATTTGCATAACTTTATCACCAACTCTAAAAGTTGTAGTTCTATATTCTTTTTCTGGCTTATTTGGCTCAGAGGGATTTAACGTTTGTTGCAAAATAGTATTAAGTTCTATAGTACCTAATAGACCTTTACGCATAGGAGATAAAACTTGAATATCTTTAAATGAATCAACCCCTTTAAATTTTGGAAGTCGATTTAAAATTAAATCTGGGATAATAGATTGAATTTCTTTTTGAATACTTTTATTCATAAAGAAAAAGTCTGTATTTTTTTCATTTGAAATAGGATATTCACCATTATTGATTCTGTGAGCATTGTTTACTATAGCACTTTTTGCAGCTTGTCTAAAGATTTGTTTAAGCCGAATAGTGTGGATATTATTACTTTGAATAATATCTTTTAATACATTTCCTGCTCCGACAGAAGGAAGTTGATTAGCATCTCCAATTAAAATTAATCGTTGTCCTGTGACTAGTGCTTTTAAAACTGCATTCATAAGAATAACATCAATCATTGAAACTTCGTCTATTATAAGTACATCAACCAATAGTGGATTACATTCATTTTTGTCAAAGACTTGTTTGGAAATATTATCTATATAATTAATTTCTAATAGTCTATGAATTGTTTGAGCGTGCTCTTTTGTTGTTTCGCTTATACGCTTTGAAGCTCTACCTGTTGGGGCAGCAAGAGCAAATGTACAATTGTATTTTTTTAACATTTCTATTAAAGCATTTATAGTTGTGGTTTTTCCAGTACCAGGACCTCCAGTGATAACTGTTACACCATTTATTAGACAACTTAAAATAGCTTGTTTTTGTTCTTCCATTAATTTTATATTTAACTTTTTTTCTATAATTTGTATTTCTTTTTCATAATTTTCTATTTTATGGAGAAGTTTTTTAGAAGGTAAATAACTATTTTTTAGGTCTATTAACTTTCGTGCAATATTTAATTCACTATGGTATAAGTTAGTTAGAAAAATAAGAGAATTATTATCAAAGCTTTTAATAATAATTTTATTATCAAAACTTAGGCTAAAAAAAGCGTTTTCAATTAAATCTTCTTCCACATTTAATAATATTTGACATTCGCTGGTTAATATATTTTTTGGGACATAAGTATGACCATTGGCTGCAAATTTTTTTAGCATGAATAAAATTCCAGTTTGAATTCTATTTGGGTCATTGTTGTCTATACCGATTTTTTTTGCTATTTCATCAGCTTTGCTAAATCCAATGCTGATAATATCTTCAACTAATTTATATGGATTAGTTTTGATTGTACGTAATGTTTTATCTTTATAGAATTTATAAATTCTTATTGCATATGTTGTAGATATACCAAATTGTTCTAAAACAATAATAGAAGTTCTAAGGTCATATTGTGAATGATAAGCTTCACTTATTTTTTGTGCTTTTTCTTTAGAGATACCTCTAATTTGTGTTAAAATTAGAGGTTCTTGTTCAATTATAGTTAATGTATCCATCCCAAAATGTTTAACAATTTTTTTTGCAGTTTTTGCGCCAACTCCTTTAATTAACCCAGATGCAAGATAACGTTCTATGCCCTGAATAGTCTCTGGTAAAGATTTATTAAAGCTTGATACTTTTATCTGTTTTCCGTATATATGATGAGTACACCAAGTACCAACTACTTGTAATTGTTCGCCTTCATAAATTTCGGGAAAATTGCCGACGCAAGAAACGGGTTCTCCTTTATTATCTAATATAAATACGGTGTATCCATTTTCTTTATTTTGATATATTATATCTTCTATACTGCCTTCAATTATAATTTCTTCTTCCATGTTATCTTCCTTTACTTATTAAAAGAAGAAGTTGTATCTTCTTTTAATAATATTTTAATAATGATGATGGAAAATTTCTATCATTATTTCTTTTTACGCTGAACCTCATGTTTACGTATAAGTTCAACATAAACGAAACTATCTTCTATACTATAATCCAAGCTTGCTTCATCTACCATAACTCCAACTAAACTTAGACCATCATGGCATTCACTTTCTCCAGTTAGTTCCCAATAATACTCTTCCATCTCAATTGCACGTTCATAACTTAAATGTTCTTTTATTTCTTTAATTACTTCATCTACATTATCTATTTGCTTTGCTAAGACTGATATAATTTTATTCTCTCCAGTTTCCTCTAATTTTATTTCTACTATTTTAGCATTATACTCTAAGAAAAAAGTAGTTAATTCATCTGTTATTTTTGCAATTTTTTTTATTTCATGTCGCATATTTAATTCTCCTTTAAGCTTCACCTTTTCTAAATGCATCCAACATAGGTATAAATATTGTAGCTACAATTCCAGCTGAAAAGCCATTGCTATATAAAACTAAGCCTCCATGAAAATTGATAACATTTAAAGTTAATACCATATGCATCATTCCGGCTAATATTCCTCTAAAAAAACCAAATTCACCTGCAATAGGGGCAAGACTTGTTCCAAACAAAGCAGAAATAATTAATGTAGTAGTGGTAATTTCTTGCTTTATCATAAATGCCATAAACGATGCCCCGAGTATTATAGGGATAGTGTTTTTTAAATTTTTTCCAAACGCACCAAATCCCATAACAACAAGAACCGCTGTTACAGTTGGTCCATTAAAAGTGCCATTAAAAAGAAAAATGTAACCTATAGACATAAGACCTAAAAGTCCCATGTTTATTAAAGTTAGTCCAAAGCCAACAAGCTGGACTAAATCCGTTACAATTCTTCCTGAATGTTTAAATATATCTTTAAATCCTTTAAAACTTCTACTATTTAATATATAGCCTAAAACTATAAATATTAAACATAAAAACAACAATAAAATGATTATTATTGTTGTTTTTCCTTCATATAAATCAGTGTTTAAAAGAGTTTGTAGTCCAAAACTATCCATAAATGCATAAACTATAACTCCGATTAGTCCAGTTGCAAAGCCCATATTATATAAATTATATCCTGAGTGGGCTATCATAGTGCTTGCACAAATGGGGGGCATAATAAATCCGATAAATGCATTTATTAAAATAATAATACATAGTGAAATTAAACTTTCTTCTAAAATTCCGTTTATTAAAATGCTGCCTAAGGGACTTAAAGCGGTTGAAAGCATATTTATTATTACAACTTTTTTATATTCAATATTATGATACCTAGAATAAATATATCCTCCTATATAAAATGGGCAAATATTAGAGATATTTTTTCCTATTAATCCAAATCCAGATACTAAAAATATAGCGGATATAATTATTCCGTTAGGTTTTAAATCCAGCTTATATAATAAATATATATTTAAATATGTTAAAATAGCTGAATTTATTAAACTTGCTCCAATTCCTCCAATCAAAAAATAATCTGTAAGTAAAATACCATCAGCATTTAATATACTACACAGGCCGTTATATAGATTATAGGGAGTATCTAACATAATACCAGTTATCAATGATAAAGTAGGCCAGATTAACAATACTTTATACATAGATTTGCTTTTTGTTTTGTGTATACATATTTCAATTAATTGAGGTGTACCTTCTTTTTTTATAATGGTTTCCATATACATTCTCCTTTTAATTTGTTTAGTTATATCTAATATACAAGCTTAAAGTTCTAATTATGTCAAATTTATAATACAAGGTTGATTAATTTGTTTATACTTTATAGTAAAGTACTTTGAAATAGTATTAACTAATTTGATTGTATTGATACAGTAGAGCAGCTCCTGTTAAAATACTTCAGTGTATAAGTACATATTAATAGAATATTTAACTAGCACTAGCACAACTGATATATATTTTTCTTTTAATTTGTTCAATCTACATTTTTTCTATACGTTAGTTTAGTTAAATATCTTTTAAAAATATAGATTGGGAAAAATACTTTAAACTTAAAAAAATTTTCTATGACATATATAGAGGCATATGGTAGAATTATTTATAAATTTAAGAGGAAGTTAAAATGAATTATTAGATTAGGAATTAAATGCTGAATTTTGGAATAAGTTTATAGGAGATGAGTCAAATTATTTTCATAGAGATTTAGTAATTAAAAGATAAGTATTTAGATATTAAAGTAAGCTATAATTGGAGGAATTAATGTGGAAAAAGATAAACAATTAGGTGTAGATTTATATCAAGATGTAAGAAGATGTAAAGATATATGTTATAGGTATAATAATTTATTACCATCTGATGATGAGAATAAACAGAACATATTAAAAGAATTAATTGGGAAAATGGGTAAAAATTGTACTATCACTCAACCTTTTTATTGTGACATGGGATACAATATAGAAATAGGAGATAATTTTTATACCAATCATAACTGTGTTATCTTAGATGGAGCTAAAGTTATCATTGGTAATAATGTTTTTGTTGCTCCAAATTGTTGCATTTCAACGGCTAATCATCCACTAGATTATGAACAAAGAAATAAAGGAATTGAGTATGCTGTACCTATTACAATAGAGGATAATGTATGGATAGGAGCAAGTGTAACAATTCTTTCAGGAATTACAATAGGGAAAAATTCTGTTATAGGTGCGGGTAGTGTTGTTACAAGAAATATTCCGCCTAATGTTATAGCAGTGGGAAATCCTTGCAAAGTTTTAAGACAGATAACAGATAATGATAAATATGAACCGAATATTTAAAACAAATATACTATATAAAGGATAGTGCTCTATCTTTTAAAGTATAAATATACAACAAATATTACATTAAATGCATATGAAATTGTAGTGAAAAGTGATGTAGTTCATGCATAGGGTTATGTCACTTTTTTTAATGAAAATTAAATAAAAAATATTTGTAATAAATCTATATAACTAAAGCAATAAACGTTACTGTTCATATTGTAAAACTGCACTGTAAATATAATATATATAAATTATTACAAAAAAAATATATAAAACTATAGCAAAAAAATGTATAATAATGTATAATAAACAAGTGATGTAAATTATTTTCGAACAGGAGGAAATTTTTATGAAAAAACATATTGCATTATTAACAGCAGGATTAATATTTTCTAGTTTAAGTATGACAACACCTGCGACAGAGGTAGCAGAAACATATGTGAAAAGAGTGACAGAAACACCTAAGACAGAGGTGACAGAAACACCTAAGAAAAGGGTAACAGAAACATCTAAGAAAAGGGTAACAGAAACATCTAAGACAGAGGTGGCAGAGGCACTTGAGATAGAGGTGTCAGAAACATATGTGAAAAGAGTGACAGAAACAGCTGAGACAGAGGTGGCAGAGGCACCTGTGAAAGAGATAGCAGAAACAGCAGAGACAGAAATAGCAGAAACACTTGAGACAGAGGTGGCAGAAACACTAGAGACAGGGGTGGCAGAGGCACCTGTGAAAGAGATAGCAGAAACAGCAGAGACAGAGGTGACAGAAGCACCTGTGAAAGAGATAGCAGAAACAGCAGAGACAGGGATGACAGAAGCACCTGTGAAAGAGATAGCAGAGACAGAGGTGACAGAAACACTAGAGACAGGGGTAACAGAAGCACCTGTGAAAGAGATAGCAGAAACAGAGGTGACAGAAACACTAGAGACAGGGGTAACAGAAGCACCTGTGAAAGAGATAGCAGAGACAGAGGTGACAGAAACACTAGAGACAGGGGTAACAGAAGCACCTGTGAAAGAGATAGCAGAAACAGAGGTGACAGAAACACTAGAGACAGGGGTAACAGAAGCACCTGTGAAAGAGATAGCAGAGACAGAGGTGACAGAAACACTAGAGACAGGGGTAACAGAAGCACCTGTGAAAGAGATAGCAGACTTTGTTATAGTACATACAAACGATACACATGGAAGAATTGTATCAGGTGATTATGATGGAATGGGATTATCAAGAGTATCTACAATAATTAACGAAGCTGAAACTACATATGGAGAAGAAAACGTACTTATTTTGGATGCAGGAGATACATTACATGGGCAGCCAATTGTAAGTGTGAGTGAAGGAAAAAGCATTACTTCTATATTAAATATTATGGGATATGATGCGATGGTGCCTGGAAATCATGACTTTAATTATGGAACGGAACGCTTAATAGAACTAGATGAAATGCTAGACCTTGAAATGATAGCAGCAAATGTTACAGATAATATAACTGATGAACCAATATTAAATCCTTATATAATTGAAGAAGTTGGTGGACAAAAAGTAGGAATTTTTGGATTAGCGACTCCAGAAACATCATATAAAACTAATCCATTAAATGTCGAAAATATAACATTTCAAGATCCATTTGAAGTTGCTACAGAAATAGTTAAAGAATTAGAAGGTCAAGTTGATTTTATAATTGCCCTTTCGCATCTAGGAGTGGAAGGAGAGTGGACTAGCATCAAATTAGCTGAAGAAGTAGAAGGAATTAATTTAATTGTAGATGGGCATAGTCATACAGAGTTGCCTGAAGGACAATTGGTTAATGATACTTATATTGTTCAAGCGGGTGAATTTAATAAAAATGTTGGTATTGTTGAAATTGATGTCTTAGAAAATGATGAATTTGAGATTTTACCAAAACTTATTACAAAAGAAGAGGGGATGTTGCTGGAAGAAGATGAAGATGTAGTTGAAGCTATTGAAGTAATTAATGCAGAATTTGATTATATAACAGGACTAGTTGTTGGGCATACAGATATATTTTTAGATGGAGAACGTGAAAGTGTACGAACTGGGGAAACCTCTATGGGAAACCTTATTACTAACGCTATGTTGTTGGAATCAGGAGCAGATATTGCGTTAACAAATGGAGGTGGAATTAGAGCTTCTATTGAAGAAGGCAATATTACAAAAAGAGATGTAATAAATGTTTTACCATTTGGCAATTACATTGTAACAATTGAAGTTACTGGTCAAGAAATATATCAAGCAATTGAAATGGGAATAGATGCATATCCACAAGCAAAGGGAGCATTTCCGCATATTGCAGGAATGCATGTAATTTTTGATGAAAGTAAACCAGCTGGTGGAAGAATAGTTGAAATTAGACTAGATAGTGGTGAGATGGTTAAAACAGACGAAGTTTATTTACTAGCTACAAATGATTTTATAAGAGCTGGTGGAGATGAATATACTATGTTTGTTGATAATCCTATTATGAATGAGTACTCAGCTTTAGACGAGGCTGTTATAGAATATTTGCTTGTAAAAGGTACAGAAGGAACAGAATTAAATGATCGTATATTAGTTACTACAATAGATGATATTCCGTTACCAGTATTTACAGCTGAAGACCTAGCTAAAAAAGCAGAAGAAGAAGCTAAAAAAGAAGAAGCTAAAAAAGAAGAAGAAGATAAATTAGTAGCAGTAACTTTAGAAGTATATACTATTGAAGAGGGGGATTCGCTAGGATATATTGCAAACCTGTATGATACTAGTATTTCTGAGTTACGTCAAATTAACGAAATAGAAGATTCAGATGTAATTTTTATAGGTGATAAAATTATAGTTCCATCAAAAAAAGTAGTAGAAGAAGATACAATGGAAGAAATAACAGAAGAAGTAATAGAAGAAGATATAATTGGAGAAGTGGTAAGTGAAGAATTAGTGATAGATGAAGAAATAATGGAAGGAATAATGGAAGAATTAATAGAAGAAGATACAATGGATGAAGTAATGGAAGAAGAAATAGAAGAAGATATAATGAATGAAGTAATGGAAGAAGTAGAGGAAGAGATAACAGAAGAAGATACAATGGATGAAGTAATGGAAGAAGAGATAATAGAAGAAGATACAATGGATGAAGTAGAGGAAGAGATAACAGAAGAAGATACAATGGATGAAGTAATGGAAGAAGTAATAGAAGAAGATACAATGAATGAAGTAAAGGAAGAGATAATAGAAGAAGATATAATGAATGAAGTAATAGAAGAAGTAGAGGAAGAATTAATAGAAGAAGATATAATAGAAGAAGTAGAGGAAGAGATAACAGAAGAAGAGATAATAGAAGAAGATACAATGGAAGAAGAAATAGAAGAAGATACAATAGAAGAAGTAGAGGAAGAGATAACAGAAGAAGATACAATGGATGAAGTAATGGAAGAAGATACAATGGAAGAAGTAATAGAAGAAGTAAGAGAAGAAGATATAATGAATGAAGTAACAGAAGAAGATACAATGGAAGAAGTAATAGAAGAAGTAAGAGAAGAAGATATAATGAATGAAGTAATAGAAGAAGTAATAGAAGAAGTAAGAGAAGAAGTAAGAGAAGAAGATATAATGAATGAAGTAACAGAAGAAGTAATAGAAGAAGATATAATGAATGAAGTAACAGAGGAAGAGATAACAGAAGAAGATACAATGGAAGAAGTAGAGGAAGAGAAAGAATCATCAATAAGAGCATGGCATACCATTAAATGGGGCGATTCCTTAAATTATATTTCTATGATATATGGAATACCTGTTGAAAGACTTATTGAAGTTAATGGAATAACCCGTCCAGATTTAATTTTGGTAGGAAATCAATTGATTATTCCAACACATTAATAAAGTAATAATTTTTTTTATAGAGTTAAAACTGAGGTATAATACTTAGTTTTAACTCTTCTTTATTACAGAAAATATTATGTGTATGAGCTATTTTTAATCAAAAAAATAGAGTCCTATCTTTTATATAGTGTATAGTAATCGGGCTTGTGTTTTAGTGAATGATTATATAATTATTTATTAATTTTGTTTGGAAATAAGAATAAAATATAAATTTTTTTATATAATGGATTTATAATGAATTTTATAATTTCGTTTATTTAGGAGGTAATTAATATGGATGATTTTACTTTCAATGAAAAACAAGCAATCTTAAAGTTGTATAATAAGGAAAAAGAAAAATTATTACACGAAATAGGAGAAACAATAGAAATAGAAATTAAAAAACAAGATTTATCTTTACTAGAACGATACTGGCAATTGGTAGAGGAAAAAAAAGTATTATATAAACAACTTCAAAAAATTGAAGAAGAACAAAATTATATAGTTTTTAAAATGAATTGTCCTAATAATGTGAAAGAAGAGGAACAAGATGAAGTAGAATTTAATCTTGAAAATTGGAATGTGGACATAATAAAAAAATAACAAAAGAATAATTACATAATTTGATAATTTTAAAAAGGGGCAACTTATATGGTTGCCACTTTTTTTCATGAATCACGTATTAACGTGCTGCACTTCTAAAGGGGTAATCTTTAATCTTGCAATACCATGATATTCTATTTCTTCATCATACATATCTTCATATTTTAGCTGGAGCTGCTCAAGTTCAGCAGGGCTCATATTTGGATTTTCATCTCCTAAATAATTAAGAGCATCACGTCTTGCAAATCTTAATACTAGTTCATCAAAAAACAATGTATTTTCATATTCTTCAATCCATTCATTTATTTCGTCGTTTTCATATGATTGAGTTGGAACATACATATTTAAATTTTCATCAAAACTTATCAATGAATCAAATCCATTTTGATTAGCAATAGAAAATATTTTTTGTTGCAATTTAGCATGTGGTCCTAATTCCTCGCCTCCCATATCATTTAGCATTAAATTACCTGCATATACTAAATCGACTAATGTTCTAAATTCTTCTTCAGTTAATTCTAAATTCATTTAAAGGTCCTTTCGCTACTTAAATACTTAGGTTATCAAAAATAATAAAAATGATAAAATCTATTAAAAGGTTTATAGTTCTAATACTTTTATTTTTTAATTATATTTGACAATTTAGCATTGTATAATAATTAAATTTATTTAACAACCTAGATTATTTTATAAGCAATTCATCTCACCGCCTATAGAAATGGGAGTATTCTTGCTATTTTTAGAGAAATTTTGGGCGAACATAGTTCGCCCTTACAAAGCTTAAAATTATAATTATGCTGTTAAATTTAATAATAGCTCATGGCTACGTGATAAAAAGTCTTGCATAGCATCTGGAGCTAGAGATTGATTTGAAAGTAATGCAAGGTCATATAGTTGATGACATAATAAATCTTTAGTTTGCTCAGACACATTTTCATTACACAATGCTTTAATTAATGGATGATTTTGATTTAATATTAAAGTTAAATCTTGGGCTGGTAAGTGGCCAATATCCATTCCGTATGTTTTCATCATTTCTTGCATTCTTCTTCCTTCTTCGGAAACTAAAATCATTGAAGGAGTAGAGTCGCTTTTCAAATTTTCAACAGATACTTTTAATGAGTTGTTATTAAGCACTTTTTGGAATAATGAAGACAATGTTGTTTCATGTGTTTTGTCTGCCTCTTCTTTGTTTAAAATTCCAGATATATCGGAATCGATTCTCATAAATTTAATATCTTGGTTTAGTCCTTCAACCAAAGAAATAAATGAATTATCAATTGGATGAGGTAAATAAACAGCATCTAAGCCGTTGTCTTTAAATAACCTGATATATTGTGATTGCTGATTTTTATCAGAAACATAGAAAATTTTATTTTCATGACTATCTTTGGCTTTTTCTAAATATTCTTTTAAAGTAACATGTTGGTCATCAATAGTTTTATATAAAATATAATCCATCATTTTTTTTGCAAACTTTTCTTCTCTTATACAACCATATTTAATAAATGGAGCGATATCATCCCAAAACTTTTTATAGTTATCATTTTCTTTTTTGGAAAGAGATATTAATTTATCAGCAACTTTTTTTGTTATATAATCGGATATTTTTTTCACAAATCCATCATTTTGTAAAAAGCTACGAGAAACATTTAGTGGTAAATCTGGACAATCTAAAACTCCTTTTAATAAAAGTAGGAATTCAGGAATAACTTCTTTTATATTTTCAGCAACAAACACTTGGTTGTTATAAAGCTTAATTTTTCCTTCAATCAATTCATATTCATTTTTTAGTTTTGGAAAATATAGGATACCTTTAAGCTTAAAAGGATAGTCCATATTTAAATGAATCCAAAACAATGGTTCTTGATAGTCGTGGAATGTTTCTCTGTAGAATGCTTTGTATTCTTCATCAGTACATTCTGAAGGTTGTTTTGTATAAAGTGGAGTTGTATCATTTATTGGTTTTTCTTTTGGCTCTTCAACAACTTCGTTAACGTCGATATCAACAATTTCATCTTTATCATTTTCATTAATTTCTTCAACGTCAATTTCATCTACAGTTTCTTCTTTTTTATTTGCATCAATAACATAGATTGGTATAGGCATAAATGAACAATATTTTTTAATTATCTCAGATAGATAATAAAATCCAAGAAACTCTCTGCATTCTTCAGTAACATGAAGAATTATGTCTGTTCCTCTTTTAGCACGTGTTCCTTCAGCAAGTTCATAAGTTGTCCCGCCATCACATGTCCAAAGTAAAGGTTCTCCACCTTGATAAGAAAGAGTATTTATTTGAACTTCGCTGGATACCATAAAACTTGAATAAAAGCCCAGACCAAAATGACCTATAATTTGGTCATCATCCATTTTATCTTTGTATTTAGTTAAAAAGTCTTCTGCTCCAGAAAAAGCAATTTGAGTTATATATTTCTCAATTTCTTCTTCAGTCATCCCAATTCCGTTATCACTTATAGTAATTGTTCCTTTTTCTGTATCAGTGGTTACTCTTATTTCAAAGGGATCATTTAAAGTATCAGTTGCTTCTCCCATTGAACAAAGCTTTTTAAATTTCAAAATTGCATCACAGGCATTTGAAATTAATTCTCTTATAAATATATCTTGGTCAGAATATAACCATTTTTTTATAATAGGAAAGATGTTCTCACTGTGAATTGATAAATTACCTTGTTTAGTCATAAAAATTTTTCTCCTTTTGTACTTAAAAAATATTTAATATCATTATAATACTATTTCAAAAATCTACTTGTCAATACCAAATTTATAGTTTGGCATGTAATAGGCATTGGGATACCAAAATTTATTATAATAAGAAAGAAAAACTATATGGGAAAGTATACATATGTTTTATTAATTGAAGTACTTTTTTGAGGGGTGTGGATTTTTATCAATGTAATCAAATATAGTTGCTATTATTTTAAGTACCTTTACTAGAAATTAACTAGCATAAGACGTTATATAATATAGCTAGTCAAAAAAATATTTGTGTTTTTCTTTTAAATTTTGATATAATTATTAGGTACATATGCACAACATCTATTAAGTACTACTTTTAAAATAATAATTTATATAGTAATAACATTTTAGTATTTAATAAATTTGATTATTATATAGAAATTCCGTGAGGAGTTTCAATAATACTTCAGTTTATAATTACTTCAATTATAAAGGAGAAAATTTAAATGAACAACATAATGAGAAAACGTATAGCAACAATTTTAAGTTTAGCAGCAACAATGTCAGCAACAACTTATGCAGATAATGGAGGGTTTAATATTTCTACTATTAAAAATCGACCTTTGGCCCATTTGGAAACAAAATGGAAAGATGAAGATAAAGTACATATTGAGGAAGAACTTAATTTTTGGGATATTGAAACACACTGGGCAAAAGACAGCATTAAAAATTTAATTTCTAAAAATATTTTATCAGGATATGATGACGGAACTTTTAGACCAGATGAACCAATGACTCGGGCAGAACTAGCAGATAGCATACAAAGAATATTTGGCATACAAAAAGATGCTCCAAGAAAAGAGTTTAAAGATGTTAATACAAAAAACACATTATATTACGATGCAATTGAAACGGTAGCAGGAGCAGGAATATTAAATGATTATGGAACGGAGTTTAAGCCAAGTCAACTGGTTACAAAAGAAGAAGCATTGTCTGGAATTATACAAGCCTATAATATGACAGAATATATAGCTGATCAAAATTTAAATGAAGTTTTTAAGGATGCTAAAAATATTTCTAATTGGACAGAAAATGCAATCAATGTATTACTTTCACAAGGGTATATTTCAGCAAAACAAGATGGAACTTTTGGTGCAGATGACCAAATAACACGAGCACAATTTATGACCTTGATTGATAATCTCACACAAGAAATTATTACTAACTCTGGTGAATATGAATATGGTTATTTTGATGGAAATTTAGTTATAAATGTTGAGAATGTTACTTTAAGAAATACCACTATTGATGGAGATTTATATCTGGCTCAAGGAATTGGAGATGGAGATATAATTTTGGATAATGTTAATGTTACAGGAACATTATATATTGAAGGTGGAGGAAATGAAACAGTCTACATAAAATCTAGTAAAATTGTTAATATGCTATTGGATAAATATAATGACAAAATATTAATTAAAGGAGATAAGTCAACTGAAGTTGAAAAAGCTGAAATAGAATCTGCTGCAGGTATTGATGGAGAATTTTATCTTGGCACAGCTATTATTAAGGTGAATGGAACAGCCTTTGAAATTTTGCCAGAAAAAATAAAAATAGAGGAAGCTGATGATGATATAACAGTTACAATTAAAGGTGAAACTGTTACTTCTGAAGATATAACTACAGAAAATAAAATAAAGCAGCCATTAATTGAAAAAATAAAAGATAAGCTTGAGAAAGAGAAAAAAGAAAAAGAAGAGAAAAAAAGACTTGAGCAGGCAGCACAGGAAAATATTACTGAAGATGAAGCAGATAATGATGATGATGATAAAAAAGATGATGGAACTGAAGAAGATAGAAACTACAATTTGGAGATTACTACAATAGATGAAACATATTCAGATAAATACACAACCTTAGCTTGTAGCACTGGAAAGTATGGTCATATTGCAAACCGATCAATATTTAATGTTAATGGATACTTGTACGTTTCGGATAAAATTGGGGATAAAATAATACTAAAAAAATATGATGTGGATTTAGAAATTCCAAAGCTATTGCAAGAACAAATTTTATCTTTACCAGAAGTAGAGATATTTGGTGGATTTAGTATGACAGAAGATGCATATTTTATTTTGTCAGGAAACTCTAATGAAGAAGAACTTTCAGATATAGAAATAATACGATTAGAGAAATATGATTATAGTGGTAAGTTAATAGGCACTGCTTCAATGGATGCAACTAAAGCAACGGTGGCATACCCATTTGACGTATCCCATGTATCAATTAAACAAAGTGGTGATACGCTTTTTGTGCATAGTGGAAAATTGATGTATAAAGAAAAAGATAATTTGAATCATCAATCACAATTAACATTTGCATTTAATACAGCAGATATGACAGAAAATTATTCTATAGAACATTACCAATCCAACCATATTTCTCATTCCTTTAATCAATATGCAGATTTTGATGTGGAACAAGCATATATAGTAGATTTAGGAGACGCATATCCAAGAGCAGTTGTTTTAGGAAAAATTGATCCTGCGACAGGGAGAAGAACATTGAAAAAAGAATTAATACAAATTCCTGGGAGAGTAGGAGATAATACTACAGGAGTTCAAATAGGCGGACTTGAAGTTGCTTCAAATACAATAATTACAGTTATAAATAAGTATGACTTTGGACCAAATAATGATAGCACAGCAAATAGAGGGGTTAGAGATATTTCTATTCTAGTGTATGATAAAACAAAAGAAATATCTAAAGAGATTAAGTTAACAGATTATATATCAAAAGGAAATTCTGCAAGTACAGCAAGACTTGTAGACATGGGCAATGATAGATTTATGGTTATGTGGACCGAATATATATTTGATGACAGAAAAATGATTGATGAAGTGTTTCACTATGTTGAGATTGATCAATATGGAGAGAAACTGACAAGTATTTATAATCATGAAAGTGCTAAACTTTCAGCTGATGCTTTGCCATTATTTATTAATAACAAAATAGTTTGGGTAGCACAAGACTTATATCATGAAATCAAAATTGGAAATCCAATTATTAGAGACAATGTTATAACTCCAATTGTAACTGCTATTGAGCAGCCAGATAAGACAATTTTAGAGTTATCAACTAGTACAGAAGGAGCACAAATTTATTATACTATAGATGGCAGCATTGCAAGCAAGGACTCAATATTATATGATGGTGCATTTGAAATTTCAGAAAATACTACTTTACAAGCTATTGCTCTAAAAGATGGTATGAAGGATTCTGAAATATTAAAAATAGAATATGTCTTAAACCAAGTAGAATCTCCAACTGCAAATATTCCTGCTGGAACTTACACTACGTTTCAACACATAACTTTATCGAGTCTTACAAGCGGAGCAAGCATTTACTATACAACAGATGAAAGTTTTGCGACTATAAATTCTACTAGATATGCTAAACCAATAGAAATCACATCAACTACTGTGTTAAAAGCTATAGCAGCTAAAGATGGAATGGGAACCTCTAATTTATTTGAGGCAACATATACAATTAACTCCATTACAGATGAACCTATAAGTTTGTTTATAGAGCAGGACGATGAATATTCAGTCGAAATGCTGCCAGAGACGGACCCAGAAGTGGATAGATTACCAAGCCAAGATGGAGGAATGGCCCCAGAGATGGGAGTAATACCCGATGTAAATATAGAAATATTGCCAGAGATAGACCCAGAAGCGGATAAATTACCAAGCCAAGATGGAGGAATGGCTCCATAGAGTAATACCAAATTAAGACATAATAAAGATTTTTTAGTATGTATATGTAGAGAGGCACAAGTAAAGTGCTTCTCTACATTGTTTTTTTTAACTCAATTTTGATTTTGTATATATGGTGTTTTAAATTTATCTGCAAATAATTTGATTTCCTTAGCACTTTCTATAGTAGAATTTGTAACAATACCACCCATAAGACGACTAAGTTCATTTATAATTTGGTCACTAGCAAGCTCCAATAGTGAAGTTTTAGTTTGCTCTTCAGCAACAGTTTTTTCAATAAGATAATTTTTATCTCCCATAGCACAAATTTGAGGAAGGTGAGTAATACAAATAACTTGAGTATTCCTTGAAATAAGAGCTAATTTTTCCGCTACTTTCTGAGCTGTGACTCCGCTTATCCCTGTATCAATCTCGTCAAAAATTACTGTACCAATAGAGTCTTCCAAAACAAATATAGTTTTAATTGCAAGCATTACACGAGAGATTTCTCCTCCAGAGGCAATTTTTGCAAGGGGAGCAACATCTGAACCTAAATTTGTGCAAATTAGAAACTCAACATCATCTTGGCCGTTTTTATTAAAGCTAGGGGTATCTTTTATACTTACTTTAAATTTTGCATATGGCATTTGTAAATCGTGAAGATGGTTTTCAATTTGAATTTCGATTTGCTGGGCTATTTCACTTCTTTTCTTACTAAGTTTTTGAGCTAAGTCTATAAGTTGTGTTTCAAAAGTTTGTTTTTGTTTTTTTAAGTCTTCCTGGTTTTCTTCAGCATTAATAATTTCGTTTAATTGTAAAATAGCGTTATCTTTAAATTGCAGTATTTCCTCGATGGAATTACCATATTTTTGTTTCATTCTAAAGATAATGTCTAGTCTATTTTGCACTTCTAGTAATGTTTGGGGAGAATAGTCAATGTTATCAATATATCTTCTTATCTCAAAAGTAATGTCTTGTAGCTGAGCTTCAATTGAGCTAAGTTGAGAAAAAAATTCCTCTAGTTGAGTGTTAATGTGGCTTATATCTCTAATATTTTGAATAGCACTGCCAACAATGTCTCCTCCCAGAAATTCATATGCTTTTTGGCATTGTAGAAGTATTTTTTCAGCATGAGAAAGAGTTGCGTGCTGCTCATTTAATATGTTTTCTTCATTTTTTTGAAAATTGTATTGTTCAATTTCCTTAATTTGGAAGTTTAACATGTCTTTTAGTTGCAATTTCTTTCTTTCATCTGTTTCAATATTTTCAATTTCTTTTGTAACTTGATGCCAGTCTTGATATGTTTGTTGATACTGCTGCTTCAAGTTTTTAAGTTCAGCATCTCCAAAAGTATCCAGCATTAGTAGATGTTTGCTTGGATTTAGTAAAGATAGAGGTTCATGCTGACCATATATATCTATAAGAAGGCTTGCTAGTTGCTTTACTTGTACTCTATTTGAAGTTATGCTATTAATTTTATAAACAGTTCTTCCAGAAAGATATAGTGTCCTTTCAAGGATAATTTCTTTTTTACTATATGGTATACCTAATTCTTCAAGAAACCATAGTGCATTTTGATCTGAAAACACTAGTTTAACATATGCAGACTGTTCTCCTTTTCTGATAATCTGTTTAGAAGTTCTGTTTCCAATTGCAAATTGAATTGAATCAATAAGCATAGACTTCCCAGCTCCTGTTTCACCACTAAAAATATTAAGGTGGCTATCTAAATTTAGATGCACTTCGTCAATAAGAGCTATGTTTTTTACTTGTAAATACACTAACATTTTGCAACTCCTTTTAAGAATTTAATACCTCATTAAATGTATTTAATACATCAGATATTTGATAAGGTTCTTTGACAACACAGAAAATAGTGTCATCTCCTGCTATTGTTCCCAAAATTTCTTTACAATGAAATGCATCAATTGCTGATGCAACTGCATTTCCCATTCCAGTTAAAGTTCTTATAATTAAGATGTTATAAGAAAAATCCACAGATAAATATCCAGATTTAAATACTTTAACTATTTTCCTTGAAAGTTGGTTTTCCTGATTATTCAATGTTATATATTTTTGTCCGTTTGATCTTGTAGCTATTTTGGTTAGATTAAGTTCTCTTATATCACGTGAAATTGTAGCTTGAGTAACTTTAAATCCTTGACTTTCAAGATATTCAGATAGAACTTCTTGGGTTTCAATTTCGTATTTTGCAATTAAATTTAAGATTGCTGTTTGACGATTTTCTTTTATACTCATAAGATTACTCCCTCTTTATGATTTTTTTTCTTAATACTTCAAAAAAATGTTTATCAGACAACTTTATAAGTTGGACCTCATATGGTGAACAACTAATTTCTACAATGTGATAAGTTGTTATGTCTACTTTATTTTGACCATCAATACACACTGTTCCCTCTGTTTTAATAGAAACTTCATCTTTGTCTGTTAAGACAATTGAACGGGAATACAAAGTGTGTGGACAAATTGGTGTTATAATAATATTTCTTGCACAGGGAATAACAATTGGCCCCCCTGCGGAAAGGTTATATCCTGTTGAACCTGTTGGCGTTGAGATAATAATTCCATCAGCCGTATAAGAGTCAACTTTACAATTGTTTATATTAACTTCAAACTCAGTAATGCGATTTGAGCCTATTCTATTTATTGTGACATCATTTAATGCGTGAAAATGTTCAACATTGCTGTTGGGATGAGTAATTGTTGCTTGAAGCATCATTCTTGTCTCGATATTTTGCGTGTTACTATTAAGCCTATTTAAAAGTGTGGTTAATTCTGAGCTTTCTATATCAGCTAAAAATCCTAATCTACCTGAATTTATTCCAATTATAGGCAGCTTATAGGAAAATGTTTTTTGCACTATATCAAGCATAGTTCCATCTCCACCAATTGCAATAAGCAAGTTGCTATTTTTAAATATAAAGGTTTCTGTTTTTCCAAGTTCAGGTTGAGATAATTTATTTGCCACATTTTGTGTTAGATAAACCTTAAAGTTATCTTTTAACAATCTTATCACTTCTTTAGTAACTTTTAAATTTGGGTCTCTTGCTAAATTTGGTATAATTCCTATATTCATAAAATTCCTCTTATAAGTCTTTATGTGATTGGTCCACAACCTTATGGGTCATGTTGAGCAATATTTCTGGTGAATATATTTTGTCAATATGGCAGAAATTATTCATGCATAAATAAATTAAATATTCACGATTTCCTTCGGGGCCTTTAATTGGGGAAAAATCTAGTCCAAGTATATAAAAGCCCATATTGCGGACATTTTCACAAATCATGTTTATAACTTGTTCATGTACTTTCGGATTACGAACAACACCATTTTTTTCAACCTGTTCTCTGCCAGCTTCAAATTGAGGTTTTATTAATGCAACAATGCTGCCTGAACTTGAAAGCAGCGGTTTTACAGATGGCAATATTTTTGTTAAAGATATAAAAGATACATCTATTGAACAAAAATCAATTTTATCTTGTATAATTTCATCCGTTACATATCTCATATTAGTTTTTTCAAGACACACCACTCTTTCATCTTGTCTAAGTTTCCAAGCAAGTTGACCATAGCCAACATCTACAGCATACACTTTTTTTGCACCCTCTTGCAACATGCAATCCGTGAACCCTCCTGTTGATGCTCCAACATCCATGCAAATTTTTCCATCAAGTTTTATTTCAAATGAAGAAATTGCTTTTTCAAGTTTAAACCCTCCACGGCTTACATATTTCATTTTTTGTCTAACTTCGATATGGGATTTTTCGCTTATTTTAAGGCCAGCCTTGTCTTCTTTTTGTCCATCCACATACACTACCCCGGCCATAATATAAGCTTTTGCTCTTTCACGACTTTCCGCTAGTCCTTTTTTAAAAATAAGTATATCTAATCTTTCTTTTAATTCTGCCATGCTCATTCTCTTTCTTTAGTATAATTTGTCTTTATGAAAGATACAGCTGGGCACACCAAGCTATATCTTGTTAGTAATTATAGTAGTTTTATTTTTTTAATATTTCATTATAAATAGTATCCCCAATTTGTTTTGGATTTAAATTGTGATGTTCTAATAATTTATCAATTTTTCCTTGTCGCACAATACCGTTTTCAAACCCAAAGCTATAAAGCCTTTTTGGACATTGATGTTTGTGTAAAATAGTACTAATAATTGATCCAAATCCTCCAACAAGAACATGGTCTTCAACTGTCACAACTGCACCATATGTTTTTATTAATTTAAACAATTCTTCCTCGTTCACTGGCATTATATATGGTACTTCAACAATTCCAAGTTCTATTTTATACTGTGCTACAATGTAATCTCTTATTTCAAATGCCCATTCCACAGCCTTTCCAAAAGATAAAATAACTGCTTTTTTTCCTTTACAATGCATAACAGGAAGTGGATTGGTATAATCTATTATAGTATCAATGGAAATATTTGATCCGCCTCTTGGGTATCTAATAACAATGGGCCCGCTTTGTGTTAAAGCATATCTTATTGCTGCTTCAATCTCTTGAGGTAATTTAGGGGAAAGGATTTTTATATTTGGTATGTTTGAAAGATAAGATATGTCAAATATACCTTGATGTGTTTCTCCGTCTTCCCCAACCAAGCCTGCTCTATCCACCATAAATATAACATCTAGGTTTTGTAAAGCAATATCATGTAAAATTTGATCATATGCTCTTTGTAAAAATGATGAATAGATAGCTACAACGGGCTTATATCCTTCAACTGCTAGTCCTCCTGCAAAAGTTACAGCATGTTGTTCAGCAATACCAACATCAAAAAATCTTTTTGGAAATATTTTTTCGAATTTTGTAAGTCCTGTGCCATCAGCCATAGCTGCTGTTATTGCCACAATTTTTTTTTCTTCATTTGCTACTTTTACAATTGCTTCGCTGAATGCCTCTGAGAAAGTAATTCCATTAAATTTGTTAAGTGTAGTACCTGTTTTATAATCAAAAGCACCAACTCCGTGGTATTTGCTGGGGTCTTTTTGTGCCAGAGAATAACCCTTGCCTTTTATAGTTTTAACATGAACTAATATTGGACCTTTAAGTTGTTTTGCATTATTAAGTATTTCAATTAGCTCAGATATATTATGACCATCAATTGGCCCAAGATAAGAAAAGCCAAGTTCTTCAAACCAGGTGTTATTTACAAGAAGTGTTTTTACGCCACCCTTTGTACGTTTTAATGCTTGAACTATAGGGCTTCCTAAAAAAGGGATTGCTGAAAATATAGATTCAACGCCTTCTTTTACCTTAGTATATTGCTTGGTAGATCTCATTTTAGTTAAATATTTGGATAATCCACCTACATTTTTTGAAATACTCATTTCGTTATCATTTAGTATAACTATTAAGTTGGCATTTCCTCTGCCAGCGTTGTTTAATGCCTCAAAAGCCATTCCTCCAGTTAAGGCACCATCGCCAATTACACTAATAACATGATTTTGCCCATGGTTTAAATTACGTCCAACAGCCAACCCTAATGCAGCAGAAATTGAAGTAGAACTATGACCTACATCAAATATATCATGTTCACTTTCCTCTCTTTTAGGAAATCCACTGATACCTCCTTCTTGACGTAAAGTTTTAAATTTTCCTTTTCTTCCAGTCAATATTTTATGAACATAAGCTTGATGGCCGACATCCCAAACAATTTTATCATATGGAGAATTAAATACATAGTGTAAAGCAATACTTAGTTCCACTACTCCTAAATTTGATGAAAGATGACCTCCAGTTCTTGCAACGGATTTTATCAGAAAGTTCCTTATCTCTTTAGACAACACTTTTAAATCTTCTAATTTTAATTTTTTTAAATCTTCTGGTGCATTAATTTTAGATAAAAACATATTTTATTCCTTTCTGTTAAACTTATAGCAAAATCGATTGAGTTTACTATGATTTAAGGTTATATTAAGTATAGTATACTTTATTTTATCTTCTAATTACAAGATTTTTAATTGATTTTATAGTAATAGCACTCTGAAATAGCAGCAACTAAATTTGATTAATACATAGTGTTGCAGGAGCAAGGTTTCGGGAGTATAACACTCTAACTATATTATAAAGGATAGTACTCCGATAGCGGGCAAATTTTGGAATTAGTAAAATGGCATGTACAAATTGCACAAATGTGTATAAATATACATTTTTTAGTGATATCGATTATATTGGACATAAGTTACTATTGGGATGAAATATATTAGGTTATTTTGCCGGTTGTATTTTATTATATATGGGTATATACTTTAATTATTAAGTTAGGCGAAAAAAACAATTAGCGGAGTAGTCACGAAAAAATAAGTAGCAATTGAGCGAAAAAATAAGTAGTAGAGCAGATGCGAAAGAATAAGTAGCAATCCTTAATAACCAAAAAAATGTAAGAAATAGCGATTTAAAAAAAATAGAAGTGAGGCAAAATATGCTTCAGCTGCAAAGGAAACCCATGGCCAGGGACCTTAGTACATAATACTGTTTATAATCTCTCCAAAATAAACTTTGGATAATAAACATAAATTTATCCTGAATATATCTTTATCTTGTAATAATCTTTGAGATTATAAACAGGTTGTGTAAAGGTTATAATAGAGTAAGACTGGCAAGATAGTTTAGGCTTATTTCTAGTGTGCAAAAATATTTTCAAATAAACTATGTAACGTAACAATAGAATTTTTATCTAGGAAGTTAATTCTGATTCATACTCAGAGTTTTAATTCAGGGAGTCAATTATGAGCTGCATTCAGCATTCTCATTCAGAAAGTCAATCTGTATTAAGCATTTTAATTAAGAAAGCCAATTCAGATACGCATTCAGCATTTTAATTAAGAAAGTCAATTCAGATACACATCAGTGTTTTAATTAAGCTAGTCAATTGTGAGTTGCATTCAGCATTCTCATTCAGAAAGTCAATTCAGATACGCATTCAGCTTTTCTGTTCAGGGAGTCAAGTCTAATCTGTATTAAGCATTCTCATTCAGAAAGTCAATTCAGATACGCATTCAGCATTCTCATTCAGGGAGTCAAGTCTAATCTGCATTCAGCATTCTCATTCAGAAAGTCAATTCAGATACGCATTAAGCATTCTCATTCAGAAAGTCAATTCAGATACACATCAGTGTTTTAATTAAGCTAGTCAATTGTGAGTTGCATTCAGCATTTCTGCTCAGCTAGTTAATTTCAATATACATTAAGCTAGTCAATTGTGAGCTGCATTCAGTGTTTTAATTCAGGGAGTCAATTCCAATCTGCATTCAGCATTCTCATTCAGAAAGTCAATCTGTATTAAGCATTTTAATTAAGAAAGTCAATTCAGATACGCATTCAGCATTCTCATTCAGGGAGTCAAGTCCAATCTGCATCCAGTATTTTAATTAAGCTAGTCAAGTCCAATCTGCATCCAGTATTTTAATTAAGCTAGTCAAGTCCAATCTGCATTCAGTATTTCTACTCAGCTAGTCAATTTCAATCTGTATTAAGCATTTTAATTAAGAAAGTCAATTGTGAGCTGCATTCAG
>LJHD01000290.1 GCA_001983475.1 Candidatus Epulonipiscium fishelsonii | reverse complement strand
TTAGTGAACCAAACAGATAAAAATTGGATATGGCATGTAGTAGATGATGTTTCAACTGATGGAACATATGAACTATTGCAAAAATTTGCAAATAAAGATGAGCGCATAATTCTTCACAGAAATAAAGTAAATAATGTAGTAGATGAAGGTAATGATATAGTAGATATTGGGATTATGTATAGAGATATAGATTATCTAGCAGTACTTGATGCCGATGATGAATACACTAGTGATTTTATCATAGAATGTAAGAATTATGCAGTTGCAAATAACTTAGATATTGTCAGTGCAAATTATAAACAGATTATTAATAATGAGTTTACAGATAGTGAATTAGATACAGAAGGAATAATTTTAACAAAAATTGAAAAAGAGAAAATTTTTATTAAAACTTTTGAGGTTATGAGAACTTATTGGGGAAAATTATTTAGAATTGGTACTTTAAAAATAATTGATAGAGCTAATTTAATATACCAACACAATAATGGTCATGATACTGCCTTTTCAATTGAATTCTTTAAAAAAGCTAAAAATATTGGAATATTAAAAAAAATATTTTATAAATATTATATTTATGAAACATCAAAGAGTCAAAATTGGAGAAAAGGAAAAATAGAGTCGTACATTAAAATCCATAATTTGATTGAACAATATTTATTAGATTGTAACCCAATTATAGTTGAAATAAATAAAAATTTTATGAAATCTAATTTTTTATATTTAATTAGCTTTTCTATCAAACTTTTAATTTTAAAATCAAATTTAACTAATTATGAGAAACAACAAGAGATTTTGAAAATAGGAAGAGCACCTATTACTAAACATATTCTGGCAGATGATAAATTTGATGACAATTGTAATGAATTTGATGATAAAAATATAAAAAAAACATGCTTTACATTTTTAAAAAACTGGATGTTAGCACAAACTGTTATTGAAGATGATATAATTTTAGAATTTTGTAAAATAGGCCAATTATTTTGTGCGTCAATGAATGATAAAGAAGGATGGACTAAATTTAGTATTTTACATGCAAATGCTTTGATTGAACTATGGAACAAAATGATTGCTCAAGGGGAACAAGAAATTCAGGGACTAGAAAGAATGTTAAATATGTAGTGTGTAATTGCAAATTGGATTATTATATAGTGGTGTGAGGGGTTGACTCCTACTCAATCAAAAAAATTTAGCTTATAAGTATGTTTACTATATAACTGTGTAATAGTTTGTGCTTCTCTTAATTTAGAACGGAGGAAAAAATGATTTTTAAAAGTGAACTAGAGGATGCTTTAGGAAAGTGGTACAAAGTTTCAACAGGAAGAGATATGGATTTTCAAAACCCACAAACTTTTAATGAAAAAATACAATGGTGTAAATTATACGATAATAATCCTTTAAAAACAAAGCTAACAGATAAGCAGGGAGTTAGAAAATGGGTAGCAGACAAAATAGGTAAAGAATATTTAATTAATATTTTTGGAGTATATGAAAATTGGGATGGTATAAACTTTGAAAATTTGCCTCAACAATTTGTGATAAAAACTACTCATGGATGTAATCAAAGTATTATTATCAAAAATAAAAATAATTTTGATAAAACTGAAGCTAAATTACAAATTGAAAATTGGCTAAATTATAACTACTATTTAAATAGTATGGAAATGCAATATAAAGATATTAAACCACATATACTAATTGAAGAATATTTAAAAACCTTAGATAATCAGCTTTGTACGTATAAGTTTTGGTGTTTTAATGGAAAAGTAGAGTATATAGTATTTCAACCAGATACTTATAATGACTCAAATTTAATTTTATTTAATAAAAATTGGGAAAAACAAGATTTTATAAGTAATATCGAAGAACAAAATTGTGAAATAAAGAAACCAGAAAATTTAGATAAAATGATAAACGTAGCTGAAACTTTATCTAATGGGTTTGTATTTGCTAGTATAGATTTATATAGATTAGATAATAAAAATATAAAATTTAACAAAATAGAGTTTACGCCTTATTCTGGGGAATGTAAATGGAATAATATTGATACGGATTTTAAAATTGGCCAACTATTTAATATAGAGCCTTTAAAAGAAAAATTAATAAACCAATATAACAACAGTAAAGTTATTTTTTTCACTCCAGTGTATAATGCAATAGATACTATTGAAAGAGCATATAAAAGCTTAGTGAACCAAACAGATAAAAATTGGATATGGCATGTAGTAGATGATGTTTCAACTGATGGAACATATGAACTATTACAAAAATTTGCAAATAAAGATGAGCGCATAATTCTTCATAGAAATAAAATAAATAATGTTGTAGCTGAAGGCAATGATATAGTGGATATTGGAATTATGTATAATGATATAGACTATTTAGCAATACTTGATGCTGATGATGAATACACTAGTGACTTTATTATAGAGTGCAAAACTTATGCAGTTGCAAATAACTTAGATATTGTTGCTGGAGGCAGAGAAATTATTGTTGATAATAAACATGAGGGTATTAAAGTAGCTAAAAAGCAATTTTTAATATTAACAAAAACTGAAAAAGAGGAACTCTTCATTGAATATTTTAGTTTTATGATAAATTATTGGGGAAAATTATTTAAAATTAGCAATTTAAAAATAATTGATAGATCTAACTTAATATACCAACACAATAATGGCCATGATACAGCATTTTCAACTGAACTATGTAGAAATGCTAAAAATATTGGAATACTAAATAAATTATTTTATAAATATTATATTTATAAAACATCAAAGAGTCATACTTGGAGAAAAGGAAAAATAGATTCGTATATTAAAATTCATAATTTGATGAAACGATATTTATTGGATTGTAATTTAATTATAACTGAAACAAATAAAAATGCTATACTATATAATTTTATTTGTTTAACTGATTTGTCTGCAAAAATTTTGATTTTAGAATCAAATTTAACTGATTATAAAAAACAACAAGAGATTTTGAAAATAGGAAGAGCAGATTATATTAAATGTCTTATAGAAGATGAAGGATTTAATTCTTGGTGTAACAATAGGGGTATTAGAAAAGATGTAAAAAAAGAATGCTTTACTCTTATAAAAACTTGGATATTATCTCAAACAAATATCGCAGATGATATAGTATTAGAATTTTGTGAAATAGGCCAACTATTTTGTTCATCAATAAATGATGAGGAAGGATGGACTAAATTTAGTATTTTACATGCAAATGCTTTGACTGAACTGGGGAACAACATGATTACTCAAGGAGAACAAGAAATTCAGGAACTAGAAAGAATGTTAAGTTTATAAAAATAGTATATATTGCATTGGATAATAAATTATTTCTAGGAGATGTAACCTAAAGATAATAAATTGTGACTATAATTTATTATAAAATATAGTAGATGAAGACTTATTTTACAAATAAAAAATTAAATAAATAGAATATTTCTTATAAATTAAAAATAATTTATAGTTAATTTTATATAAACTGAGAATACTTTGTTGAGTATTCTTTTTTTTATGTGTAACCTATTAAAATGGAAAATATATGGTATAATATAAAAAATAATATTTTGTATGAAAGGGAAAATGCATGGATGATGAATTAAACGAAGATTTAAATAATGAGACGAAAGGAGAAGAAAATAAAGAACATACAGGACAGAAGGAAGGAAGTGATAAATTACCTAGAAAAACAAAAAAAGCTAAAAAGAAAGAAGCAAAAAGATTACACCGAGAAATTAGGAAAAAAGCTAAAGAAGATAAAAAGAAGAATAAGAAACCTATGCCTCTTATAGGAAAACTAATATTATATTTTAGTGCAATGCTTTTTGGAATTGCTGTGGGAATGTTTTATTGGAAAATTAGACCAAGTACAACAGAAGTTGATCCATTAACATATTTTCCAGAGTTTAAAGAAAATCAAATAAATATGACATATGAAGATACAAGGATTGACTTGGATGTTCCAGCTATTGTAAAGAATGGTGAAATTTATGTTTCAACAGAGTTTGCAAAAAAATATGTAGATGATGCAATTTATTATGATAAAGATGAAAAAATAGTTACTATTACAAACCCCATTGAAATAATAAGAATGGAAGAAGATACAAGTACATATCTTCTATTACAAAATGATAGAGCTTATATTTCAGCGTCTTATATAGAAAACCACTATCCTTTTGAATTAAATCTAGGGAAAGATGGAAGGCTGATTTTAGCCTATAATTTGGAAGTTCCGAAGCAATTAGCCAAAGTGCGGACTAAAAATGCTGTGTTAAGAACGCACCCAAATAGTAAGAAACCAATTATAGAAACTGTACATTCAGGAGATATATTGGAAGTTTATCAAGATGGTGAAAAAGCGGGAACAAATGGATATGTACGAGTAAGAAATCAAAATGGAATTATTGGCTATATATGGGAACCATGTATAAGTTTGATGGGAGAAACAGAAGTACGAGAACGTGTAGCATATGAAATTGGTCCAAATGTGCTTGATGACAAAGTAAAATTAGTTTGGGATCAAGTATCAAGCAAATATGTAAATTGGAATAGTTATAAATATAGTTACTTGGAAGGAGCTAATGTAATATCTCCAACCTGGTTTGACTTTGCAAATTCAGAAGGAACTTTAAATGATAGAGGAACAAAAGAGTATGTAGATGAAGCGCATAAAAGAGGTTTAGAAGTTTGGGCATTATTAAGTAATAATTTTGCTGTACCCGAATATACAAAGGAAATTTTAAGTTCAACATCAAAAAGGCAATATGTTATTGACCAAATAATCGAATATGCAGATTCATATGGATTTGATGGAATTAACATTGATATAGAAAACATAAAAGCGGAATTTTCTGAAGAATGGGTACAATTTATGAGAGAATTATATCCCGAAATGAGAAAAGAAGGATTGATTGTATCGGTAGATATTTATATTCCTTCAAATTGGTCATATTTTTACGAGCGTGAAAAAATAGGTGAAGTAGTAGATTATTTTATGGTTATGGCATATGACCAACATTGGTCAGGTTCAGAAGAAGCTGGACCAGTAGCTGCAATTCCTTGGGTAATTGCAGGTTTGGAAAAAAATCTTAAAGAAGTACCAAATGATAAACTTGTTTTAGGTATTCCATTTTTTAATAGAATTTGGGCTGAAACTGATGATGGACTTGAGACAAAGGCAGAAAGTATGTATGAAGTAGAAGATAGAATTAAAAATAATGAAAATGTAGTTATAGTATATGATCCAAAAACTAATTTAAATTATGTGGAATACGAAGATAACAATAAGTTATATAAAATATGGCTTGAAGATATTAACGCAATTAATAAAAGAATTGAAATTGTTAATAAATATGATTTAGCAGGTTATGCAGCATGGCGACTTGGATTAGAAACTCCAGAAATATGGGATGCACTTTCTAAGATAGAAGAGTAAAAGTCGATTTTATCTAAAGAATATACCAAAATACAATTTGACACAATTATCAATAGGACAGATTATAAAGAAGGTGGGAAAAGGTGAAAATAATGAGTATTGGAAAAACAACAATATTAACAATAATGTTAGTAATAGTTGTTGCAACAATTGCATATTTAAAGTTTGCCAGCAGTGCTGTAAACACATTGAACCTTGTAACAGAAGGTAAAGTAGTTGTAATTGATCCAGGACATGGAGGATATGACCCTGGAAAAGTTGGCCCAAGTGGAATGTATGAAAAAGATATTAATTTATCACTATCACATATTCTTAGAGAATATCTTGAAAATTCTGGAGCAACAGTAATTATGACAAGAGATGAAGATGAAGATTTGGATGGGATAGAAGGTAAATTTAATAAAAAAGAAGATATGAAAGCTAGAAAAGAAATTATTAACGAAAGTAATGCAGACTTAATAGTTAGCATTCACCAAAACGCTTTTACTCAACCAAATATAAGAGGTGCCCAAGTTTTCTATTATAATGATACAAGTCCAGGAAAGATACTAGCTCAACTTGTACAAAAAAACGTTAAAGAAATTGCTGATCCAAATAATACACGTCAAGTTAAGCCATCAGAAAACTATTATATTTTAAAAACAACTGAAATGCCTAGTATTATCATTGAATGTGGATTTTTAACACATCATGAGGAAGAAAAATTATTGATGAGTGAAGAATATCAAGATAAAATGGCTTTTGCGATATATAAAGGAATTGTGGAATATTTTCAATATATTTTATAAAAAATGGTTATGTTAAATTTTAGTGTTAGAAATAGTTATTAATAAATGTAAAATAGGTAAAAATATTTTAGAAAATACCTTTTAATACTCTTGTTTTAGGCTATATTTAGATATAGCTTAAAGTAGGAGGAATTTTATTATATAAAATATCAGATTTTAATAAAGAATTGTATAAGCAAAAGATGTAAGTGAATACTGGGGAGATACTACTAGAATAATAGAAAATTATTGTAAAAAAGATATATTTTAGCATAGCTGGGTTCTAAAGAAATTACTTTAGGCCTATTTCTGATATAAAAAATATTTTGAGATGAATTATACAAGTTAATAATGATATAAAATCAGATTCGTTGGTCAGATTTTTATATTCGGAACAAACTCATCATTACCATCCAGTATATATATATATAGCAGAACTGCACCCTTTCTTGGTCTTTACGGGTGCAGTTCAAGTTTTAAAAAGTTAACATAGAGTTTTTTCTTTAGTTAAAAACAATACTAATTGTTCGATTTCCAAATCAGATAAAGAAGAAATTGATAATCGGAAATATTTATTAGTATAAGTTGTACAAAATAAGTCTTCTGGGGATACAACTATATTATTAAATAAAAACATTTTATATAGTTCTGTTATATTAATGTCATTTACTTTAATCCAAAAGAAAAGTCCTCCAACATTATTATTAATTTCAAATATGTCATTTCGTTTTAAAAGGGCTTCATAAACTGTAATATATTTAGAATAAGTACTTTGAATAAGATTATAATGTATGTTAGCAAAATAATTTGATTCTAAATAATATCTTAATAGTCGTTCTTTTAAAGTAAATTCATTATTATAAAGTAACATTTTATTAATACTTTGAGGCAGAACAGCAAAACTATAATCTAGATGTGGCATATAAAGCTTACAGAAATTATATAAGTATATAACTCTATCGTTTTTATCTAAAGTATAACAAGGCTTTATAGGAACATCTTGAAATACAAAATCAGTAAATGTACCATCTTCAATTAGAAGTGAATCATATTGTTCACATAAATTAAGTATCTTTAATTTATTTTCTTCGCTATAACAAATACCTGTAGGATTCTGTATATACGGAGTTATCATAATATATGCTACATTATGAGACTTAAGTTGCGTTTCTAAAAATTCTAAATCTAATCCATCTTTATTAATTGGGATTTCTATAATTTTAAATCCTAGGTTTTTAAGAACAGTAGTATAGATTAAATCTCTATAAGCTTCAACACAAATTACGGATTTTGCTGATAATTTCATAAGCTCAAGTATAAATTTGGAACTGTTGTTAATTAGTCTGGTATATGCAGGTGGTGGACTTATTCCAACTGAATTTAAATATTCACTTATACTTTGTCTCATAAGCTGTCTTTCACGTTGCAATGGATCAATAAATGCATCCCATCCATCATCATCTAACATTTTATTTAAAAGTTCTTTTGATATGTCAATTGAAAATATGGATTTATCAAAATAGGCTTTACTACAAGAAATAGGATTTAAGCTTGATGGTGTTTTCGCTGGTGCAATAGGTGAAACATATGTTCCACTTCCAATATGTGCAATAACAAGGTTTTTGCTTTCTAAAACTCTATATGCGTTTACTACGGTGTCTCTATTAATTCTAAGTTTATTTGAAAGGTTGCGTATTGTTGGTAACTTTGTTTTTGCAGGTAATGTACCGGTTTCTATAAGTCTGATAAGCTCATTCGCCAATTGAATATATAAAGGCGTTGGATCAGATTTTGAAATTTTAATAGCACAAAACATGTAAGGTCCTCCTTAAAAGTCGATATATGTAATTATATTATGACTATAAAAAAAATATCCCATACATTAAGTAATGGGAATATTTTTAGTATTATATTTTTTTGTCAATCTAATATCATGACCAACTATTTCAAAATTTCTATAATGACCTAAAAGTTTTGAAGTAATTCTTTCAGCGTAAATACTTCTTATTTCAGTGAATGTCAAGTTTGTTGAAATAATCGTAGATTTTTGATTTATATGTCTTATATTTATGATATTAAATAAGCCAGAAATATTTATACTTGAAGGTGTTTCTGTTCCTAAATCATCAATAATTAATAAATCTGCATAATGTATATTTTCTAATAAAAATGCTTCTTCTTCTTTTATTTCTTGCTTGTGAAATCTATCTTTATTTAGTAATTGAAAAAGCTGAATCGAAGAAAAATATAAAACATTATATCCTTTCTGAACCTCTGATAATTAAATAGCATTGATAACTAAAATTATCTATTTTAAATTGCTTTATAGTTAATGTATTTATATTTCCGCATTAGATTTAGATAAGAAACTTATGTCTTGTGCTAGTTAATGTCATTATAGTAAAAGGTACTTAAAATAGTAGAAGCTAAATTTGATTATAGTGTGAAGTTCCTGAGGAGGCTCTCCAACCCTCAAAAAAATACTTTAGCTTATAAGTACAACTATAAAATATTAACTAGCATAACTGGTTAAACTTAAACCTAATATGAAAATAAAAGAAATTAATTTAATTTTAGAGGTTGTTGTTCACAATAAGACGCTACTCTTATCGCAGCTCTCTAGGTGTATATTACTTCCATCATTTAGATTGGGTAATAATTTACCTTGAACTTCTTTAGTTTTCACTAAAGCACAGACTATATCTTCTCCCTCACCGTTATGTGTTAGGGGCTACCCACTTCCACTACCAATAGCTTGTAGTGTACTTCCCTTAAGAGGAATAGTCGTTGAACCTTACCTTTCGGTCTTGGCTGCTGATTGCCCATTTTTTTATTTATAAACATATTTTGTTTATAAAACATCACTTTTAGGATTTAACCTTGAGTTATCTTATCCATTGTTTTTACTTTCGTAACCTTAACACCTATATGTTAGGGTTGGATAAGCTTTAGGGGTTTCCAGCAATTCGAGTAGTATTGGACAGTGTTAACTGCCACTACATACAAGTTTCCTTATATGCTGACTAGTTGAACTTATTTTCTTGTGAAACAAGCCTTTAATCAAGTAATTCTTTAGCTATACAATTGCATAAAAAAGTTTTCCCGACTCCTGTTAATCCTTGAAAAATAATATTTTTATAGGATTCACCAAAGATATTAACAAAATTTTCTAATTTTGATTTAATAGTTTCCATTTCAGTTCTATAAGAAATGCCAGTTTCTGGATTAATTTCATCTGAAAATACAGAGAAGTCAAACGTAGAAAAATTTTCATTATTTAGCAATTGACCAATATTTGAGGATTTATATGACAATTCGGTAAGCTCTTGAATAAAACATTTACAATGAGTAGCAGTTTTATGCCCGTCTTTATTTATTAAAAATCCTGTATCTTTACATGTATCACATTATAGCAATAGGTAAATCTTTGAAGTTATCTCTAATTTTTGTCAGCTAAGTCAAAGAGATTACTCTCTCCTTCTCGCCTAAGAACCGTACATGAGACTTTCACCTCATACGGCTCAAGCATACATTTATCTTCAGGTCTTTTTGTTATAATTTTTTGCAAATTAATTATAGATTGCTAGCCTTACGTTTATCTCCAAGACCTTCAGCAAGATATAGTCGTTGTTGTAATTTTTTTACATACTTTTCAACTTCGTTACAATTGATTTGAAGCCAATTAATAATGGAAGGTATTGCGGACTTCTTAACTGAAGTATTCATCGGCTGTTACCTCTCTTTTAAAAATTTACTTTACGCTTTATTTTCATGTTGTACACCAGTTAGAAGTCTGCTCTCTTTCAAGAGTATGATTAACTCATACTATCCACCCAGTTATTTTCATTCCTGTTATCTTTCGATTTAGTAGCATTTGCTTTTTCTAACCTCCTATACCCTCTAAGGAATTCCGCTTTTCTTACGATTAGCCTACCACAATAGTGGACCTTATAGGGCTTACCAAGTTCAACTTCTGTCAGATATGAATGGGTTAGGTTCTTTCTATACACCGATAGGCCTATGGGTTGCTGATAATACATCTTAGGGGAATATGTATTGCCTGCCTATTAAACAACAGCAATTATATCCCAACTGTTGATTGTGTTAACGATGCTTATAAAAGTTCACTTGTATTAACCATACCATTCTTTCTCTTGTCCTATAAAGTTATGGATACTAAACTTTATATTAGACTTCCTCTCATGCAACCTACAGTTCTATTACTAAAAATGCAGTTTCGAGTGAGAATACCCTTTGCAACTAGGGCAACAGTTTCCTGTACTGACTGTTATGAAAGAAGTTGCTTCTTGTCGCACCCCCTGCTCCACACCGTACGTGCGACTTTAATCGCATACGGCGTTCCAACAAATTAAATTTGTCTTGGGGCTATCCCTCCATAGATTATTATCTCTACTTCACAGGTACTGTGCCCCTACTCTCATTGAGATTAAAGGAATTTCATTTTTTTAATTTATATCCTAACGCTTCTTCGAGGGATAAACTCTCCACGTTCTCAACTTTCCACGTTTCAATAAATCTATCTATACATATATCCTTAGGTCATTCCTATAGGCCTGTTAGCTAGATAGTGCCTATAACACTATAAGGTATTTCATAAATATAATTATAGTGATAGGTAATTCTTTGAAGTTATCTCCAAATTTTGTCGGCTAAGTCAAAGGAATTACTTCCTCTTTCTCGCCTAAGAACCGTACGTGAGACTTTCACCTCATACGGCTCAAGCATACATTTATCTTTTAGCATGATATATTCGTTTTTGTAATTTTTCTGTACACTAGTGAGCTCTATCCAATCGACTTTGAGCCAAGTAGTGATAGAAGGTATTGCGGACTTCTTAACTGAAGTATTCATCGACTATTACCTCTCTTTCAAAAATTTACTTTACGCTTTATTTTCATGTTGTACACCAATTAGAAGTCTGCTCTCTTTCAAGAATATGATTAATTCATACTATCCACCCAGTTATTTCATTTCTGTTGTCTTTCGACTTAGTGGCATTTGCTTTTTCTAATCTCCTATACCCTCTAAGGAATTCCGCTTTTCTTACGATTAACCTACCACAATAGTGGACCTTATAGGGCTTACCAAGTTCAACTTCTGCCAGATGCGAATGGGTTAGGTACTTTCTATACACCGATAGGCTTATGGGTTGCTATTAATACACTTCAAGGGACAGCGCATTACCTACCTATTAAACAACAGCAATTATATCCCAACTGTTGATTGTGTTGACGACGCTTATGAAAGTTCACTTATGTTTACCATACCATTCTTTCTCTTGCCCTCTAAAGCTATGGATACTAAACTTTAGATTAGGTTTTCTCTCATGCAACC
>LJHD01000289.1 GCA_001983475.1 Candidatus Epulonipiscium fishelsonii | reverse complement strand
ATATGCTTTTCTCAGAATATATTTTTCATCTGAAAATTTAAGCAGATGATAAGCCTCATAGAATTTGTAATATCCTGCATCCAGAAAATATTCTTCTCTTTGAGGCTTAGTATAAAAACTATTTGATTTCATTAAGTACCAATGCACAGTTTTACTCACAGTATCTTCTTTGCCTTGAAAAAGATACTGACTTGAACCAACATACTTAACAATTTGCGCATCTACTCCCGACTCTTCTTGGACTTCTCTTAAGGCTGTAACTTGATGTGTTTCTCCTATTTCAACCGTTCCTTTTGGTAAAACCCAACCAACATACCTATTTTTATAATCTTTGTAGAGCACAAGTAATTTCCCCTTATGAATAACTACTCCTCCACAGCTGACAGTTTCTATCATCTCTTTCACCTGTCTTTCTCTGTAAATAGTATTTCATGTAAGTATAACGTTTTTTACAAAATTTTTCAACTGTATTTATAAATAATTTTGTATTTGGGTAAAATTTACTTATCTTAATTTATTAATTTGAGATATTGTACATATATATTTAAATTTGTACTTTAGTTAAATGCAATAAAATTAATCTCTACTAAATAAATCTCTAGTATATACTTTATCCTCAATATCTTTTATTTCTTCACTTAGCCTATTGGAAACCACAATATCACTCATTTTTTTAAATTCATCTAAATTTCTAATTACTCTTGAATTATAAAACTTATCTTCTTTTAAAGCTGGCTCATATACAACTACTTCTATCCCCTTTGCCTTAATACGCTTCATTATTCCTTGAATTGACGATGCTCTAAAGTTATCTGAATCTGTTTTCATTGTTAATCTATATATTCCCACTACACTAGGGTTTCTTTTTATAATTTGTTCTGATATATGGTCTTTCCTTGTTCTATTTGCATCAACAATCGCACCTATAATATTATTTGGTACTTCCTCATAGTTTGCTCTAAGTTGTTTTGTATCTTTTGGGAGACAATATCCTCCATATCCAAAAGAAGGGTTATTATAATGATTTCCAATACGAGGATCTAGTCCAATTCCTTCAATAATTTGTTTTGTATTCAACCCTCTTAGTTCTGCATAAGTATCTAATTCATTAAAATATGCTACCCTTAAGGCTAGATACGTGTTTGAAAACAACTTAACAGCTTCTGCTTCTGTTGAATGTGTAAACAATATAGGGATATCTTTT
>LJHD01000288.1 GCA_001983475.1 Candidatus Epulonipiscium fishelsonii | reverse complement strand
TAAATGTAATTTAAAAAACGGGTGGAGGCAGCATATGGCAATAGAAAAAATGATAATGTTTAATCTAGTAGCTGCTCAAGAGGAAGAACATAAAATTTTAGAGCAATTAGTATTGAGTGAAAAAATGCATTTGAACTTTGACCAAGATAATAATCATTATTTAACTCGTCAATACGAAACTATGATTACCCATAATAAAATCAAGACAGAAACAGAAGAAATCAAATTACTAAAAAATATAGATATATTGTCAGAAAATTTGATGGATATAGCTCAAGGAATGGATATCAATCCACAAATTATAAATGATTTTAATTTAAATTTTCTTGAAGCTAAAAAAGAGCTCGATAAATTCCAAGATAAATATAAAGAAAATATATATTTATTAAAACGAAAATTGGAATTAAGAAAAAAATTATTATTTATATCACATGTATTAGAATCGATTAATAAACAGCATATTAATTTTACTGAGCTCAGAGATTTAGAATTTTTTGAATATCAGATTGGACTGCTTTCTTACGAAAATAGATTACAAATCAAAAAAAATTATGAAAATATTAGTGCAATAGTTATACATGTTGGTAATGTAGAAGATTTGAAAGAAGCTATTTACATTATCGCATATCCTAAAAAATTTACTAATGAGACAAACCAACTGTTAAAATCGCTAAATTGGCAACCTTTTGTTATTCCAGATGAATTTCAAGGTAATTTAGGCCAAGTAAAACAAGAAGTTGATATAGCTTTAACAGAAGTTGACAAAGAAATTAACGATTTAGATGCTATAGTATATAGTGATAAAGAAGTTAAACAAGCAGTTATTAATGCGATTTTCACTAGATTTGAACTTGAGAAAAAAATACAAGATATTCAAACAAAATTGATGCGTGGGGATAATATTTTTATTCTTAATGCTTGGATACCAGAAAAAGATAAAGATTTTATAGAAGAAAAAATTGCAAGTGTTACAGATAAATATGTAGTTGTTACAAAAACAGCAGAAGAAATTGGAACTAAAGAAATGCCTCCAACAATACTTAAAAACAATAGATTTTTTAAACCATTTGAAACTATTGTTCAACTATATGGATTACCTTCGTACAATGAAATTGATCCAACACCATTTTTTGCAATAACTTTTTGCTTAATGTTTGGAATAATGTTTGGAGATATTGGTCAAGGAAGCGTATATTTTTTAATCGGAATAGCGTTGCTTAAGAAAAACCAAGTGGCAGGTAATATTTTGATGCGTTTGGGTGGATTTTCAATGGCATTTGGATTATTTTATGGTAGTTTGTTTGGTTTAGAACAACATCAACTGCCGTGGCTTCCTAGTGCTTTAAAAGGTGGTCCATTATCTCCAGTAAATATTATGCCTATATTAATGTGTGGGGTAGCATTTGGGGTAACAGTATTAAGTGTATCCTATATATTTGGAATATTAAATAGTTTACGTCATGGAGATATTGAGCATGGGATATTTGGAAGTCATGGAATAATTGGATATATTTTCTTTATGAGTATTATATTAACAGGTGTATCTATTTTTGGAGTAATTCCAATTTCTCCATGGGTATTTATATTAGTTATGGTAGCAACTATTATTATAATGATTTTCAAAGAACCATTGACACATTTAGCACAAGGAAAGAAGCCTTTAATAAAAGGAGAAGTAGGAGAATATTTTGTAGAGAGCTGTTTTGAAGCATTAGAAACTGTTTTGGCGGCTTTAAGTAACGCAATTTCTTTTATTAGGGTAGGAGCATTTGCTTTAAATCATGCAGGGTTATTTTTGGCATTTTTAGTAATGTCTGAAATGATGAATAATATTGTATTAAAAATGCTAATATTAGTAATAGGAAATGTCTTAATTTTAACACTTGAAGGACTAATTGTATTTATTCAAGGATTAAGATTACAATATTACGAAATGTTTAGTAAATATTTTAGTGGTGAAGGCATACCATATAAAGCTGTGAAATTAAGTAAAAATTAAAAAAACACTAATTAAAAAGAAAGAAGGAAGTAAGATGTTAGTATTAGCAACAATTTTAGCGGTAATAGTAGCAGGAATAACAATCGAAAGTGGAATTAGTGCATTAAAAAGTGGTAAAACAGGTAGTATTAAAAAGGCGATATCATTTTCAGTTGCCCCATTTAGTTTAGCTGTAGTTGCAATATTAGGTTTTATAACTTTTGATATGGTAGCATTAGCTGATTCATCTACAACAGAAGCAGTAGTTTCAACTGGTATTTCAATGGGAGAAGGATTTAAATATTTAGCAGCATCATTAAGTACAGGACTTGCAACAATCGGAACAGGTCGTGCCGTTGGAGCGGTTGGTTCGGCAGCAATTGGAGCAGTATCAGAAGATCCTGCAATTTTAGGTAAAACATTAATATTTGTAGGTATGGCAGAAGGTATTGCAATTTATGGTATGATTATTTCAATCTTAATTTTATTTGTATAGAGGGTTTTTATATGAAAACTTTTTTAATAAGTGACAATAAAGATACTTGGGTTGGTATGCGCCTTGTTGGTATTGAAGGTGTCGTAGTTCATACAAGGGCAGAAGTTTTAGAAATGATTAAACAAGTTTTTAAAAACGAAACAATTGGATTATTGATATTAACCGAAAACATTGTAGATTTGGCGCATGATGAGATAATGGAAATGAAGTTGAGAAAGTCTAAACCTCTTATTATAGAAATTCCAGATAGACATGGGACACATAGACAAGGTGATACAATAACACAATATATTAGAAACTCTGTGGGAATTAAGATATGAGGTGAAAAAAAGTGGTAACAATAGAACAAAAATTAACTTTATTCTCAAAGTTAATGAAACAAGATATTTCTGAAGAAATTAAAGAAAAACGTGATGCAATCGAAAAAAAATATGATGAATTAAGAGCTACTAAAGAAAAAGAGACAGAATCAAAATCTAAAAAATACATCGAAGACTATTTAAAAAATAGTACAATAAAAACTGTAGAACAAGAAAGTCAAGTACGTCTTACTACAAAAAAGAAAGTTGTTGAAGCAAAAGAAAAACTTATTACTCAAGTTTTAGAAGAAGTAAAATTAAAAGTACAAAATTTTATTACCACCTCAAACTATGAAGTATTTTTACAAAATCGAATTCTTGAAATGGAAAATTTTATTAAAGAAAATAATAACATTATTTTGCTATTATCTGTAGAAGATAAAACACATTACGAAAAAAAGATAAATGAATTTTTAGAAGAAAATAATATCTCCAATATAACTTTTGATGTTACTAACAAAATACAATTGGGTGGATTTATCTTAAGTGTTCCTGAAAAAAAAATCCAAATTGATATGTCCATAGATAGGTTAATGGAGGATAAAAAAGAGGGTATGGTAGAACAGATTTTGGAAGATATTGAAAAGGAGTCTGATACCAATGTCGCATAAAGGAAAAGTTAGTCTTGTAAATGGCCCTGTTGTTCAAGGAGATGGAATGGGACTATTCAAATTAAATGAAATGGTAACAGTTGGGGACAAAAGATTAATTGGAGAAGTTGTTGCTTTAGAAAATGAAATAGCAACAGTTCAAGTATATGAGGAGACCGAAGGGCTTAAAGCAAATGAAGAAATAATTTCAACAGGTGCACCTCTTTCAATCAATTTAGGACCAGGAATGTTAGGTAATATGTTTGATGGAATACAACGTCCATTAAAAAAAATAGAAAGCATTTCTAAAAATTTCATACCAGAAGGAATAGGTCTTCTTTCAATTGATGAAGAAAAGCTATGGGAAGTAAATATAGAAGTTAAAGTGGGACAAAAGTTATCTCAAGGTGAAATTTACGGAACAATACAAGAAACTCAAAGTATAGTGCATAAACTTATGGTGCCTCCTTCAATTAGTGGAATAGTTGAAAAAGTGGAAGAAAACGGAGAATATAAGTTAAATGATGTAATAGTTACCTTAAAAAAAGATAATGGTGAATTAGCTGAGTTGAGTTTAGTACAAAAATGGCCTGTAAGAAAAAACAGACCTATCAACTATAGAATTCCAATTTATAAACCTTTGATTACAGGCCAAAGAGTTATAGATACTTTCTTTCCTTTAGCAAAAGGTGGAACAGTTGCACTTCCAGGAGGATTTGGTACAGGAAAAACGGTTACACAACATCAATTAGCAAAATGGTCTGATGCGGATATTATTGTATATATTGGTTGTGGAGAACGTGGAAATGAAATGACAAACGTTTTAGAAGAATTTCCTGCATTAATTGACCCAAGAACAAATAGACCTCTTATGGAAAGAACAATTTTAATTGCAAACACTTCTAATATGCCTGTTGCAGCACGTGAAGCAAGTATATATACAGGAATTACAATGGCTGAATATTTTAGAGATATGGGCTATGATGTTGCGATTATGGCAGATTCTACCTCAAGATGGGCAGAAGCTTTGCGTGAAATTTCAGGCCGTCTTGAAGAAATGCCAGCAGAAGAAGGATATCCTGCATATTTACCTTCTCGATTAGCACAATTTTATGAAAGAGCAGGATGTGTAGAAACACTAAGTGGAAAAGAAGCATCTGTTACTATAATTGGTGCAGTTTCACCACCAGGAGGAGACTTCTCTGAACCTGTAACAGAAAATACAAAAAGATTTGTTAGTGCTTTTTTAGCGTTAGACAAAAAATTAGCATATGCTAGACATTATCCTGCTATTAATTATTTAACAAGTTATAGTAGTTATATAGAGTTATTAAAAAATTGGTACCGTGAAAATGTTTCTCCAGATATGTTGCCAGTTCGTAACAAGATGATGAAGCTTTTGCAAGAAGAAGAAAAATTAAACGAAATTGTTCAATTAGTTGGAGAAGACGTTCTTCCAAATGATCAGCAATTGATTTTAGAGACTGCTCGTTTAGTTAAAAAAGGATTTTTGCAACAAAATGCCTTACATAAAGAAGATACTTATGTAAGTTTAACTAAACAATATAAGATGTTAAAAGTTTTAGAAACATTTTATGATAGTGCTTTACTATGCGTTAAAATGGGAATCCCATTAACAACTATTAGACAAGAGCCTGTATATCAAGATATAGTTAAAATGAAATATGAAGTACCTAACAATAAGCTTAACTTATTAGACGAGTTAATTCAAAAAATAAAAGTATCTTATGAAAACTTAAGAAAAAAATATGAAAGTTAGGGAGGTGATTTAGTGATAAAGGAATATTTAAAATTAGAAAAAGTTGAAGGACCATTAATTATGGTTTCTGATGTTGATAATGTTTCTTATGGGGAACGAGTAAAGATTACAATAGAAGGAACGGAAACAAGACATGGAAAAGTTATTAAAATTGAAGATAAATTAGTTGTAATTCAAGTATTTGAAGGAACAACAGGTATTTCCATTCACAACTCTGCAATTCAATTTATGGGAAAACCATTAGAAATATCTTTAAGCGCAGATTTACTAGGGCGTGTATTTAATGGAATAGGAGAGCCGATTGATGGAGGCTATCCTATTCATACAACTAATAAACAAAATATTAACGGAAGACCTATTAATCCAGTTGCAAGGAAATATCCTAAAAACTTTATTCAAACAGGAGTGTCTTCAATCGATGCATTAATGACTTTAATTCGTGGACAAAAATTACCTATATTTTCAGGTAATGGTATGGCACATAACGAGCTTGCAGTTCAAATAGTTAATCAAGCTAAAATTAAAGGGGCAAATAGTGAAAATTTTGCAGTTGTATTTGGTGCAATGGGAGTTCGTCATGATGATGCAGCTTATTTTAAGAAAAGCTTTGAATCTTCAGGAGTTTTAGATCATGTTATTATGTATTTGAATTTAGCAGATGATCCAATTGTTGAACGTATTTCAACACCAAGAACTGCTTTGACAGCAGCGGAATATCTTGCATTTGAAAAAAATATGCATGTTTTAGTAATTTTAACAGATATAACAAGTTACGCAGAAGCACTACGTGAAATTTCTTCAATAAGAGGAGAAGTTCCTTCAAGAAAAGGTTATCCAGGTTATTTGTATAGTGACTTAGCAACTTTATATGAACGTGCAGGAATGTTAGAAGATAGAGAAGGTTCTATAACTTTAATACCAATTTTGACCATGCCAAATGATGACATAACTCATCCGATCCCTGACTTAACAGGATTTATAACTGAAGGTCAAATTGTTTTGAGCCGTGAGCTAAATCAAAAGAACATTTATCCTCCAATTGCAATATTACCTTCTTTATCAAGGCTTATGAAAGATGGGATTGGAGAAGGATTTACCAGAGAAGATCATGCTGACCTTTCTAATCAGCTATTTTCAGCATATTCCCATGTTCAAGATATTAGATCATTAGCGCAAATTATTGGTGAGGATGATTTAAGTGATATAGATAAAAAATATTTACAATTTGGAAAAGTATTTGAAGAAAAATTTATATCACAAGGAAAAACTGAAAATAGAAGTATAACAGAAACTTTAGATTTAGGCTGGAAAATTATTTCTATTTTACCAAAAACAGAACTTGATAGAATAAAACCAGATATGCTAGAACGTTTTTATATAAATAATGAGGAGGAGGGGTAAAATATGCAAGCAGCCCCTACTAAGTCAAATTTAATAAAGGCCAAAGCTTCTTTGGATCTTTCTAAAAAAGGATACGAACTTCTAGATAAGAAAAGAAATGTTTTAATCAGAGAAATGATGGAATTAGTTGATAAAATAAAATCTATGCAAATAGATATTAATGAAATAATGCTGGAAGCTTATGCTAGTTTACAAGTTGCAAATATAACTATGGGAATTCAAGATATTGAAGAAATAGCTTATAGTGTACCTTATTACGAAACTTTTGAAGTTTTGTTAAAAAGTGTTATGGGAGTGGATATTCCTACTATAAAATATGAAAAAACAGGATTAGAACCTAGTTATAGTTTTTTTGAAAGTAATCCTTCATTAGATAGAGCCATAATAAAATTAAAAGAAGCACAATATAGAATTTATGCAGTAGCTGAAATAGAAAATTCAATTTTTAAATTAGCTAAGGAAATAGAAAAAATTCAAAAAAGAACGAGTGCTCTTTCACACATACAAATTCCTAAATATCAGGCTGAAATTAAACGTATTCAAGAATTTTTAGAAGAGAAAGAAAGGGAAGATTTCTTCCGATTAAAAAAATTAGAAAATAATAAGGCTTGAAAAAAATTTTATTTGTGTTATAATACACAGTATAGCTAATAAATTTACTGGGATGTACGATTACTTGTTATTTTGAACCTACAACTTTAAATTGGGAGGCGCATAAGCGATGAATGATGTCAGGCCACAAGCTAATTCCCTTTGGGCAGTGGAAGGCAAATATTTCTGACTGAGTCACCCACCTAGCATAGCTAGGGCGTCAAAATTGCAGGGACGGCATTCTGGGAATTTTATTTATTAGCAAGAAAACCCATAACTTCGGTTATGGGTTTTCTTATTTATGTGCAAAAATTTAAATAAAGGATAGCACTCTACTTTTTACAGAAAAATTAAGCTACACAAATTGTTCAATAACATATTTAATAATAAAAATTTTTTAAACTAAATATGTGTAATAATTTAGTTAATGGTAATAATTAAAAGGTAGATTATATAAAAAACTAAATTGGAGGAACAATAATGAAAAAAAAATATTATTGTCTTGATATGTTTCCATACCCATCTGGCAATGGTTTACATGTAGGTCATTGGAGAGGGTATGTACTTTCAGATGTATGGAGCAGATATCAGATGTTGCATGGGTATAATATTTTACATCCAATGGGATGGGATGCATTTGGATTACCAGCTGAAAATTATGCCATTGCACAAAAAATGCACCCTGCAATTTCAACAGCACATAATATAGAAAATTTTAAACGTCAATTAAAAGAAATTAATGCTATTTATGATTGGGATAAAGAAATAAACACTACTGATCCAAGTTATTACAAATGGACTCAATGGATATTTTTAAAAATGTTTGAACATGGACTTGCATATGAAAAAGAAATGCCTATAAATTGGTGTCCTTCTTGTAAAACAGGACTTGCTAATGAAGAAGTTAAAGATGGACAATGTGATAGATGTGGAGAAGTTGTAACAAAAAAAAAATGTTCGTCAATGGATGTTAAAAATAACCAAGTATGCTGATCGATTATTAAATGATTTAACGGAACTTGATTGGCCTGAAAAAGTTAAAAAAATGCAATCTGATTGGATTGGAAAAAGTTTTGGAGCAGAAATTGATTTTGAAGTAGAAGGAACTAATGAAAAAATTAAAGTATTCACAACTAGGCCAGATACATTATATGGTTCAACATTTATGGTTCTTGCTCCAGAGCATGAGTTGGTAAGTAAATTAGCAACAAACGAACAATCACAGGAAGTAGCAAAGTATATTTTTGATGCTTCAACAAAATCAGCTGTAAGTAGAATGACTGAAAAAGACAAAACGGGTGTATTTTTAGGTTCATATGCAATTAATCCTTTAAATAACAAGAAACTACCAATATGGATATCGGATTATGTATTATCTGATTATGGAACAGGAGCAATTATGTGCGTTCCAGCTCATGATGAGAGAGACTTTGCATTTGCTAAAAAGTTTAATTTACCAATAGTCCCTGTTATTTCAAAAGATGGAAATGTTGCTGAATTAAAAGAAGCATTTACAGAAGAGGGTATAATGGTAAATTCTGAAAGTTTCAACGGATTAAAATCTAGTGAAGCAAAATTAAAAATTCCAGATTATCTAGAAGAACAGGGAATAGGAAAGAAAACTGTAAATTATAAATTACGAGATTGGGTGTTTTCAAGACAACGTTACTGGGGAGAACCAATTCCTATTATTCATTGTCCAAAATGTGGAATAGTTGGTGTACCTGAAAAAGATTTACCAGTTGAATTACCAAATGTAACTAGCTATGAACCAACTGGAACAGGAGAGTCTCCTTTAGCAACTATTGATGAATGGGTAAATACAACTTGCCCGAAATGTGGTACTGATGCGAAGCGTGAAACAAATACTATGCCTCAATGGGCAGGCTCTTCTTGGTACTTTTTAAGATACCCCAATCCACATAATGAAAAAGAATTAATTAGTAAAGAAGATATGAAAAAATGGTTACCTGTTGATATGTATGTTGGAGGAATTGAACATGCAGTTTTACACTTATTATATGCAAGATTTTATACTAAGTTTTTATATGATATGGGAGTAGTAGATTTTGTAGAACCATTTAAAAGATTATTTAACCAAGGAATGGTTACAAAAAATGGGGCTAAAATGAGTAAGTCTAAAGGAAATGTTGTCTCACCAGATGAATTAGTTTCAAAATATGGTTGTGATGCACTACGAATATATGAACTATTTATTGGACCTCCTGAACTAGATAGTGAATGGGATGATCGAGGTATAGAAGGAGTGCATCGTTTTTTAAATAAATTTAAACGATTGTTTGAAAATACAACTCAAGCCTCTACAAAAAAAGAAGTTGAAAAACTATGTCACAAAATGATCTATGATATAACAACACGTATGGAAAGCTTCAGTTTAAATACTGTTGTGAGTGGATTTATGGAATATACAAATAAATTACTTGATATACAAAAAAATATAGGTAGCATTGATAAATCTACTTTAAAAACATTAGCTATTCTTATTGCTCCACTGGCTCCTGCTACAGCTGAGGAAATTTGGTCTAATTTAGGCGAAAATTCAAATATATTTGAGCAAACTTGGCCAAAGTATAATTTGGAGAAAATGAAAGATGATCAAGTTGAAGTTGTAATACAAGTTAATGGAAAGGTATCTGGAAAAATTAATGTTAATTTAGATGAAGATGAAAAAAATGTTTTAGACAAAGCAAAAAAAGCAGCTGAAAACAGATTATTAG
>LJHD01000287.1 GCA_001983475.1 Candidatus Epulonipiscium fishelsonii | reverse complement strand
ATTTCACATGTTCCTATGGCTGTAAATCCAGATATTAAAAACGTTCTTATCATCGGTGGTGGAGATGGCGGAACTGCTCGGGAAATGCTTCGATATGAAACCATTGTTAATATTGATATGGTTGAAATCGATGAACGTGTTGTAAGGTTATGTCAGAAATATTTGCCTCAAACTGCATGTAAGCTAGATAATGATCCCCGATTAAATCTATATTTTGAAGATGGATTAAAATTTGTTGCAAATGCACCTAGTGAGCAATATGATTTAATTTTAGTTGATTCTACAGATCCAGTTGGCCCTGGTGAAGGCCTATTTACCTATGAATTTTATACTAATTGCAACCGTATTTTAAACAAAGAAGGAATTTTAATAAACCAACATGAAAGTCCATATTACGATAAAGACGTTAGAGAAATGAAACGTGCTCATTCAAAGATAAAACAAACATTCCCTATAGCTAAAGTTTATCAGTATAATATGCCAACCTACGGTTCTGGACATTGGTTATTTGGATTTGCTTCAAAAAAATATGACCCTATCAAGGATTTAAAAAGCACCGCTTGGAATAATCTTGGTCTAGAAACTAAATATTACAATACAGATTTGCATGTGGGTGCTTTCATGTTACCAACATATGTAAAAGAACAACTAGCAAATTGTAATTAAAATCTTCATATTATACTAAATCAATACACTTTAAGATTTAAAGGACTCTCTTAGATAATTATTTTAGGTGCAATTTCTAATTGCATCTAGTATATATATTGAAACACAAATTTGAAACCACCATATAAAGGATAGGACTCTACCTCTTATAATAAATATTATAAATTCTATATATTAAACAACGGGCAAATACCTCTCGCCCGTTTATTTTATATAATTATTCAGCTATTTTTTCAAAATCTAGCATAACAGCATTTCCAAGCCAAAGTTCTCCTTGTGGAGTTAATTTCCATCCTTCAATTTCATCTACTGCAAGAAGAGTATTTACATAGTAATAAATAGGGATAATTGGTAAATCATTCATCAAAACTTCCTGAGCGGAATAAAGATGATCCATGCGTTCCTTTCCTGTAGTAACTCTTGCAAGAGCCATATGTTCATCGTACTCTGGACTTGAATATGCTGCATTATTTTGAGGATTTCCAGTAATAAAGTTTTCTAACATAGTGTTAGGATCAGTATAGTCTCCAATCCAGCCATAGCGAGCAAGCCATTCATATTCAAAGTTATTTCTAGTTTCTTGGAAAACTGCCCATTCTTGGTTATTTAATCTAACA
>LJHD01000286.1 GCA_001983475.1 Candidatus Epulonipiscium fishelsonii | reverse complement strand
GCCAACTATAATGTTCTGTCCTAGGAGGAGCAATGGCATGCCCTAAACTAAAGGGCATACTGGACTAGCAGAAATGAATTTGTTCTTTAATCACTTTAGAATCCCCCGCCTTTAGGCATGGGGAGTGTCAATAGACTTAAAACTTTATCTGAAACTTTAAAAAGAACACTAGAAGTTAATCTCTAGTGTTCTTTTTTTAATTCATGATAACGGATTTGGGAACAAAGTGAATAAATCTGTTATTTATATCAAAAACTAATTGGAGCTTCTTACTAATCTTACTAGGTTATAAACGCGTTGCTCGTCACCTTGTGGTGCCATTATATCTGGAGCAGGGTAATTTTCACGGCTTCCTGTTTTGGGATCACTTTTTTGTGAGCCAGAACCATGGGCGTCTACTATTTCATTATGCATGGAGCCCATTGCACTACCAAAGACCATATAACTTGCTGCATTATATTCTATAGGACTTGCAGCTGTATCATCATGAGTTGTGCTTGACCAATAATACCCAAAGTCATCTTGATTAAATGCATTTATAATAGGCGTACATGTAAAATCTTCACTAATAGCAGGAGTTATTGTTTTGGGGGACTTTGTATAATCTACTATACTGTGAAGTTCTTTAATATTTGGCAATCTCCAATCTGAATAACCTAAGAAATTTTGAGCATTCATTTCTTGAACCCAATTAAGTGCTTCTTCCCAATTTAATGTACCATCTTTTAAAGTTCCTGCTTTATAAAATCCAGAGTCATTTTTAGTCCACATTAAATTTGTTGCCTCATCAGTTATAGTTTCATCACCATTGTCTATAAATAGATTTTGGCCATAACTAGTGTTTTCACGAACATAATAGCAATAGAACTTTTTATCAATTTCATATCCTTTAATTCTTCCATCGGCAAAGTTATAACCAAACACAGTTGTATTGTTTGCCATTGTAGTTGAATTATAGATTGTGGAACTTAATATTTGTGAATCAATAAAACGTGGCTCACCTGCGTAATCACCATAATTAAACACAAAATAATTAGTATCAATATAAGGAACAGAAGTACTTGAGCTTTTTCTTGTAAACCCAGAGAAATCTACTAGTGAATATAACTCCTTAATGCTTGGAATTCTCCAATCAGAATATCCAAGGAAGCCTTCTTCATTTATTTTTTTAAGATTTTCTACGGCTTCAGGCCAAGTCATTTTTTCTCCTGGATCTTGTTGCCACATAAGCCCTGTTATATTATCAGTTATAGTACCATCATTGTTATTTGTATAGCTTGGTGGATTTATAATGTATGTAGCATCTTGACCATAAAATGGTTCGTCTTTTTGTGGGGATTCAATTATAGCATTATTTGAGTAAAATAATGTTTGGTTAGTATCCACGATTGGATATCCATTTTGTTTTGCAGTATATCCAACATCATGTAAAAGCTGCTGCTCGATACTATTAGCTTCATCAACAGTAAGTGTGCTTTTCATCATAGGTGGAGCAAGGTGGGGCATTGGCATGGGGTGTTCATGTTCTTTGTTATAAGGTAGAAGCTCATTTTTTATAGGCGTTGTTTCTTCCTCAGTAGCAACTATTTCAGTTATATTATCTGTACATCCTGTTAAAGATAGTAATAATAAAGAAAAAATAAAAAATTTTTTCATTTGTTTCCTCCTAGTTTGTATTTATTTTAACTTGCTTAATATTTATTCTTGCGAGTTTTATTTAGCATTAATATCTCCGCACCTTCAAAGGCAGGAGACTTTTTGTACAAAACAAATGAACAACATGACTATTGTATTACATTAAATGAATAACTTGAAGTAGCATTTGTTTTAACATATTGATTTACAGCATTACTTATAGTTGTTTCTTCTTTAGTTTCTTCAGTATTTTCAACCATAGATTGTAACATTTCAAGTTCACTAGTTTCGTTGTCTTCTTCTACTTCGCTAGTCAATTCTTCAACAGTTGAAGTTTCTGAAGTTAAACTTTGTAAGTTCACACTACTTTTTGATGTTAACATGCCTTGGGCATTGTTTAATTCTTGTTCAGACATGGTAGATGGGCCATTTTTTCCGCCTTTTCCTTCTGGTGGAGGTGGTGGAGGTGGTTGTTTTCCTTCTGGTTTAACATCTTCATTTTCTTTTGTAGTTGGTTGTTGTGCTACCTGATTTGCTGAGTAATTAGTTTTATAAATATTTGTGGTGCTTGCCGAAATTGTCATAAAAATCCTCCTTTATATTTTCTGTATTTTAAGGGTAATAAATGTTTACAAGGAATATGTAATAATATAATTATGTTTTGCTATAAAAAGTAGAGTACTATCCTTTTATATAGTGCTGCATTATAACATTCTATAATTACGATAATTAATGTAATTCCTTTTACAAGACATATTATAAAACTTTAACCTTAATTAAACCTTAAGTTTATAAAATTATTTTAATTATTACAGTTTTACCATCCAAACTTTCTGCCGTAATATTTCCTTTGTGATTAACTACAATTGTTTTTGCCATAGCAAGACCTATTCCAAAGCCACTGTTGCCACTATTTCTTGAAGAATCTGCTCTGTAAAATCTATCAAACCATTCTTTATATTCTCTAATATCTAAATTTTGTGTTTTGTTTGATATAGTAATAGTATTTTTTCCTTTAATATGTCTTAATTTAACCTGGATGATACTTTGTGCTTCACTATATTTAAGTGCATTTTCCAACAATATAGAAATTAACAATTCTATATTTTGAATATCACCCTGATAAAATAGGTTTGGCTGAATTTCATATTCGATAACTTTGCTTTTGCTCTTTGCTACGCCCGTAAAAAATAAGCAGCTTTCAGTCATCAGTTCAGAAATATCGAAATCTTCCTTATTAATGGAAGTGTTTTCTTCAAGTTTAGTCAATGAGATTAGGTAATCAATTAAACTATTTAAACGATTACTTTGCTCAAGTATACTTTTAGTCCACATAGTGTGCCCTTCTTGAATCCCGATGACTTCAGCATTTCCTTTTATAATAGTAATAGGAGTCTTTAATTCATGAGTTACACCTGTTATAAATTGATTTTGCTTATCATATGCTTGAGCAATAACACGGGCTACCTTCTTTGAATATATGGTAATTAAACTAAATATTGCAATAAAAGCAATAGTACCTATAAGAATGCTATTTTTCAAGAAAGTATACAATAGAGTTTGTTCTAAGGTACAGTCTAAAAAATATATATTCGTTATATCTTCATTATAAAAAACAGAATATTTATATTGATCAATAATTCCTTCAGATTTTTGGCTCATCATAATCTTATTAACATAGGAATTTATTGTGTCTTCAGATATTGAATAATTAAGTTCAGCATTAA
>LJHD01000285.1 GCA_001983475.1 Candidatus Epulonipiscium fishelsonii | reverse complement strand
CGGAATGCCACTGTTCAAAGTATCATAAGTATCCACTAGTAATAAACACTTATTTGGAAACAAATCAGCGTATTTTCTAAAGGCATCAAGTTCACTTTCAAAACTCATAATCCAACTATGTGCTTGAGTCCCAGAGACTGCAACATTAAATTCTTTGCCGGCCAAAACATTTGATGTTGCAACACATCCTCCAATAATCGCTGCTCGTGTACCATACAAACTTGCGTCAGGACCTTGTGCTCTTCTTAAACCAAATTCTAACACAGTGTCACCATCAGCAGCACTTATTACTCTTGAAGCTTTAGTTGCTATTAAACTTTGATGATTTATAATATTTAACATTGTTGATTCAATAAATTGGGCTTCCAAAATTGGTGCTATGACTCTAAATAAGGGTTCTTCAGGAAATATTATTGTACCTTCAGGGATGGAATATATGTCACCTGTGAATTTAAAGTTCTTTAAATATTCCAAAAAATCTGAACTAAATATATTTAAAGAACTTAAATATTCTAAGCTGTCTGCATCAAAAACTATATTGTTTATATAATCAATAAATTGGTGCAAACCAGCAAAAATTGCAAATCCATTTTGAGATGGATTTTTTCTGTAAAACATTTCAAAAACTACAGTTTGAGTAGAATTATTTTGATAATATCCTTGCATCATTGTCAGTTGATATAAGTCAGTAAGTAAAGTTAAATTTTTTTTCACTATTCCATGACCCCTATTCTATAAAAATTAAGATACCACATATTGTATATTTTATAACATTTTGCTACTAATGTCCATAGAATTATGCAAGGATTGCTAAATTAATATATTAATTTTTTGTAACATTAAGTTGGCATATTATCTCCCCTACACAGGTCATAGATTATAAGCTCTAACATTGTTTTCTCATCATCCATAAATTGTAAAGAATAAGCACCACCTAATATAACTATTTTAAGATTTCACCTTTAAAGCTATAGTAATATTCTTTTGTATCATTAGTGATAATATCAAATCTATATCCCTGTTCTTTGTAATAATCAATTATTAAAGGCAACGCTATACACGTATTTGCATTGCTTAAATTACAATGAGCTAAAAGAATTTTTGTTATACTGTTGTCGCTACATATTTTGGCGTTTTCTAAAAATTGTTGTGGAGAAAGATTAGGTTGTACTCCATCTTCAATATTTACATTCCAATCAAAAATGTGATAATCTTTATTCTTAATGGCTTCAAAATATTGTTGATTTAATTTTCCTGCGCTTCCACCAGGAAACCTTATAACTTTAATCTCAAGTTCTTCACCTAAAACTTCATTGATTTTTCTCTGTGTTTCCTCCATTTCATTTATAAAACTCTCTGGGCTTAAATAGACTTTTTTATAATCATGGGTGAATGTGTGCAATCCAAAAGCATGCCCTTCGTCATGAATTCTTTTTAAAATTTGTTCTCTTTGAATAATTTCC
>LJHD01000284.1:12814-18539 GCA_001983475.1 Candidatus Epulonipiscium fishelsonii | reverse complement strand
TCAGGAGTTGTTTTATCTTCTTCACTAGGTAATTCAGGACTGGTTGTATCTTCTTCATTAGGTAATTCAGGACTGGTTGTATCTTCTTCGTTAGGTAACTCAGGACTGGTTGTATCTTCTTCGTTAGGTAACTCAGGATTTGTTGTATCTTCTTCGTCAGGTAACTCTGGACTTGTTATATCTTCTTCTTCGCTAGGTAATTCAGGACTTGTTATTACGTCACTAGCGGGCTCAGTTTTAATTGCACTATCATTTATTGGAGTTGTATATTCTTTGCTAAAATATATACAAAAAAATATTATTGCAATTATTATGCCAACTACTATTCCTATTTTAGTTGACTTATGCATCTCAAACCTCCTTTATAAATACAATGTAATATTTATACTTTTGTTTATAATAATTATACTAGTAAAGTTATTTATATTCAATAGTTTTATTTTTTGGACAATTCTTAAATGTTTACTAGCTCTTTATGTACTCATACCATTTAACTTTTTCTATACATCATAATAACTACTATAGTAACTAAATAAATTTGTTCTATAACCCTATATCCGTGATTATAAAAACCCTCTAAATTTAATTTCTCGAACCGCTTGAATAATTTGAAAGAATCGTTTACTATTAACTTATTAAACATTTTATGAATAAGGGAGTATAGCATGAACCAGTTAAATTACAATACTTTAGAAGAAGTAGATTATAAAGGATTTATTTTACCAAACAACAATGCTAAAATTAAAGTTTTACAATTTGGAGAAGGAAATTTTCTAAGAGCGTTTGTAGATTACTTTATTGATATACTAAATGAAAAATGTAACTTTAATTCAAAGGTAGTTTTAGTACAACCAATTGCACAAGGTCTTACAGATATAATTAATAAACAAGAAGGTCTATATACTTTATATTTACGTGGTATGGAAGATGGTAAACAAGTTAATGAAAAAAGAATCATTAGTTCTGTTTCTCATTGTATAAATCCTTACACAAATTACGAAGCTCTATTAGATCAAGCTACAAATAATAATTTAAGATTTATTGTAAGTAATACCACCGAAGCAGGAATTGTCTTTGATGAAAGTTGTAAATTTGATGACAAACCTCCTTCAAGCTTTCCAGCAAAACTAACAAGATTTATGTATGAAAGATTCAAACTTAATAAAAAAGGTTTTGTAATATTAAGTTGTGAACTAATTGATAACAATGGTAAAGAATTACAAAAATGTGTAAATCAATACATTGACCTTTGGAATTTGGAAGACGCATTTAAAAAATTTGTAAATGAAGAAAATATCTTCTGTTCAACTTTGGTAGATAGAATTGTAACAGGATTTCCAAAAGGTGAAATTAACGAAATTAATAAAGAGAATGGATATATAGATAACTTAGTTGATACTGGAGAAATATTTGGCTTTTGGGCAATTGAAGGCCCAGCTTCTTTAAAAGAAGAACTACCTTTTGAAAAAGCTGGTTTACCTGTAATTATAATTAATGATCAAACTCCTTATAAAAAAAGAAAAGTTCGTATATTAAACGGTGCTCATACAAGTATGATAATGGCAGCATATCTTGCTGGCAAAGATATTGTACGTGAATGTATGCAAGATGATGTTATTGTTAATTTTATGAATAACACCATTAAAGAGGAAATCATTCCTATGATTGATTTAGACAAAAAAGACCTTGAAAATTTTGCCAACTCAGTTGTAGACAGATTTAACAATCCATACATCGACCACCAGCTTTTAAGTATTTCTTTAAATTCTACTTCAAAATGGAAAGCCAGAGTGCTTCCTTCTCTTGTAGATTATTATAAAAAATTTAATAAGTTACCACAAAATATAGTATTTAGTTTTGCAGCATATATTGAATTCTATAAAAATAATAACAATAGAACATATAATGTAGTTGATGACCAATGGGTGCTTGATTTCTTTAAACAAAACAAAGATTTGCCAAATAAAGAACTTGTAAATAAAATTTGTGCCAACGAAAAAATGTGGGGACAAGATTTAACTCAAATATCTGGTTTTGAAAACCAAGTATTACAATATATAAATCAGATTGAAGATATTGGTATATATGAGAATATGAAATTGCTATAATATAAAGGCGGACTCTATAGTTCGCCTATTTATAATTTATTCCGCAATCATGAACAACGTAACTAGTTAGATAAAAGAGAGGCTAAAATAAAATGAAAACTATTAAAATTCATCAAGAAGATAATGTAATCGTAGCACTACAAAATGTGGAAAAAGGAGAAACTCTTCAAGAGATATATATTTTAGAACCAATAAAAACAGGTCATAAAATAGCAAACAAAGATATATCTCAAGGTGAAATTATAATTAAATATGGGCTACCTATTGGAGTTTCAACAAAAGATATAAAAAAGGGTGAATGGGTTCATACACATAATATTAAAACAAGATTGGAAGAAGAAGCAATTTATACCTATAACTATAAACAAAGTAATCTTCAAAAAACAAACCCTAAAACTTTTATGGGTTACAAGCGTAAAGATGGCCGTGCTGGTATAAGAAATGAAATTTGGGTTATTCCAACTGTAGGTTGTGTAAATGGAGTTGCTACAAAATTAGCTCAAAATCATTCTCATCTTGTAAAAGAAAACATAGAAGGAATTTATGCTTATCCTCATCCCTTTGGTTGTTCACAAATGGGAGATGATGATAAAAATACACGTCGAGTTTTAGCTTCTCTTGTTAACCACCCAAATGCAGGGGCTGTATTAGTAGTGGGGCTTGGGTGTGAAAACAACACTATAAAGCTTTTTAAAGAAGCTTTAGGAGAATGGGATGAAGATAGAGTAAAATTTTTAATGTGCCAAGAAAGTGAAGATGAAATTGAGGAAGGCAGCGAACTTTTAGTACAACTTGCTGAATATGCAAATCAATTTAAACGAACTTCTATAAGTAGTGAAAAATTGATTGTTGGCATGAAATGTGGTGGCTCTGATGGGCTTTCTGGAATTACAGCAAATTCAGTTGTTGGAAAATTTAGTGACCTATTAATAAGTGCAGGAGGAAGTACCATTTTAACAGAAGTTCCAGAAATGTTTGGTGCAGAAAATTTATTAATGGATAAATGTATAAATAAGGAAGTATTTAATAAAACAGTTAATATGATAAATGGGTTTAAAGACTATTTTACAAATCATGGTCAAGTAGTATATGAAAACCCTAGTCCAGGAAATAAGGAAGGTGGAATTTCAACCCTTGAAGACAAAAGTTGTGGATGTGTCCAAAAAGGAGGAAGTGCAAATATTGTAGATGTTATTGGCTATGGTGAACAAGTACAATTACAAGGACTTACATTATTAAATGGTCCAGGTAATGACCTTGTAAGCTCTACAGCACTTGCTGCAGCAGGTGCACATCTTGTTTTGTTTACAACAGGCCGTGGAACTCCATTTGGTTCAGCTGTTCCAACAGTTAAAATTAGTAGTAACACTCCATTGTTTGAGAAACATTCAAAGTGGATTGACTTTAATGCTGGTACAATAGCAGACAATATAGAAACTATTGAACAAGGTGGTGAACGTTTGCTTGAGTTTGTTTTAGAAATTGCAAGTGGTAAACATACTAAAACTGAAATATCTGGATACCGTGAAATTTCTATATTTAAAGATGGCGTGGTTTTATAAATAGACGCACTTAAAGGGTGTGAAAACACCCTTTATATATTTTTTTTAGATAGTCCTTTGATGCTTTGAGTACATATCATAATTGCAATTCGAACATGATAATAGGTTAAGCCACCTTGAAAAAACACAGTATATGGAGGCTTTATAGGTGCATCTGCACTAAGTTCTATTGATGCCCCTTGAATAAACGTTCCTGCTGCCATGATAACAGGAGCATCATAACCTGGCATATCCCAAGGCTCTGGGGAAACATAGCTATCAACAGGAGCTGCATTTTGTATTGCTTTACAAAATGTAATTACATTTTCTGCAGTTTGCATATCTATCGATTGAACAATATCAGAACGAAACGCAGTTGGCATAGGATTAACTTTAAATCCTAGTTTTTCAAAAACAGCTCCTGTAAGAATAGCTCCTTTTAAAGCATTGTGTACTACTTCTGGAGCAAAAAATAATCCTTGTAACACTTGTTGATTTAATCCTAAATTTGCTCCAATTTCTTTACCAAGTCCTGAGCAACTAAATCGTATAGCAGCATTTTCAACATATTCTTTTTTTCCAACAATATAACCTCCACTTGAAGCAAGTCCACCACCAATATTTTTTATAAGTGATCCAACAACTAAATCTGCACCAACTTCTGTAGGTTCAATTTCTTCAACAAATTCGCCATAGCAATTATCAACCATACAAATAATATCTTCACGAATTGATTTTATAAAAGTAATTAGCTCCCCTATCTGAAAAACAGATAATGTTGGACGATTACTATATCCTTTTGAACGCTGAATAGTCACAAGTTTAGTTTTATCTGTAATAGCATTACGAATCCCTTCATAATCAAAACTAAAGTCTTCTAATAAATCAACTTGCTTATATGTTATTCCATATTCTTTAAGACTTCCTTTAGCAGGAACTATCCCTATTACTTTATCAAGAGTATCATACGGTTTCCCAACAGGAGAAAGAATCTCATCATTTGGTCTAAGATTTCCAAATAAAGCGATACTTAAAGCATGAGTACCAGACATTATTTGTGTTCTGACTAGTGCATCTTCTGCTTTAAATATATCAGCGTAAATTGCGTCAATTGTTTCTCTTCCTATATCATTATATCCATACCCAGTAGAAGCACTAAAGTGTGAATCACTCAACTTATTTTTTTGCATGGCATATAAAACTTTTGCTCCATTTGTATACCTTATACTATCAAGTTTTTGAAATGTTGATTGAAGTCCGTTTTCAACTTGTAGACAAAATTTTTCCGTATCTTTTTCAATACCAAATTGATTAAATAAATTCATAAATTTTCTTCTTTCTTAAGTTCTTAAGTTTTTACCACTATAACTAAATCTAAAGATTTGGATGTAGTCTTTTATGGATTATTAACAGTTTCATCAATTATATTCATAGGCCGTTGAATAAATATAATTTAAGTCCCACATCTATTTGTGTGGAAATATGTCTATTTTTAAAAAATAGTATCTTTAATAAGTTAATTTAATCTACGTCATTTAGCATAAAGGAACTTCAGATAAAGCTTATTTTATAAATAACATCTAATAAAAATAGATATTTTTTTTTAGTATATTATCTTGTTAATGTAAAATATTAACAAAAATTCTTTTTATTGTCAAATTTTCAAAAAATATTTTTATGCATTATAACGAACATTATATTGTTGACACTCCCCCAGTCTAAAGTCGGGGGATTCTAAAGTGATTAAAGGACAAAGTAACTATCAAACCTATCCTTGTAGATATAAGATATGTAAATATTGAAGTTTTATATTACATCGTTAAATACAAATTAGGTATAGAGATTTCAGATCACATTGCTGAATACAAATTAGATATATGGCTTTCAGATCACATTGTTTAATACAAATTAGATATGGAAGTTTTAGATTGCATTGTTTAATACAAATTAGATATAGAGATTTCAGATTGCATTGTTTAATACAAATTAGATATGGAAGTTTCAGATCACATTGCTGAATACAAATTAGATATATGGCTTTCAGATCACATTGTTTAATACAAATTAGATATGGAA
>LJHD01000284.1:0-12714 GCA_001983475.1 Candidatus Epulonipiscium fishelsonii | reverse complement strand
ACATTGTTTAATACAAATTAGATATGGAAGTTTCAGATTGCATTGTTTAATACAAATTAGATATAGAGATTTCAGATCACATTGTTTAATACAAATTAGATATGGAAGTTTCAGATTGCATTGTTTAATACAAATTAGATATGGAGATTTCAGATCACATTGTTTAATACAAATTAGATATAGAGATTTCAAATCACATTGTTTAATACAAATTAGATATGGAAGTTTCAGATTGCATTGTTTAATACAAATTAGATATAGAGATTTCAGATTGCATTGTTTAATACAAATTAGATATGTTGAAATAGGAATAACCTTAAGAAATTCTAAAGAATATACTAAAATAACAGATTTAGTCACATTACTTCTAAATCTTTGATTCATTAATTATATTAACACCCATTAATCTTTAAATTACTCTTTTATATAATTATTTTAAGGATAATTTCTAATTACGTCTAATATAGTTAAAAAAATGCTAAGGTTTACCAAATAAGAGATTCAGTCACGTTGCTCCTAATTCCGTGAATCATGAAAAATAGGCCTTAAAGTAATTTCTTTAACTCCAATAGGAGTTGTCTTAACTACTCTGCCAACTTTTAAAAATTGCATCACTAGTTATTAAAAGTTCTTTCAAATCTCCTTTTTCCCTAGCGTTAAATATAAATGCCTGTTTATAACCTTAAATGTAGCTAGTGAACTACTCCATCCTAAGCTAATGCTAAGATAAGGGAGCTTCTTGCGTACTTCCTACAACTTCTAGGTATTTGAGCAAGCTTTACCATCCCTGAATATTATTTTAAAACCTTTAGAATAAGGTAATTTGCCTTTATTCTTTTATTATTTTTTTGTTATTATCCTTTAAAATTATTATAAAGGTTTTAAACAGTATTATATTTTTTTACTAAGTATAAGCACATAGTGCTCTAATTGCTGCTTATAAGAATATTATAAACAGTTTATTATGTTTTTTTTCGAATCTCAGCTCAGCTCAATTATATATATCGACGCTTCGGGAACTTATGTGGGGCCACCATTTCAATTAGGTTTAACACTCTAAGGTTAGGATTAAATCTCTATATAAACCAGCTTGTACATCTCTTCGAATAAATTATACATCAACTCCAAATAAAATACTATAGACAAAACATCCTAACTTAAAAATTATTTACAATTATTTTTAACAGATTTTACTAAAGAATTTTATTCATTATAAAAACAAAAAAATCACCCTAAAATATCCTTGTCTTTTTCCTACTAATTCTATATTTTGTTAAATAAATATTAAAAAAAACATTCAAATTTAAATTTGAATGTCTCATATTATACCATATTAAAAAGATAGCAATAGCATCCCTATACGTACTTATAAACTTTTGTGAACTTTAATTCTCCACCGCTATAATTAATTTTAACTACTATTCAAAGTAATATTACTATATAAAGGATAGTAATCTATCGTTGCACTTAAAATGAATTAGCTATTACAAGTTTTATGTCTTTAAGACTTTGATACCAAACTTGTAAGACAATATTCTTTTGCCATATTTATAAATATCTTATCTGCTTTAGATAAAAATCTATCTTTAACTGTAGCAATACATGTTACCCAATAAGGATCATATTGTTCTTCTATTTGAACATATGCAGGTGTAAATTCCGATCCATAAATTGTTACATAAGATTGAGGAATAAATGCAATACCTAATCCTTGTGAAGCTAATCTTTTAGCTGTCTCAAAATTCTTTAAAGTAAGAACTATATTGGGTACAAATGCAACTTTAGCAAAGATATTATCTGCTATTTGACGTATTCTTTGATCTTTATCCATCAAAATAAATTTTTGATCTTTACAAAGCTTAATGTCTAAGACAGGATAAGGTCCAGATGACATCTTAGCTTGATTTAATATTTCATTATCTTTATCAATAGCTAATAAAAATGGATCTTTCGATAATGGCTCGTAATAAATTTGAAGACTATGTTTAGATTGAGGTGCATGCATAATAGAAAAATCTATTTCACCAGACAAAAGAGCTTTTTCAAGTTCAATAGAATTTTTTTCTTTAATCACTATATCCATTTCTGGGTATAAAACTTTAAATTTAGGAAGAATATGAGGTAAAATTGCTGCAGCAAGATGATTTGTTATTCCTATATTTATATTTCCTTTTTTTAGTTCATCCAAATAACTAATTTCTGTTAGAAATTCATCATACATTTTTAATGTTTGTAGAGCAAATATGTAGTATTTTTCACCTGCTGGTGTTAAGACTAAACCAGTTGAAGTACGTTTAAATAGTGAAGTAGCTAAATTATCCTCCAATTTTTTTACAACTTGACTTAAAGATGGTTGAGAAAGATATAATTTTTTTGCAGCTTTTGATAAACTTTTTTCTTCAGCAATTGTTTTAATATACAACAAATCTTTATTGTTCATTTAATATTCTCCTTATAATAAATTATAAAATTATTATAGCATTATATGTAAGAAAAAACTATAGCCAATATATTTTTAATTAAATTTGATATAACATTCATCTCATAAGTTATATCATACTTTATAAACTAAAATATTTTTTTAGTGTTTTATAGATTTGCTCCTGCACCACAATAATCAAATTTAGTTACTACTATTTCAAAGTACTATTGCTATATCACAGAATATTTTAATCGTACTATATAAAATGATATCACTCTACTTTTTTATAGTAAAAACATAAGTTAATATAAAAAAATCATATAACTAAAATTTATACCTTCTATTTAAATATCCTATTTGATAAATTAAATATAACCAAAGTTATATATATATATATCATGCGTGAACCCATCAAAATTATATAAGCTATACCTATATTTTATATATGATGAATAAATTCTTGATAAAAATATAAAGTAAATATATACATAATTTTTAAAAATACCATAGATAAAACTTATAGCATTCATACAAATATAGTATTTGCTCATTATTATGCTGTATTTTATAATAAAACATATCAGTATTATTTTTAAAAAATTAAATATAAGGAGAAAAATATGGTAAAATTATATGAACAAGGAATGTATCTTTTAAATAATCAAGAAGTAGTGGAAAAAGTTTCATCAACATCTAAAGAACAAGCAAAAAAAGGTACTATGGCGTACGAAATTTTACAAGCTCATAATACATCTGGAAACCCAGAAAAATTAAAAATTAAATTTGACTCTATGGCTTCACATGATATTACATTTGTCGGAATTATTCAAACAGCTAAAGCAAGTGGACTAAAGAAATTTCCTATTCCGTATGTATTAACAAATTGTCACAATAGTTTATGTGCTGTTGGTGGAACTATAAATGAAGACGACCATATGTTTGGGCTATCTGCTGCAAAAAAATATGGTGGGATATATGTACCACCTCACATTGCTGTTATACATCAATACATGCGTGAAATGATGGCGGGTTGCGGAAAAATGATTTTAGGCTCTGATTCTCATACAAGATATGGTGCACTAGGAACAATGGCTATTGGAGAAGGTGGCGGAGAACTTGTTAAGCAGCTTCTTTGTGATACATATGATATTGACTACCCAGAAATAGTAGGAGTATATCTTACTGGGAAGCCAAGCAAAGGTGTTGGTCCACAAGATATCGCTTTATCAATTATAGGTAAAGTTTTTTCAAATGGATATGTAAAAAATAAAGTGATGGAATTTGTAGGTCCAGGAATTGCTACCTTAGAAACTGATTTTAGAAATGGTATAGATGTTATGACAACGGAAACAACTTGTTTATCTTCTATATGGAAAACAGACAACGATACTCGCACATATTTAAAAGCTCATGGCAGAGAAAAAGACTACACTGAGCTTTCGCCAAAAGACGTTGCTTATTATGATGGCATGATATATGTTGATTTAAGCCAAATTAAGCCAATGATTGCTTTACCATTTCACCCAAGTAATGTGTATGAAATAGATTACTTAAATGATAACTTAGAAGAAGTTTTAAAAAACGTTGAAGAAGAGGGTCGAAAAATTCTCGACACCCCAAACATTGAATTTAATCTAACTAGCAAAATTGTAAATGGAAAACTAAAAGTAGACCAAGCAATTATTGCTGGTTGCGCTGGTGGAACATATAGCAATATGATGGAAAGTGCCAAAATCATTAAAAACAAAAGTTGTGGAAACGATGAACTCTCTCTCTCTGTATATCCATCATCTCAACCAGTTATGATGGCACTTACACAAAATGGTGCATTAAATGAGTTTATAGCATCTGGAGCAATTATCCGTACTGCTTTTTGTGGCCCATGTTTTGGAGCAGGAGACACCCCTGCAAATAACGCACTGTCGATAAGACATACCACTAGGAATTTCCCAAATAGAGAAGGTGCTAAGCCTGGACATGGCCAAATGACTTCTGTTGCATTAATGGATGCAAGAAGTATAGCTGCTACAGTTGCAAATGGAGGATTTTTAACACCAGCAACTGATTGTGATTTCGAATCTACAAATTATAATGATTATAAATTTGACCCTACTGTTTACAACAATCGTGTATATAATGGTTATGTTGAAACAGAAGAAAATGTTGAACTTAAATATGGACCAAATATTAAAGATTGGCCTGAAATGAGTAAATTAACTAACAACATTATAATAAAAGTGGCTTCTTTTATTGAAGACCCTGTTACAACAACAGATGAGTTAATTCCTTCTGGAGAAACGTCCTCATATCGCTCAAACCCATTGGGGCTTGCAGAGTTTACTCTTTCAAGACGTGACCCACAATATGTTGCCCGTGCAAAAGCATTCAATGAATTGGAAAAAGCACGTGTAAACGGGATAGATCCAACAACTTTAAGCTCTGAATTAAAAGAAGTATTTGAAAAAATTAATTCTATAACGAAAGACATAAATCCAATGGATACAGTTCTTGGAACTGTTGTGTATGCAAATAAACCTGGTGATGGGTCTGCTCGTGAACAAGCAGCATCTTGCCAAAGAGTTCTTGGAGCTGTGGCAAATATTGCAAAAGAATATGCAACGAAAAGATACCGTTCAAATCTTATAAACTGGGGAATGGTTCCGTTCTTAATTGATGATTGCAACGACTTTGGGTTAAATGACTATATTTATGTGCCAAATATAGCCCAAACTTTAGCAAGTCAAGATTTGTCTGACATAAAAGCATATGTAATAGGTGATGAGATTAAAGAAATTAAATTATATATTGCGAATATGACTGATGAAGAGAAATTGATTGTGAGAGCAGGTTCTTTGATTAATTATAATAAAACTAGAATGCAAGAGTAGAACAATTCTTATAAATATTTATAGTAGTATAAGCTGAAAGTGATGGGGTTGGGAGAGACCCTCCCAAATAGCAGGATTAATTTTTACAGTTCTTTTGACTATAGTTCTTGGAAAAATTGAGAAAAAACGAGGAGCAGGATTTGATCCTTCGATATTATTAGATACTGAATTAGGAGAAATTAAAGTTGATGAAAAAGTATTAGCTTTAAAACGTCCTCACCTAGCAAAGCTAAATATTAATTGATTTAGTTCAATTATAAAAAAATGGAGGTAGATTTACCTCCATTTTTTTTATGTCAGTTACTCCACACATAAATGTGAGGGCTTCCTTGTTAAATGTGGGTGAGTTTTTAGCGGTACATATTTGAAACATAATTTGATGTCGATACTTTAAATGTGTACATTATCAATAGATTGGTTGATGCTAGACCTATGCTGCTACAAGATAGCAGAGTAACTATATTCAAAATTAATAATATAACCTAATTATTTTGTTATTCTAACAATTTTGAAATATTACAAATAAAAAATTAATAGCTGAATATTATAATACAGTTATAGATTATTTTTTCAATTACATGTAGTTGAAAGGAGGAAGTTATGAAGAAAAGAGGAAGCATAAAATCAAAACTAGTAATTTTAATGATTATTATCCTGATTGGTATGGCAGTTAGCTTTATTAATCAAATTAATAAATTATCCATTATTTTAGACCAAGAGAAAATACTTTTAAATAAAGAAATGTTAACAGAATTGGGAAAATATGTAACTGATGAAGTACAAGATATATTAACTAATGTTTCAAATTATATAACTACACTTGAAGAAGAAGTTGACAAAAATATGTTGAGTTCAGCTTTATTGATTAGAGAAATTGATATTTTAAAAGGCGATTTAAATATGGACGATATAAATTATGTTAATGATTTAACTAACATGTCTGATATCTATATTACTGATGAAAATGGAATATTTATTTACTCTACAGAAGAAGCTGCTTTAGGCTTAAACATTTTTGATATTGACCCTGATTATAAAAATATAGTTTCAGGAGAAATTGCATCTATGCAATCAGGCTTAAGACTAAAAGTTACAAATAAATCTATATTTAAGTTTACTACAATTGCACGCCCTAACGGAAAAGGTTTAATACAAACTGGATATGATTCAAACAATATAGAAGCTTTACTTGATGTACTTATTAGTGAAACACATGAAATTGAAGAGTTATATTTAATTAATAAAAATAATGTAGTTTTAACACAAAACACATTACATGATAAAACTCCTTCTTACTTAAAAGGTGAAAAAATAAATTTTAGCGAAATTAAAACCGTTTTCAATTTAAACATTCCAGCAATTAAACCTATTGGAGATTTTTTTAAAGTATTTATTCCAGTTAAAGATTCCACTGGATATGCAAAATATGTTTTATATGCTAAAGTAAACCCTGAATCATATATGAAAATATCACAAACTATAGATAAACCTCTTGAAATCGTGAGTGGACAGTTAAATAATGTTACAAGCAAAATTATATTAAATACATTCTTGCTTATTATAGTTTTGATTATGCTTGTGCCATTGATAATAATTTTCTGCCTTAGGCCAATTAAACTTTTTGAAAGGCAATTAAAAACTATTGCTAACAATAATACTGATAAAAATTACGATGTCTTATTATATGAGGCTAATTTTTTAAGCTCTGAACTTGTGGGGTTAAGCTTAGCTATGCAATCTATTATAGCTAAAAATGAACTTTCTTTAAAAAAACAAATCGAAAGAGATGGCCTTTCAGGTTTATACAATAAAGTAACCACAGAAAAACTTATATCTGAACATTTATCCAATGGTGGAGAAGGAATTTTGATTATGATAGATATTGACAATTTTAAAGGAATAAATGATAATTTAGGCCATGATTTTGGCGATTATGTCATAAAAGACGTAGCCTATAAACTAAATTCTGTATTCATGCAAAACGATATAATTGGAAGAATTGGCGGAGACGAATTTATGGTATTTATTAAAAGTAAAAATATACAGATTGAGACAAAATGTACACAACTCTGTAATGCAATTGTTACAACATATTCTGAAAGAGGTATAGATATATCTATATCCGCTAGTGTTGGAATTGCAATGACAAGAGAAGTAAGTTCTAATTTTAAAGATTTATACTTAAACGCAGATATTGCAATGTATGAATCTAAAAAGCTGGGAAAAAACAGATTTACTATATATACTTATTCTACTCCATCTAATAATGATTTCTCCGCAAAGTTAGAATATAAGAATTTTATTGAAAGCTAATCTAAATTAAATTTATTATTGTAATGGAGACCCATGTGTCTCTTGCATGGGGCTCTACGCTTTATGTACTTGAAGTAATGTTACTACATATTAACCTATGTTGTCGAAACATAATTTATCAATTTCAATATAATACATAGAACAGCTGATATGCTAAAAACAAATCAATATACATAGAGTTTCAAATTACTTCTTTAGATAATTAGGTACACTTTCTGATTGCGTCTAGTATAGGTTCTGTAGTTAAAATAAATTTTAATATTGAGAGAAATAATTATTTATTTTCTATATAGTTGAAACTTTGAGGATAGTTGCAAGTGAAGCTCTATCCCCTAAACTTCAACATAAAAATATTAGCACCTTAATGCTTGTGTCATTTTTTTATACATATTCCTTTTTGGCTATTTATTATAATTTCATTAATATCATCCAAATTCTGTCTAAGCTCGTCACTATCTATTTCCAAGATATCTTTTTGTGTATTTATTATATATTCTTTATCAACTTGCATAAGATTTAGCGTATGCAAAATGCTTGCAATTTTCATATCACTTGAAAATAAACCAAATTGTCCTTGAAAATCACTTAAAGCTTCTGATTTAGCCATTCTCATTTTTTGTTCAATATCACTTTGCTCTAATGCCTCAGGCATATTTTCAATTATTTCAATAGAACTTTTATAGTGAGGGTCCCTGTAAGTATATATACTTATTGTATTTGGAAAAATCGCTTGCATTCCACTACCGTAAGCTCCTTTTTTTATTCGTATTTCTGGTTGTAAATAATTTTTTGTTGCATAAGCCGAAGCCAAATAATCTATAGCCTGTATATAATCTTTTTTAGAATCATAATTATACAATAAATAATCTACTTGGCCTTCTTTATAATATACGCTATCTTTATCAATTTTTTCAAAGTCATATTTATAATCTGTTATATCTTCAATTTGTTTATCCTCAAAATATGTTTGCCAATTTTTAATACTTTCCTTTGCAACTGCTTCATTTGATACAATTCCAATGGAAATTCCATCTCTTTTTCCAAGTGAATTAAAAACTTGCTTTGTTTGTTCAATAAAATCAATTTCATTATTTTTACATGCTAAACAAAATGTATAAAATGGATAGTGAGCTTCATACATATAACGCTTGCTGCCATCTTGCCCACCCTTGGTTAGAGTTCCTAATGTAGAAATTATATCATTTTGAAATGTCCCATAAAATTGGCCTAATACTTTATCAATTTGCATTCGATACCAATCATCATCTTTATTCGCTAAAATGTCATTCGCTTTATTTAATATTTCAATTTGATTTTTTGTGTTACTACTTGTTATATCAATTTTTAAATATGGAACATAATTTTCCTTATTTTCTAGTGCTACAATTTTAGTTTTTAATATACCTTCAAAGGGAGTAATTTCTTCTGATGCTTTTTGAAGACAATGGCTATACAAAAATAGATAATTTAAATCAGATTGTGGTATATGAGAAGTCGGAAGATACACTTCAGTATTTATAAGTTCTGTATTTGATAGATAATGATTAAAATTTATATTATCTTTTTTATATTTTTTATCTTTAACGTCTAAATCTATTATCATTTTTTTTAAATTTGTTGGCTCAAGAACTTTTTTATCATATTCAGCTTGCCATTCTCTCATACCATTTAAAATATTTGTCCATTTTTCTTCTTCCATAAGAACAAGTTCCATTGGATCTCTATTTTCACTTTCATCTTGAATTGGTGTTAAAATAATATCTACCTGAACTGCATCTTTTAATACATCAATATTTTGTTCATTTATATCCTCTAAACTACCTAAATATTCTTTCAAAGTATAGTAACTTATATTATCCCTATTGTGTACCCAATCTGATACTATTGATTGCGAAATATCTATTCCTCTACTTTTATCCATATCTTGTTGTAATATATTAAGTTTTGTTTGTTCTAAGGTATCAATTTCATGTTGTTTTTGTTCTTCAATATTCCATAAATTATTTATTTCCTCGTTTAATACCTCTTCAATATATTCAACATCAGAAGGTTGTATTTGAGATATAATTAAAGAATAAATTGGCTGAGTTAATTCGCTATCTTTGAATATTTCTAAAGACTCAATGCCTTTGCTTTGTAAATTTTGTCTAAATTGTGATTGGGGATGCATCATATACGTATTTATCCATAAATCTACATCTGTTATACTCTGAATATCATCTAGTCGTGGTAATACAAAGCTTTTTATCACATAAGCTCCATCACCACCAGTATTATATGTTGCTTCTACCTTTTTATTTTCTAATTCTGGAGTAACATGTATATTTACGGGTGTTGCTAGTTTGTAATTCTTTACATATTTATTAATTTTGTCCAACACTTTATTTATTTCAATATCTCCATATAAAACGGCTATCATATTTGATGGATAATAGTAACTTCTATACGTTTCCAAAAAATGTTCATACGTAAGATTTGGAATAGCTTCAACTGCTCCTCCACTATCGTTTGCATAATGAGTGCCTGCATAAATATTTTCTCTTATATTCCGAAAAATTACTCGTCCAATTTGGCTATTCGCTCCTTTCATTTCATTGTATACTACTCCTCCATATTTATTTGTTGTTGGATCATAATAAAATGATTCTTCATAAAAGCTATGAGGCTGATGGAGCATTTGTGGATTAAATACACTATCTAAATAAACATCTAAAAGTCCCATATAACATTCGTCATACGGCGTTGCAAATGGATATACTGTCATGTCAGCTGCTGTACTTGCATTCATATAGGTATGTGGATAGTTTGCGTTTGCATCGAAAAATAATGTACTACTTGGAAAACTTTCAGAACCTGTAAAAACTGTGTGCTCAATTATATGATTTACACCAGTATTATCGGTTGTTGGTGTACGTACCCCCAATGTAAAACTTGTATTTGTATCTTCGTTATCTATCCATCTTACTAATAATCCTGAATCTTCGTGTAAATATGTGTGAATCTCATCTTTATCAAACTTTATAGTATCTATTTTAGTGTATTGTTTTGGTAATGCATTTAAATTTACACTTAGAGTTAAAAAGCCAATTATTGCAACAAAACCCTTAAACATACATACCCCTTCCTCCCTTTTCTAATATAAGTTTAGAATGTGCTTGTATTATCTATATTATACATTTATACTAAAAGCAAATTAAATCAATACACATAGAGCTTTAAATTACTCTTTTAAATAATTATTTTATGTACAATTTCTAATTTCGTCTAGTATATTATAAAGATTCACGTCTTGTGCTAGTTAATTGCATTAAAATTATTTAATTTTATAGTAATAGTACTTTGAGCAACAACTAAATTTGATTATAGTAATAAGCTCCTGTTTGAACCCTAAAAAAACATTTCAGTTTATAAGTACGTTTACTATAAAGCGATTAATTGTCTCCATATTTTTATCATGAATAATATTCATGGTTAGGCACGAAGCTCCAAGTGGTATTTTTAGTATTACTAATAGTATTCAGTAATGCTGTAGTATTACCTATAACTTGCCAAATTAAACATTCTATTAAACAATTTTTATATAACCTCCCTCTTTAATAAAAAAATAAACAATACATATATTTGTAATTTATTAACAGCCTATAATAAAACAGTCAACTATTTCCACTAATTATTTAATATAGTCATAATTAGTTTTATTTTTTTGTTTATTATTATTTTAAAAATGCTAAGCATTTTTACTATTAAAATGGTATAATTATATTATAAAATTATTTATTTTAACATTAATATATAGGAGGCGGTATTATGCACTTATTATTAAATACTAAAAATAAAATGTTTATACAAAATAAATATATGCAATTTACAATAAACAAAAAATCATTTTATAAAATAAAATTAAGATATTTCTTTATGTTTTCAATAATATCAATGCTTGTTTTTGGAGGTAATGAATTTTTTAAACAATGCCAAACCTTTTTGATTTATGTTCCTACTTTAAGTATGTATCCAACGATTGAAGCAGATGATAAATTTGCAGTTACAAAAATTTTTTTTGCTGATGAAATACAACGAGGAGATATAATTACATTTAATAGTATAGAATATGATAAACATTTTGTAAAAAGGGCAATTGGTCTACCTGGAGAAACCGTTAATATTATAGAAGGTCAAATTTATATTGATGGAGTTGCATTAAAAGAAGATTACATAGTAAACAACGATACATATAGTGGAGAATTTTTTGTTCCAGAAGATTCATATTTCGTAATGGGGGACAACAGAGAAGTTAGCAATGATAGTAGATACTTTGAAGATACCTTTATCAATATAAAAGATATTACAGGAATTGTATACGGGGAAGTCACTCAATCAAATGAGATTATTCCCTTACAAGAGATAAATTATAATTCTTTAATTTTGGCATATGAAATACAGAAATAAAAAGCTAGTTGTTTTCAAACTAGCTTTTTATACTTTAATATCTTATAGTTAGAAACTAAGATTATTTATTCAACAACACTATATAAAGGATAGTACTCTACCTTATGGAAAAATATGTACTATTTCCATACATGTGATTGTGACTAATGCACTGGTTGTAAACTTAAGAAAACAAGTTTCGTAAAGCTGATATCTTACATGTCAAATATTGTTTTTTGATAAAATAGCTTCATTTCTCTGCCTTCATGGTACCTGGTTAAAATTACTATATAATTTATATTGTAAAAAACATTAAATAATGATATAATACAAGAAATTATTTATTTTGTCAGTGGAGGTTAATTGTGAATTTTAAGCAATTAAGTTTACTTGTAGCAAGTAGTAGCATATTTTCCAGCTCTATAACTACTGCTTCACCTGTAACAATGCAAGAAGATAATATACATATTTCAGACTCAAAAATTGAAGAAAATATCCACACCCAACAAGAAATTATTGATATTCCTGATAAAAAACTAAGGAATATCGTACTTTCACTAGTTGATAAAAATCTTGATGGAATAATTCTAAAAAATGAAATTGAAACATTAACTAGTTTATATGCGGATAAAATGGAAATCTCTAGTTTGAAAGGACTAGAATATG
>LJHD01000283.1 GCA_001983475.1 Candidatus Epulonipiscium fishelsonii | reverse complement strand
GATTGTTTATTGCTTTAGAAGGACTTGATGGATCGGGAAAATCTCTTACTATAACTAAACTGAAAAAAAAGTTGGAAAATAATAACTATAAAGTAATTTTAACAAGAGAACCAGGAGGGCTTCCTTCTGCTGAAGCTATAAGAAACACTATAATGGATTATAATATTGACCCTAAAACAGAATTGCTATTATATCTTGCAGCAAGAAGAGAAAATATTTTAAGCAATGTTATTCCATATCTTAAACAAGGATATATTGTCCTTTGTGATAGATTTTTTTTAAGCTCCATTGTATATCAAGGATATGCTAGAGGTTTAGGGATGAAAGAGGTACGTAATTTAAATAATTTTGTATGTGATGTATATCCAGATATAAATATCTTTATAGATACTCCTATAGAAGTGTGTCTTGAAAGAAAGAGGGGTGCAAAGGATACTAACAGATTTGATTTTGAACAAAAAGAATTTCATAAAAAAGTTCAAGAAGGCTATAAACTATTGATAAAACAAAATCAAGACCCTATATTTGCTGTTGATGGAAAAATAGAAGTTGAAAAGCGGGTTGACATCATTTTCAAAATAATGGTAAAATACTTCCGTAGTGCAGATAAATAATAATTTATTTGTTCTAAACAGTAAGCAAGAAGCTTATTGTCTTAAATTAAAAGGTGAGGTGTTTAGAAAAAATGAGCAATATAGGAATTGATTTTTCAAATGCAGGTGTTGGTTGCAAAGAGATCCAAAATATCATACCTTCAGTAAAGTTAGCACATCAAATGTTAAATGAAAAAACAGGTGCAGGTTCAGACTTCTTGGGATGGATTGATTTACCAGTAAATTATGACAAAGAAGAGTTTTATAGAATAAAAAAAGCAGCTGAAAAAATACAACAAAACAGTGATGTGCTGATTGTTATAGGAATAGGTGGATCATACCTTGGAGCAAGAGCTTGTATAGAAGCTTTAACACATCAATTTTATAATTCCTTGACAAAGGAGCAAAGAAAAACACCAGAAATATATTTTGTTGGAAACAATATTTCAAGCACTTATATGGAAAACCTATTAGATGTATGTAAAGGCAAAGATATAAGTGTAAATGTAATTTCAAAATCAGGAACTACTACTGAGCCAGCTATTGCTTTTAGAGTGTTTAAAAAATATCTTGAAGACAAATATGGTAAAGAAGAAGCAAAAAATCGTATATTTGCTACTACTGATAAAGCAAGAGGTGCTTTATTAACTATGGCAAAAAATGAAGGATATGAAACTTTTATTATTCCTGATGATGTTGGTGGTCGTTTCTCTGTTCTTACAGCTGTTGGTCTTTTACCAATTGCAGCTGCAGGAATTAACATTGATGAGTTAATGGCAGGTGCAGCTGAAGGTCGTACAGAATATGGTACAGACGATGTTTGTGAAAATCCAGCTTATAAATATGCTATCATAAGAAATATACTATTAGCTAAAAACAAAAATACTGAAATCATAGTTAACTATGAACCTTGTTTGCAATATTTCGCAGAATGGTGGAAACAACTTTATGCGGAAAGTGAAGGAAAAGATAAAAAAGGAATTTTCCCAGCTTCAGCCAATTTTTCAACAGATTTACATTCAATTGGACAATATATTCAAGATGGTGGACGTTTTATATTTGAAACAATTTTAAATGTTAAAAAACCCAAATTCGAACGTACTCTTGAAGCAGCAGAAAATGATTTAGATGGATTAAATTATCTTGCTGGAAAAACAATGGACTTTGTAAATAAAAAAGCCTTTGAAGGAACTTTATTAGCTCATGTTGATGGTGGGGTACCAAATATCGTAATAAATATAGAACAACTAGATGCATTTACTTTTGGAAAATTAGTTTATTTCTTTGAAAAAGCTTGTGGTATAAGTGGATATCTTCTAAGAGTAAACCCATTTGATCAACCAGGAGTTGAAGAATATAAACGCAATATGGTGCGACAGTCAGATAAGCTTGTAGCATAATTTGTTAAAGTTTATCGTGGTATAAAAATAAATAGGTGAATTGCAACACCTCAAGAGAGAGACACTAGAAGTAATGCTCTTGTTACCAATAACCTTATCCCAAACTGAAAAGAATGGGGGAGTGTAGCATGGTTATAAAGTCATAAGTTGATTAATGGTAAAGTCACGACTGAATGGCAAGGTAAAAATTGTAAACGAGGATAAATGCTAAACTGCGTGAAGAATAGACTGAAGAAGGTTAAGTTTCCTTGTATCGAAAGCCATTGAAACGATACACGTTTTGTATATAATCTATAACATATTTGAGATTATATAAAATTAGATAACCAAGCTAATTAGTGTCACAAAACGTCTAGCTGCAATAGCAGAAAAGGTTGAAAGTTCTATCCGACATTACAATGAATAGCAAGTTATTTTATACTAAACTGTGATTGCCTAAGTCACACATTCTATTATAGATATATTTCTGATACAAATTGGGTAATTTCTTTATATATGTTGAGAGAAATGAAGGGTGATATGGTAACGGAATTCCCATAGTAGTCCGAGCCAAGGAAAACTTGGTACATGGCGAAGGGGAATAGTCTATCAGTCAATACAAAATTAGGAAGGTGCGTGAGGCACATTAGAACTCCAAAGGCAGTATTAGACAGTCTGGAAAAAGAAGCATTAAAAGAAAATTATCATTATGAAAGATTATATAGAAATTTTTACAATAAAGAATTCTATTATATGGCATATAAACTTAATAAAGAAGGCAATGCAGCAGAAGATATAGATGTTGCGATTGAAAACTTGATTGAAAAGATGAGAGCTGAAAGTTATCAACCAAGTTTAGTGAAAAAATCATCTGGAATATATTTACTAGAGGACAGATTGATACAAGAAATAATAAGAAGTTTATTAGAAGCAATATATGAAAGAAAGTTTTCAAATAGTTCTCATAGCTTTAGAGTGAAAAGAACTTGTCATACAGCATTACAACAAATTTCAAATTACAATGGAGTAAAGTGGTATTTAGATGGTAATATTAAATTTTATAATCTGGACCATCATATACTAATAAATATTCTGAGAAAAACTATTAAAGATGAAAAATTTATAAATCTTATTTGGAAATTTATAAAAGCAGGATATTTAGAAGATTGGGTATTTAATAAAACTTATTCTGGAAGTCCAAAAGGCGGAATAATTAGTTCTATATTAGCTAACATTTATTTAAATGAATTTGATAAATATGTGGAAGAATATATTAATAAAGTAAACCTAGAGCAACGAATAAGTTATACTAGATATGCAAATAGCTTTTTGATAGGTATTATAGGAAGCAAAGAAGATGCTAAAGCAATTAAAAGCAATTTAAAAATATATTTAGAAAATAATCTTAAACTAGAACTATCAGAAGAAAAAACTTTTATTACTTATGCTGAAAATAAAGTTAGATTTTTAGGATATAATATTAGTGTAGAAAATTCGTCAAAAGCTGCATTGTATAAAATGGACAATAAAAAATTACAAAAAAGTGTTGTTTTAAGAGTTCCACAAGAAATTTGGATAAAAAAATTAAAAGAATATAATGCTTTAAAAATTGTAATGAAAAATGGGAAAGAAGAATGGGTTTCTTGCCATAGGACCTATCTAAAAGATAATGATGATTTAGCGATATTTAAAAGATATAATGCTGAAATAAAAGGTCTATATAATTATTATAGATTGGCCAAAGATGTAAGTGTATTAAATAAATTTTACCATATAATGCGATATAGTTTTATTAAGACGTTGGGAAATAAATATAAAACATCAGTACCAAAAATAATACAAAAGTTTAATATTGATGGAAATTTAGCAATTCGATATGAAACAAAAAAAGGTACAAAAATATATTATTTTTATAATGAAGGGTTTAAAAGAAATTTAAAAAAAAGTGATGAAGAAATAGATAATCAACCAAATCTATAAAATTTTTGGTTTCTCTATCATGAATAAAAAAGTACACAACTTTCAAAGGGAGAGCTGCTGTTATGGTTCCTTACTATAATAAAATTTAGTTGCTACTATTTCAAAGTACTTTTACTAAACAAGCCGTAAAGCCCCTAGCTTTAGCTTATGGGGATATAAGGCTATTAAATCTTTATTTAAAGCTCGTGTCACCAACTTATAGCATGAAGGTAACATTTACACAATGGCAATACAGATTGATAGATTGTGAGCCGTATACGCTGAGAGGTGTACGTACGGTTCTTGGGGAGAGTATTTGAAAACCTGCTAGATATAGTAAGGCGTTGAATGCTTATCCTACTTTGCACTTTTAGGTAAATCTGGATATGAAGATTTGAAAAAAGAATTAGAAAATAGAATAAACTCTTCTAGCACAAATTCTGCAGAATGCAAAAAATAGATTAGTTAGAATAATTTAACAAAATTGTTTAGACTTAATAAAAAACCACTATTCCAAATGGATAGTGGTTTTTCTTTAAATTTTATATAAATATATATTAATCGTTAAGAATTGTGGATAATCTATCTGCTTCAAATAGAGTAACAGATTCTTTTCCTACTAACAAAATTTCATCTGTATTAATTTTTTCAATACCATATAAAATTTGTGTAATTGTTTCAAGTACCATGGCTAAATTGCTACCACCAAAAACTTTAACATTTGGCAAATCTGTAGAAATATTAGAAGCTACACTAAAAGGTGAACCATTTGCTAAATCCGTAAAAATAAAAACTTTATCAGTATTAGCACTTAATTCCTGAATTAAATTTTCTAGTTCAATTTTATATGACGAAAAGTCATCCTGTAAATCGATAAAATGTGCTTGGCTGATTTCCCCAAGTAAAATTTTAATTGCATTTTTAAACCCTTTAGCGAAATCCGCATGTCCTGTAACTATAATTGATTTTTTTGTATTCATTTAAAATATCCCCCTTATAAATTTCCTTGTTTAAAAGTTTTTTTGTGATTAATACTAAGTCCCGTGATAAAGTTCTATCTTCATTTATTTGTACTGCTATTTTATATGCAAAAAAACAAGTAATTTTAATCAAATAACTATGGTTTACATCATAAAAGATAATTTGTTTAATAGTAAATTTTAAACTTAAGTTGATTGTGTATTAAAGATTAACGTTTATGTGTAATATTTAATAGATAACTTAGTTTTTAAAAACTTGAATTATTGATGTAGTTGACTGTGTTGAATAATAAAATAGTTAGTGTCATTTGTATTGATAGTTTTGTTTATCTTAAAAAAAAGTACCTATATTTTTATTAAATTTTAGGTATAATATAATAATATTAATTTAAATAAGAAAATGTTATTATATTATATAATTGAAAATAAATATGGTTGAATTTTTAGTTAATAGTAATGTAAATAAAATATTACTTTGTTATTTGGCATAAATAAAATATAGTTATTTTTAAAATTTAAGATAGAACATCACAATTCTGTTTGGATATGTTATAATTGGCTATTTTGTTGTAATTTGTTTTTATAATTATATAACCAATTACAATGTCTAATGCCTGCAGAAATTAAATCAGCCATTTTCATGACTAAAGACAATCTAGTTTTTTGTAAAATATCTAGATGAATTAAGCCACTTAAACTAACTGGCTCATTAATTTTATTTATGCTATTTGATTTAATTCTAGAACTTAAATTAACAATTCCAAGAATATGAAGATGTCCTACAGGTGGCAAATCTTTATCCACACCAATGCCTGGCTTTATAGAACCTTCTTTAATAACTACACAACCAATATTTTCTTTATTTCCTAAACAAGCATCAATGGAAATAATTAAGGCCGAAGGATGTTCGGCATTTATATGATCTAATGTATCTTTAAGATTTTTTGCATGAACAGGATTGTCGAGTGTTCCGTAAACCTTTAAGTTCGCATGTTGAATATTCATTAATTTATACCCAATTAAAGGCCCAAGGCTATCACCCATTAATCTATCACTACCGATGCAAACTAAAACAAGTTCATTCTGATACATAGGTAAATACAAATCTAAATAGTAAGAAAGTGTGCAACAAAAATCACGAAAATTGTGAGGAGCATATGCATCAATATATGCTGGATGTTTGAGTAATCCATTTTTTAACATGGTTAACACCACCTTTATTAATATAATTTACCAATTTGACAAAAAATATTTATATTTTAAAATGGTAAATTTTTCCATAAGTGAAAAAAATGTAAAAAAATATAATAAAAAAATTTTCTAATATGACATAAAAGATTAAAAATTTTACAAATAATGTAGTATTCTAAAGATACGGATAAATTTTAGGATGCAGAGATACAGATAAATTTAATAGGAGGCGAATATACAAATGGGGAAAATGATATATGATCCACGAAAAAATTCTGAAAAAAATAATGAAAAAATAGAACAAGAGAATATACAACCTAAGAAAAATATTAAAATAGAAAGAGAAGTTGAAGATGTTAAAGTACAAAACCAGACTGGGATGGAATATGATTTTTATGAGAACCCCAGCGATAGATATGAAAAACTTTTATCTAACATAGATTCTGTAAGACCAATTGGAGATACAGACTGTGAATACATAATGTATCTTGAGGATTATGCTTATACTTACTTATATCAATATGCAAAAACAGATTTAACAAAAGAAAAAGCCGCTATTTTAGTGGGAGAATATTATCCAGATACGCAAGAAAATATTATTTCGGGGATAATTCCTATAGATGAAGACTTACTTGGTCCAGGGGAAACGTGGATAAGTATACCAGCTGTTCAAGCAATTCTTGAGAAAAAAGAGCAGTATTTTCCTAATACTGAAATTTTAGGGTGGTTACATATGCAGCCAGGATATGGTACAATGTTAACATCAACAGAGATTAAAGCTCACCGAGAAATATTTGACCAAAAGGAAACAATTTTATTACTAGTTGATCCATTGAATAAAATTGAAACATTCTATGTTTATAATGGGAACTCATTACAAGAACAAACTGGCTTTTATTTATACTATGATAAAAATCCTTGTATGCAACAATTTATGCTTGATAATCCGTTTATTGTAAGTCAAAAAGAGGAAGACCCGGATGAAGTGGTAAAACAATTTAGAGAGATTGGTTCTCGTCGTAAACAAGAATATCAAACAAAACAAAAAACTAATTTTTCGGTTGTTGCAGCTTGCTTGGGATTATTAGCAATGGGAGCTATTTTAACAAGGACTCCACAAGATACAAACTTGATCACTACACCAGCACAAGCAGTGTTTAACGAAAGTGAAGATTTTAATCAACAAACAGAAGAAATAAATGGTGTAAAGTATATTATAAAAGAAGAAGCTCCAGTAAATATACTTAATGAAATTAAACAGCAAGAAATCGTTCCACAAAATCCGACAATATTGGGTGAGGAACAACCTGTAATAGTTGAAGAAGAATTGCAACCTGTAACAGTTGAAGTGAATGAAGAAGTTGAAGAAGAACCTGAAGAAAAAGCAACAGAAGCTATATCAGAAGATGTAACAGAAAATGATGACTACATTATATACTCTGTGGAACAAGGCGATACGTTAAGAGGTATTAGTAAAAAACATTTTAATTCAGAAGGAAGAGTTCTTGATATTTTAGAATGGAATGACATGGCGGTTGAAGATGGAGATAAAATCTTCGTTGGTCAAAAATTAAAAATTTTAAATGAATAAAGAAGACTGTTAAAAAGAATTCTTTGGTAAATAATAATAAAAGGAGTGTAAAGATTATATGTTAAAATGTTTATTTGTATCAACAGAGGTAGCCCCATACGCAAAAACAGGAGGGCTTGCTGATGTTGCTGGTGCACTACCAAAAGAGTTAAGGGCACAAGGAGTAGATGTAAGGATTGCAATGCCATATTATGGATCGATGCAAGGGAGATTTTTTGACGATAGTGCCCAAGAGCCTATAAACTTTGATGTATTTTTAGGCTGGAAACAGCATCCTGTTTCAGTTTTTTATGATGATAAAATTGTACCAACTTACTTTTTCAAAAATGATCATTTTTACTATAGAGGTGGATTATATGGGTATGATGATGACTATGAAAGATTTGCTTTTTTCTGCAAAGCAGTTTTGGACTCAATTCAACATATAGGTTTTATACCAGATATAATTCACTGTAATGATTGGCAAACTGGGCCAATATGTTTGCTTTTAAAAGATAAATATAAATGGGATAAAAGATATGAAAATATAAGAAGTATCTTTACAATTCATAATATGAAGTTTCAAGGATTATTTGGAGACTATGCTTTAGATACACTTGGGCTTGGAAGCGAATATAAAGCTGCTGATAAAATTGAGTTTAATGGAGGAATAAGCTTTTTAAAAGCAGGATTAGTTTATGCCGATTTTGTTACAACAGTTAGTCCGTCTTATGTAGAGGAATTAAAGACTTGGGAATATGGATGTGGATTGGATGGACTTTTAAGAGACACAGTTGCAACTCGTATGGTTGGAATATTGAACGGAATTGATACAGAAAAATATGACCCATCAGATGATCCTTTTATATATGAAACATATGATGTAGATCACCTTTGGAATAAAGAAAAGAACAAATTAGAATTTCAAAAAGAGTTTGGGTTAAAACAAAATAGTCGCTCAATGATGATAGGTATTATATCAAGAATAACAGATCAAAAAGGTTTTGATCTTATGAAACAAACTATTGACGGAAGATGGTTCTTGGATAAACTAATGGATCTTAACGTTCAATTTGTATTACTTGGAACTGGGGAATATGAATATGAAAATATGTTTAAGCACTTTAGTTATGTTTATGGAGATAGAGCTAGAGTATTTTTAGATTTTAATGAAGAGTTAGCACAAAAAATATATGCTGCATGCGATGTATTTTTGATGCCTTCAGCATTTGAACCATGTGGACTGGGCCAATTGATAGCAATGAGATATGGAACTGTTCCAATTGTAAGAAAAACGGGTGGACTAAAAGATACTGTTATCCACTATAACTATCAAACTAAAGAAGGAACAGGATTTGAATTTGAAGAGTATTCAGGGTATTGGTTATACCAAAAAATAAAAGAAGCATATGACTGCTATAATTACGATCATGAAGATTTTAAACAAATTATGAAAAATGGAATGGAAAAATCATATGGCTGGAATGAATCTGCTAAAAAGTATATTAATTTATATAAATCAGTTTTAGAAATATCAGCTTTATGGAACCAAGCTAATTTAGATGTAAGTAATATATGGAAAGAATGTGCTGAAAAAATTTATAAAGTAAAAGTAGATTTAGGAAATTATATAAATAATAATAAATAGTGTTTAATTTTTATTATTTTAACACAAACTAATAAGGGAGTTTGAACTTTCTTATTCACAATAATGAGTAACAGAACAATAGGTTATTATTCGTTACTAAAAACAAAGAGGCGATAAGCCTCTTTTTCTCTAGGGAATTTTATTAAGGATAACGAATTTAGAAATAATATGACTAAATATGTTATCCTGATAAGGGAAAAAGCCCTTTGAGCTTTTTCCCTTATTTGTTATATTGTTTAATTACTACAGGGGTAGTGGCTATTGACATAATAAAACAATATATAAATGTTAAGATGAAAGATTTAAATATTAGAGAATGGATATGTCCAAAATGTAAGACAAACAATGATAGAGACATTAATGTCGCCTCTAATTTGTTAAAGTTAGTTATAGAGTAGTGAACAACTATGGGGATAGCTCAGGGATATTTAGTAGAATACTACTATTGACTGGGAAACTCACACTTTTACAAGTGGGAGTAGTTCATTATAAAGAGAGCTGTTAAGTTAAAATAAAAAAATTGTTAAAAATTATAGGAGTAAGTTTTATGGGGGCGGAGACCACATCAGTGGTTGCGCCCATGAACCCCCAAGCAAAATAAAGTGCCTTTGATATAAATTAACAAGACCTTATAAGTACTGGGGAGGAAAAAATATGGCACATAGACAACAATTAAAATTGACACCTATTATTTTCATTACCATAACATTTATTATTATAGGATATATACTTATATTTCAGTTTAAAACTAGTATATACCAATTTGAGAAATATGAATCAGGAGAGTTGATTTTTGAATTTGACCCAATTAAAACAGAATATATAGGAGTTAATGCTGGACAAATTATTCATATTACAAATGATGGTATAATTGCATACGATGTAAATGGGGATGAAATTTGGTCTGATACATTAAATTTAAAGGAAATGAGATTTTCACAAAAAGATCCTTATTTTGCGATTGGAAGTAAAGGTAGTAAAAAAATAACTATATTTAATGAAAAAGGAAAACAAGCTGATATATTAGTACAAAATCCAATTGCGAACTTTTCTATTAATCAATCTGGAAATGTTGCTATAATTGAAGAAATTGAAAAAGGACATATTATATCTGCATATAACGAGAATGGAAGATTTCTTAATGTACAAAGTGGCAGCTTTATTTCTAGTGGAACATATCCCGTTTCGGTGGAAGTTTCTCCAAACAATAAATTTATAATGGTAAGTTATCTTTATGTTGGTGGAGTGAGTTTGGAATCAGTTGTTGGAGCAATTGCTATTAACAAGCCAGAAATAGAGAGATTGGACCCAATGCTGTATGCAAATGTGGAAAAAGAAAATCTTGTATATGAGATTGAGTTTGTGTCGGATGAAGTATGGGCAAGTATTGGTGATAGATTTATTACTTTTTATGATATTTTGGGTAACATGATTGTTCAATATGATAGTACATATACTTTATTTACGCCATATCTTAACAAGCAAGCCAAGGCGGGTGGATATTTACCTGTATTAATGAGTGAAAATGAAGATACTGTAATTAGGTCAGAAGAACTAGACATTATGACACCAAATGAGGAATTAAAGATAAAGTTAGATTTTGATAGACCAGTGGAATTTATGTATGCTAATGATAAAGGGGTTATAGTAGGAGATGGACATAACTTTAAAGGATATAATAAATTAGGAGCACAATTTTTTGAATATAATGCAATTGGAGACGTAAAAAAAGTAATTTATAATGAAGAAGGTAATTTTGTTATAGCAGTGAAAAAAGATAGTGTAATCCGATTAAGAAAGAGATAAGAAATACTGTGAGGAATTAAGATAGGTGCTCATAACAATGGAAATATCTTAAATAGCCGTATATCCCCATAGCTAAAGCTAGGGGCTTTATGGCTTGTTTAGTAAGAAGGAAGTGAAGAACATTGATAGATTTAATATTTTTAAGCTTTATGTTAGTAATGGCAGGGTTATCTTATAAAAAAGGCTTTGTTATGACTATATATGAGCTGGGGTCAACAGTGTTAGCTCTAGTAATTGCATTTATACTGTATCCTATTTTTACTGGAGTTTTAGGAATGATGGATTTAGAAATAATATTAGGAACTTCTATATTTACATATATCTCTGGAATGGAAATAGTTCAAGGATTGCAAAATCAGGCTAATATTTTGCAACAATACTTAAGTTTTATACCAGAGGCTTTGCAAAATACTATAATACTTAACAATAACTCTGAAGCATATGAGTTATTTAATGCAAATAACTTTGCGGAATATATCTCAAGCTATCTAACAAAAATTATTGTAAATGGTACATCGATATTGATTGTTTGGATTATAGCAAGAGTACTTTTAAATAGAATTTTTAAGCTTTTAAACTTTCTTGCCAATATACCTGTGATTGGTTTTTTTAATAGGTTAGCAGGAGCTGGATTAGGAGTGATAAAAGGATTTATAATTATTTGGGTAATATGTTTGATAGTTCCGCTTATTATTACTATGGATGGATTTAGTGATTTTAGAGATATCTGGGAACAGAGTATAGTAGTGAACTATTTATATGATAACAATATTATTCTTGATTATTTAATTGAGAATGTATTACACAATATGACTAGTTAAAAAGAGAGTACTATGTGCTCTCTTTTTTTATTCCTGAATCATGGAAGAAGACCAAAGGGTCTTTTATCTTATTCATAATACACGGACTTATTAATAACGTGACTAAATCTGTTATTTTAGTTTTTTATGATTGTTAGTGTCTGCTACTTGTTTTTTTTCACATGTCTTAACTATTAAAGTATATATCTAATAAAATACAACCATTGACACTCCACATGTATAAAATTGGGGGATTCTAAAGTGATTAAAGGACGAATTCATTTCTGCTAGTCCAATATGACCTTTAGTTTAGTGCCTGCTATTGACGGGCAGAACATTATAGTTGGCTGATATAATTTTATCTTATATCCTAGGTTCGACTTATATTTATCTCATCTAATAAATTTCTATGATTTCTATATCCACATCTGCATCCTCTATCTTTTACCTTACTTTTCTTGATTTTCAATATATTTTTTTATTATATCAATAGCAACTCCCCCTGTAGTGATTAAACAATAACTTCTCGTCCAAAATATTCTTTCCATAAGTTTTGTTTAATTATAGGAAATTCCTTTTTTACCAATCTACTACTAGCAATTTTATAGGCATTGATGAACTTTGATAGTTCGCTATTTGGATGAGCTTTAAATAATGCATGTATATAGTCTTTATCGTGTTCACCTTCATTTAGCATAATAGTATAATTTGGTGAAATATATTCAAATATTTTTTTAATCTATTAGATATATCTGTATTTAATACCTATTGTCGATATTTTATCACTAATATTAAGTGATAGTTTAAATTAAAAACTGGAATGATTGTTTGTGTATAAATCCATTTAATGATATCTTCCTAATGTTATTACGGAATATAATATATTAGATTAATATATTCAATAAATTATAACAATTCATCTCATCTCCTATAGAGGGGTGAGTATTCTTGCTATTTTTAGATAAAAATTAATTGTTCAGCAGCTTAATTATGAAAAATATAAAATAAGTAACAAAATTTCTATAAAATACGTTTAAGTAATCTTATTTTAGACTATACTTAAATATAGTTTGCAGTATAACTAGTACAAATTAAAGTATAATTATGGACTATGTTTAGGCTAAATGTATCTATAAGCTGAAATGTTTTTTTTGAAAGTTACAATAGGCACTTCATTACTGCACCAATATAATCAAATTATTTCAAAGCACACTATAAAAACAGAAAGAGAGGCATGTTTATGCAATTAATTATAAAGTATTTATTAAGTATGTTTATGTACAGTATAATCTTTACACCGGTATATATTATTTTTAGAAGAAACTACTTAAAAAAGAATTGTAGAGTAGTAAATATGCATCGGGAAGTAACATTAGTTATGTTTGTGGCATATATGATAGGAATGTTTTCTCAAACTATAATACCAAAGTGGGAAATAATAGACGGAAGTATTTTCTTTGATTTAAGAACGGATTACATTAGAATAAATTTAGAGCCTTTTAAAACTATAAGAAATTATTTAAGAAGTTCAAATTTGAGCGTTGAAAGATTTATAATATCTACATTTAATATTTTAGGAAACACAATATTATTTTCTCCGTTTGGATTTTTCTTTGCTTTGTTATGGAAAAAGCTAGATTATTTTATGGTTGAGATATTAATGGGATTTTTGATTACTTTTGGCATAGAAAGTTTACAAATATTTTTAAATAGAGCAGTTGATATTGATGATTTAATTTTAAACACAGTAGGGATTGTTTTTGGGTATATTATCTTTAGAATTTTAAAAATATTTAAAAAATGGTATAAATTAGTGGAAAAAATAAGATACATAGGTTAAAATATTATGGAAGATAAATAACGGCTTATAAAACTATATAACTTTGTATAAACATCTTATTATAGGATAATAGCGGGGAAATTCCCTGTTAAGATGGATTATAAAAAGAGTATGCCAAATTTAAAAACAGTTATAAATTATCTTTTGCTATAGCGAACTTTATTTGATTTTGATAACTTGATTTGATATACAAAATATATCTATGAAAAAAATGTTAGCTGCAGTAATAAATAGTAAAAATGTAAAACAGAGATAGTAAGAAAGTAGAAAAAAAAGATTACGTCGGTTGCAACGTAAAATCTTAAATAAATATAAATGGAGAGGAGTATGTCAAAACTAGCAACATTATAAAACTAGAAAAAAATAAGACTATTATTTATAAAACTTGTAAAAATAAGACTAAATCATATTTGCAGAAAGAACATATAAATTTGAAGAATGTGGCCTAAAAATATATAAATGAAAGTATAAATTTTTACAACTACAAAGAAGGTTAAAAGTTATAGAATAAGGGCGTAAAATCCACTCCTTTAGGTGTGGGAGGTTCATATGGGAAGTTAAACCTTGGGACTGCAAAATCAATAAATATCTTATAAAGTTTTATAAGGTTTTGGCAACAATGTATAATGTTAAAAATAGTAGAAGAGTTATCAAATGTCAATGGAATATCTGGATTTGAAGATGATGTGTTAAAAGTTATCCGTAAACATGCACCAGAGCATTGTGAAGTAAGTGAAGATAGCATAAGGAACTTGTATTTAAAACCGAATACTAATACTGGTGAAAAACCTATTGTTATGCTTGATGCACATAGTGATGAAGTAGGATTTATGGTACGAAGAATAAAGCCAAATGGGTTAATTCAATTTATTAAGATAGGGGGATGGGTTGAAAGTAATATTCCAGCACATTTAGTAAGAATTATTAATACTGATGGAGAGCCAGTTATGGGAGTTGTTGCTTCGAAGCCACCTCACTACATGCAAGACAATGAAAAGTTGTCAATTGATAACATGAACATAGACATTGGAGCAAACAGCTATACAGAAGTATTGGAAAAATACAAAATAAATATTGGTGCACCAATTATTCCAGAGGCTACGTTTTCGTTTAATGATAAAAATGGCACTATGATTGGAAAAGCGTTTGATTGTCGTTTAGGTTGTGTTGCTTTGCTTGAAACTTTAAAAGTATTGAAACAGTATGAATTAGATGTTGATATTGTAGGTTTAATTTCTTCTCAAGAAGAAGTTGGTACACGTGGAGCTATAGTTGGGGCAAATAAAGTAAAACCTGATATTGCTATTGTTTTTGAGGGGTGTCCAGCTGATGACACATTTGAAAATGAACATTTAATTCAAACAGCAGTACACAAAGGGCCAATGCTTAGACATATAGATATCAAAATGATTACAAATCCACGTTTTCAAAAATTTGCATTGGACATAGCAAAAGAATATGGTATACCAGTTCAACAAGCTGTGAGAACAGGTGGGGCAACAAATGGAGGTTCAATTCACATTTCAAATATGGGAGTTCCAGTAATTGTTATTGGAATTCCAGTGCGTTATGCACATACACATTATGGAATTTCTTCGATAAGTGACCTTCAAAATAGTATAGACCTTGCAAAAAAGATTATTAAAAGATTAAATGCAGATGCAATTTCGGGATTCTGAGATTATTACGTGCGAAAAAATCACAGATTTAGTCACGTTATTTCTAAATCTGTGATTCAGGAATAAGAGAAAAAGTAGAGCACTATACAAAAGGATAGTACTCTACTTTTTGTAATGAAATAATGTTTATTCTGAAACTCCTGTCCCTAAAAGAGTGGGATTTACGCCTATTGATGTAATGAATTGTATTAAGATGATTTATTATTTTAGTATTTTGAAGTAGTGTATTAGATTAAATAAATATTCGGCTTGTTTTGCAAGCTCTTCGCTTATAGCAGCAGCTTCTTGTGATGTGGATGTATTTGTTTGAATAAGTGCAGAAATTTGGTTTGTACCTGATACTAAATTTTCTAGAGTATATTTTTGGGAATTACTGGTTTTTAATAATTCTTCTGAGACTAAGGTTGTTTTTTCTATAGTAGCTACAATTGCTTGTAGACTTAAGGCGGTGTTATTAGCCATATCTTGACCCTTAGATATATCACTCATGCTTTTCTTTAATATTTTTTCGATTTCTTGTACAGTTTCGTTACTACGGATAGCAAGATTTCTTATTTCATCAGCTACAACAGCGAATCCCTTTCCGTTTTCACCTGCACGTGCAGCTTCAATAGAAGCATTCAATGCTAATAAATTTGTTTGAGTTGAAATATCTGATACAGTTTTTAATACATCGGAAATTATTTGACTAGATTTGTTGATTTCGCTCATTGATAATAACATGTTTTCCATTTCAGCAGTGCCGTGAGATGCTTTTTGCTTTGCTTCAATAGAGATTTTACTGGTTTCTTTTGCTTGGTTTACCGTTATATTTATACCTTGCTCGATTTCTTCAGTTATACCCTTAAAATTTTGAACAATTGCACTTTGCTCAATAGTTCCATTTGCAAGCTCAATTGACCCTTTTGCAATATTTTCTGCTCCTCTGCTTACTTTTTTAGATACACTTATAATATTAGATAGTGTTTCGCTTAGCTTTTCGCTAATTTGTATTAGGGATATTTTTATTGGATGAAATGCTCCTGTATAATTTGCCTTAATATTTCTAGTTGCAGTAAAATCTCCTTGTGCCATTTGGTCAAGTACTTGTTCAATATCAAATATAATTTCTTTTAATGAATGAGAAGTATTTTTAAATTCTTGACCCAAAACTCCAATTTCGTCTTGATATGGTAAATTTAAAGAAATATCCAAATTTCCATGGGATATTTGGGTTGCTGCTGAAACAACTTGATTAAGAGGTTTTAATGCTTTGGTTAAAACATGTCTAGTTACGAATATTAGTATTAACAATGAAACTATTGAAACTGAGGATATTAGCATAATTAATGTCCAAATTTTGGAGTAAAATTCTTTACTTTCTACAGATATATGAGCCCACCAGGTAGTATCTGTAACTCCAATTGGGTATAAATATCTTTCGTATTTTTTTCCATCAATTGATTGAGTTTTAACATAAAATGGTTCTTTTTGTTCTCCTAATTTTTGCCATTTGGCCATATCTTTTGGTACAATTATTTCAGATATATTGGTATTGATTAATTCAGGGTGAACAGAATCATAAATTGTGTCCCAATTTTGATTAAAAATGGAGGAAAATAAAGTGCTATAGGTGGTATTTTCGGGTATAATATCATCAAAACTAGAGGATAAAATATTTGTAACGATAACTCCTTTGAATTCATCTTTATGTATAATGGGATAGGATATATAATAAGCTATATTTCCGTTTTCGTCTATTATAGGGTTAGTTGTATGCGGCTTAAGTGTTTGCTGGGGAATTAAATAAAATTCTTCATGTGCATATTTATCATATGAAAATATAGGAGTTATAGTTTTTGACTTAAGATTTTCTTGAGAAACTTCTACACCATAAGTAAATAAGGTTGAATCAAATACATAAGGTTCAAGGTATACGGCTAATACACCAATGTTCTTGTTAGTTTCTAAAGCAGCCCAAGCTGTGTTTAAAATGTAACTTTCTATTTCAATTTTGCTTTCATCAATTAGCGTTCCATATACCATACTAAATTTGACTTTTGAGTTTAAACCATTTGTACGGTCTAAAACTAACTTTAAATTGTTAAAATTTTTTTTGATATAAGATTGTAAATTTTTGGCAACGCTATCTACAACTGAAATTACTTCTTGAACCTTATTTGCATTAAGTTCTGCTTTGGTTTCAAAAGTAACATGTGTATCTTTTACACTGGAACTGTAAACTTGTGCAATTACTATAAATATTAAAGATAGTAATATTAAAGTAACGACTCCTCCAATTGTAATTGTTAATCGTTTTACTAAATTGGTATTATTAACTCTTTTCATATGACACCCTCTTTTTTTTTGTGTATAATTTTATTATATTTAATTATTTGATTTTTTACAACATGAAAAAGATTAAAACATTTTTTTCTTTACCATAATTATAAATCCAATTATAACAAAAATAATTGAAATTATTAAAATGTATATAATTGCATAAGGTTGATTTATAAAAGGAAGAGGAACATTCATACCAAAAAGGCTAAAAATCATGGTTGGCAAAGCTAATATTATAGTTATGGAAGTAAGTCGTTGCATTATGGTGTTAAGATTGTTTGAAATTATAGAAGCAAATGCATCTCTTGTTTCTCCTAGGATGCTACTGTATACGCTGGCCATTTCCATCGCTTGCTTATTTTCCACAATTACATCTTCAAGTAATTCTTTGTCTTCTTGATATTGTTTAATTTTATCCATTCTTAACATTTTTTCCAGAACAATTTCATTTGCACGTAAAGCGGTTGAAAAATAAACTAAACTTTTTTCTAGCTCTAGTAAGTATAATAAATCCTTATTTTTCATATTTATTTCAAGTTCACGTTCAACTTTGTTGCTTACTCTATCAATATATCTTAAGTAGTGTAAAAAGTAGGAAGAATTTTTATAAAGAAGTTGCAGTATAAATCGTGTTCTTTTATAGGTATAGAAACCTTTAACCCTTCCTTCTATAAAATCTTGCAATAAATCAATAGGATATATACAAATTGTCATAATAAAACTATTTGCGATTATAATTTCTAGGGGAATTGTTATAAATTCATGTAATCCTTCACTATCTTTTATAGGAGCGTCCACTACAATTATAGTATAATTGTCTTCAACTGCAATATGAGCCTTTTCTTCTTCGTCAAGTCCTAACATAATATCAGCTTCTTCAATTTGACACATCTTTGAAACTAGTTCAATATCAGATTTACTGGGTGAACATAAATTAATCCAACAACCATCCTCGATAGTTTTTATTTTTTTTTGCTTTCCGTCTTCACTGGTTTTATAAATTTTCAATTTCTTTACTCCTTTCCAATATAGGCCCGCGGTCTTAGACCTCACACTATAAAAATTTATTTCTATAATCTTTAATAAAGCAATTTCTATATAGTAAAAAAATTTAACAAAACTTATAGATTCTTATATACTATAGAGTTTCTAGGAGTTATGACAAGTTATAAAGGCTAAAATCAGATTTTTAACAAATGTGTATTCGTTGGGGGCCAAATGAAAGTCTTTTACACAATACTTCAAAATCAAAAGTTTGGTTGCTTTTTTTACATGCACCATTTATAAGTATACCATTTTTTGAAGGGTACATTCCACGCTGGATACGTTTACCACTAAAAGTATATTTAATAGAATTTTTTGGATCAAAAACTGGAACGTAATCATTGCCTAAAAAACTAGCCTTTGAAGTATAACTTTCTTATTGTTCCAAATACTTAATTTTTTTGGCAAATATGTTTCAAGTGTGTTCTTAAGGCTTCAAAGCAATAGTGTTGAAAGACAGCTTTTGCGGAAATGGCATTATAATTAAAAGCTGGTATATAGCCAACTACTAAAGTTTCAATATTATTGGTTATACTATAGTGTACAACATAACTAGCAGTTTTACTTATATAACATTAAATTTATTAAGATACTTATTTTTTAATGATAGCATCCTTTTTATTGTAGGGAGATTTTGTTTATTAGCCATAAGTTACAATTGAAGTTTATGCTTATTATATAGGTAAGTTATGGATTTTAATTGTATTCTATTAGATGTACTTAGTTGTGAGAGTTCTAAACAGGAGCGTCGCTCCTGTACCAATGTGAATTTAGTTACTATAATATAATTAACTAGCACAAGCTGTATAATTATATAAAAAAATAGTTTAAACTTAAATATATATGGTTAAGATTAACTAAAATATAAAATATAATCGCTATGCTAATAACTATGTTACAAAAAATTAATTTTTTTATGTTACATTGTTCTATTAAGTATAAAATATAAAGCATAATTACTGCTGGAAGAATAATTTTTATAAAAATTGATAGAATATTATTTGTTACTATTGATTGCATTAGTATATTTATTTCTTTAAAATGTGAAGTTTCTAATAGCATTAAAGTAAAAATTATATCAAAAACATTAAGTAAATATAAAAAAACAATTTTTCCTTTTAATATTCGTGCGCTAAACATTTTTTGTATCACCTCTATAATTAAAATATTAACATTTTTTGGTTAAAATATACTTAGAAGAAATGTACAATTATGTTTTGATAGAGGTAAAGTTCACTCCTTAATAATGGAAAAATTTTATTGAATTTAATGTTATATTTTATTAAATTAGTATAAAGATTTTATATATTCATACCTTTATACTGAAAATATACTAATTATATGTTGACAGTAAAATTAGAGCAATGTATACTTTACCTAACACCCTATGTATTAGGGGAGGTCAAAATTTTAAGGGATAAGAAAATGCGAGGAGTAAAAATATTGAGCACAGGGATGTGCGTGCCAAAATATAAACTAACAAATGAAAAAATATCAACTTTTATAGATACATCTGATGAATGGATTGTCCAAAGGACAGGAATTAGAGAAAGAAGAATTGTTACGGATGAAACAACTGTCAGTTTAGCAACAAATGCAGCTAAAGAGGCAATAAAAGACATTGATCCACTAGAAATAGATCTTATTATAGTTGGAACAGTATCACCAGACCAAATGATGCCAAGTACAGCCTGTAGTGTACAAGCTGAAATTGGGGCAACAAATGCAATAGCATTTGATATAAGTGCAGCATGTAGCGGATTTATATATGCTTCAAAGATAGCAATAGAAGCAATAAATTGTGGTAGTGCAAAAAAAGCTTTGGTTATTGGGGCAGAAATATTTAGCAAAGTAGTTGATTGGAATGATAGAGGTACATGCATACTTTTTGGTGATGGTTCAGGAGCTGTTTTATATGGAGAAACAGATGAAAATAAAATTCTAGCTTTTGATGTGGGCAGTGATGGAAATCTAGGACAAACCTTGGTTTTAGAAAATCAACCAATAAATAATCTTTTTGTGAAGAATGAATATTCTCCATCTTTTATTAAAATGGATGGAAGAGCAGTTTATAGATTTGCAGTTAATGTTGTACCAAAAAGTATAACAAAAGCACTAGAAAAAGCACAAGTTAATATAGATGAAATAAAATTATTTGTTTTGCACCAGGCAAATGAACGAATAATAAGCAGTGTAGCAAAGAATTTAGGTGTAGATATAAATTTATTTTTTAAAAACCTTGATAAGTATGGAAACACCTCTGGAGCAAGTGTGCCTATAGCTTTGCATGAGGCAAAAGGTAAATTGAAAAATGGAGATAAAATTGTTTTAGCAGGTTTTGGTGGAGGACTAACTTGGGGAAGTATGGTTGCTCAATGGTAGCTCTTAATGGGATTTTCCCTTAAGATAAATTAAATTAAAATTTTGGAGGTAATAAAAAGATGGTATTTAAAAAATTGCAAGAAATTATTGCAGACAAACTAAGTGTGGATGAAAGTGAAGTAACAATGCAATCAAATTTCAAAGATGATTTAGAGGCAGACTCTTTAGATCTTTATGAAATTATTATGAGTCTTGAAGATGAATTTGGTGTAACCATTCAAAATGAAGACTTAGAAGATATAAAAACTGTTAGTGATGCTGTTAAGTACATTGAAGACAGACAATAATTATTTAAAGGAGTAAAGGATTATGAACCGAGTGTGTAGTATGCTGGGCATTCAATATCCTATTTTCCAAGGGGCAATGGCATGGGTAGCAAACCATTCTATTGCCGCTGCTGTCTCACAGGCAGGAGGATTGGGTATAATTGCAGGTGGAAATGCACCAGCAGAATGGCTTAGACAAGAAATAAGAAAGTGTAAAGAGAAAACGGATAAACCATTTGGCGTTAACATTATGTTGTTAAGCCCTTATGCTGAAGAAGTAGCGGAAGTTGTTGTTGAAGAAGGCGTCAAAATTCTGACAACAGGAGCAGGCAGTCCGGGGAAATATCTTGAAATGTGGCAATCAAATGGAATAAAAGTAATTCCTGTGGTACCTTCTGTAGCAATTGCAAAACGTATGGAAAATTCTGGCGTGGATGCAGTTATAGTTGAAGGTTGTGAAGCAGGTGGACATATAGGTGAACTTGTGCGTCCGTAAGATAAGCTTGTTATAACTTATCGAGGATTATAGTTAATTGTGTAGATGGCAATACACTAGGAGAAAGGTCTAAATCAATACTCCTATTACTAATAACCTTATCCCTGACCGAAAGGAAAATGGGAGAGTGTAGCATGGTTATATAAAGGCTCAAGTTAACTAAATAGCTAAAGTTAAGACTGAGAGCCGAAGTAAGAAGTATAAACGAGGATAAATGCTGGATTGCGTGAAGAATAAATCGAGAAGTACGACCGATTGCCATATCGAAAGCTAGTGAAACGATATGTATCTTAAAGTAAGCTACAATAGCTTTACAGGATTATATGTATAAGTAAGTTCTATACATATAGTAAGACCACAAGATATTCAACTACAATAAGTAGTAAAGATTGAAAGTTCTATCCGACATTATACAAAGCTATTAATTATAATCTAAACGGAGATTACCTAAGTGGAACGTTTTAGTATAACTAAATATATCTTTGATACAAGCGAGGTAATAGTCGTATATAGGTAGAGAAAGATGAAGGTTCATAAGGTAACAGAAACATCATAGTAGTCTGAGCTGGGGAAAGCCTAGTACATGGCGAAGGGTGTTAGTCTATCGGTTTAAAATAAGAAAAGGAAGGTGCGAGTGCACATGAGAAATCCAATGATTGTTTTAAACAGTCTAGCTGAAGTAGCATTAAAGGAAAATTGTCAATTTAAAAGGCTATATAGAAATCTCTATAATGAAGAATTTTATTATATTGCTTATAAAAATTTAAGTTCTAAAGAAAATATGATAAGTGATACAGATTCTATTGACAGAATGAAAGAGCGAGTGGATAAATTAATCAATGAAATTAAAGATGAGAGTTACAAACCGTATCCCGCTCAAGGAGTTTATATTCCAAAAAAGAATGGAAAGAAAATATTACTAGGAATACCGTCAATAGATGATAAAATAGTTCAAGAAATAATAAGAAGTATACTAGAAAGTATATATGAAAATAATTTTTCAGTAAATTCTCATGGTTATAGACCAAAAAGAAGTTGTCATACAGCTATAGACCAAATAAGTAAACAAAAAGGTACTCAATGGTATATAAAAGGAGACATTAAATGTTTCTTTGATAACATTAATCATCATAGATTAATAGATATTTTAAGAAAAAAAATTAAAGATGAAAAATTTATAAATTTGATTTGGAAATTTCTTAGAGCAGGATATTTAGAAGAATGGAAGTATAATAACACTTACTCTGGAATACCTCAAGGAGGAATAATAAGTCCTATTTTATCAAACATATACTTAAATGAATTTGATAAATATGTGGATGGCGTTAGATTAAGCTTTGAAGAGGGTAAAGAAAGAACTAAAATTAACTATTCTATGGATACAGAATTTAAAAGATTATACTATGTTAGATATGCTGATACCTTTATAATAGGTGTAATAGGGAACAAAGAGGATACGAAAAAAATAAAAGAGAATATAAAAAACTTCTTGAAAGAAAAACTTGAACTAGAATTGTCAGAGGAAAAAACTTTAATAACCAGTAGCAAAGATAGGGCTAAATTCTTAGGTTATGAAATTACTGTAAGGTCTCAAGAAATAAAAAGAGTAAAACAAAATGATACGGTAAAAAAAAGAACTTATGGGCAAACAAAAGTGTATATGCCAAAAGAAGCTTGGATAACAAAATTAAAAGAACATGGCGCTGTTAATGTTATTAATAAAAAAGGAAAAGAAATATGGGAACCAACTCATAGAACTTATTTAATAAATAATGACGATTTGGAAATAATAAAAACCTATAATGCAGAAATCAGAAGTTTATATAATTATTATAGATTAGCTATGAATGTGAATAGTCTAAATTCTTATAATTATATTATGAAATATAGTTTTGTCAAAACTATGGGCCATAAGTATAAAACATCTATAAGGAAAATATTTGATAAATATACAATAGATGGGAAATTAGGCATAAAGTATATGACTAAAAATGGACCTGAAATATGCTATTATTATGATGAAGGTTTTGCAAGAAATAAAACAGGTAGTAACTGGAAAGACATAGAAATGCACCCAAGCACAAAATTAAAGATAGAAGTTTGTGAATGGCATGAGAAAGAAAATACATGAATTATATAAAAACCTAAAAGAAATAAGAGTATATGATGTAAAGGCAAAGAAAAACTATAACTTTATGTGTAGAATGTCATAGAAAGATACACAATGGAGAACTAGATTGATAGACGGTGAGCCGTATACATTGAGAGGTGTAAGTACGGTTCTGGGGGAGAGTTCAAGGAAACCTACTACAGTAATGTAGTAAGGCGTCGGGTTCTTATCCTATACTACAATGGTTATTGTTCCTCAAGTTGTTGATGCGTTAAAAATACCTGTTATTGCAGCAGGAGGCATTGGTGATGGAAGAGGATTTGTAGCAGCCCTTATGCTTGGAGCAGAAGGAGTGCAAGTTGGAACAAGATTTGTATTAGCTAAAGAATGCGATATTCATCAAAACTATAAAGATAGAGTTATAAAAGCGAATGATATTGATGCTGTTGTAACTGGAAGAAGTACAGGACATCCTATTCGTAGCATACGAAATCATTTAACAAGAGAGTACTTAAAGTTAGAAAAAAATGGAGCTACACCTGAAGAACTTGAAAAATTAGGTGCAGATAGCCTTAGACGAGCAGTTGTTGAAGGTGATATTACCCGTGGATCTGTTATGGCTGGTCAAATTGCAGGAATGCTTAACAAGGAACAAAATGCACAAGAAATAATTGATGAATTTGTAAGTGAAGCAAAAGACTTAATAGCTAATGGTAAAAGTAAATTGGATTTTTAATAACATAATAAGGGCGATTAAAATCGCCCAAATAATAGTATTTTGGATTTGAAAAATTAGAGTACTATCCTTTATAGTGCTATTGTGCTATTTTAGAGTTTTTTTAATTTAGTAGGCAAATGAAGCATTGTTCTATGGTTAGGGCTAAAAAAATAATAAACATAGATGTAAAAACAGTAAAATTTAGAAAAAATTTGCGTAGGTTGCAACGTATATTAAACATAAGATGTATAAAACTGGAAAGGAATATGTCAAAACTAGCAACGATATAAAACTTAAGGTTTTATAATAGTATTGGCAATGGTGATAAATTGAAAATAGCATTTTTATTTTCTGGGCAAGGAGTACAATATGCTGGAATGGGAAAAGATATATTTGAAAACTATGAAGAAAGTAGAAATTTATTTAATAAAGCAAATGAATTGTTTGAACAGTGGGATATTAAAGAAGTTTGTTTTGAGGACCCAAATGCAGTGATAAATCAAACAGAGTACACTCAAGTAGCGTTATTTACAACTAATTTAGCAGTTTATGAAGCAGTAAAAAAGGCTGGAATTGAACCAGATGCTATAATTGGATATAGTTTAGGAGAGTATAGTGCACTGGTAGCTAGTGGAATTTTGAATTTTGAAGATGCATTACAATTAGTTGAGCTACGTTCAAAATATATGTCAGAGGCAACAAAATTAAATAAAGGAGCTATGAGTGCAGTTTTAGGATTAGATAAAGAAATTATAAAAAAAGTTTGTGAAGAGGTAACTAGTGAAGGAAACTTGGTATGTGTAGCAAATGATAATTGTCCTGGACAATTAGTTATTTCGGGAACAAAGGAAGGGATAGAACTTGCCAGCGAGAAATTAAAAAAAGTTGGTGCAAAAAGAATAATACCTTTAAATGTTAGTGGAGCATTCCATAGCCCATTAATGCAAGTAGCTAGTGAAAAATTGGAAAAATATGTAGCAAATTTAAATTTTAATGACCCAAAAATTCCAATTGTAAGTAATGTAACGGCTGATTATATGGATGGTGAAGAGGCCAGAAAAAACATACCTATTCAGACTATGCAGGGAGTATGCTTTAGAGAAAGTGTTGAAAGACTTATAAATGATGGTTTTGATATATTTATAGAAATTGGAGTAAAGAAAACATTAGCAAATTTTGTAGGCAAGATTTCAAAGAATGTTAAGATTTTTAATGTTGAAGATAAGAAGTCTTTGGATAAAACATTGGCTTCAATGGAATATTAATTAAAAAGTGATAATAGGAGAAAAATATGCTTAAAGAAAAAGTAGCTGTTATAACTGGTAGTAATAGAGGAATTGGAAGAACTATTGCATTAACATTTGCAAAGCAAGGAGCTAAAGTAGTAATAAATTGTCCCTATGAAAATTTTTTAGATGCAGCAAACGAAGTAGTAAATGAAATAATAGCTCTTGGTGGAGAGGCAATTGCAGTTGTGGCAAATATAGCTAATTTTGAGGAGTCAAAAAAATTAATTGATATGACTATTGAGAAATTTGGCAAAATAGATATTTTAGTAAACAATGCGGGTATTACAAGAGATATGTTGTTGCTTAGAATGACAGAACAAGAATTTGATGATGTAATTAATGTAAACTTAAAAGGAGCATTTAACTGTACTAAGCATGCTGTTAGACCTATGATGAAATCTGGTGGTAGCATTATAAACATGACATCTGTATCTGGGCTTTCTGGAAATGCTGGTCAAGTGAATTATTCTGCTGCTAAAGCTGGACTAGTTGGACTAACAAAATCAACCGCTAAAGAATTTGCAAAGAAAAACATTCGTGTAAATGCTATTGCTCCAGGATTTATTGATACTGAAATGACTCAGGGATTGACTGATGAATTAAAAAAAGAGATAAATAAAAATATACCTTTAAAAAGAATGGGTAGCGTAGAAGAAGTTGCAAATGTAGCCTTATTTTTAGCAAGTAATTTAGCAAGTTATGTAACAGGTGAAATAATACGTGTAGATGGTGGAATGATTATGTAAGTGGTGTAAACATCTATGTGCTGCAGATATCCATCGTTATAAGAAATAAAGGAGATGAAAATATGAGAGTTGTTATTACTGGAGCGGGAGTTGTGTCTCCTTTAGGAAATTCAATTGATTTATTTTGGAACAACATAAAGAATGGGGTAAATGGAATTGGACCAATTACTCGTTTTGAATTAGATGAAGATTATAAAGTTAGTTTAGCAGCAGAAGTTAAAGATTTTGATAGTGAAAAATATATATCAAAAAAGGATGCAAGACGATTAGATAGATATACTCAATTTGCAGTATATGCAGCAAAAGAAGCCATGGTAAATGCACATATTGACATGGAAAAAGAAGATGCAACTAGAGTAGGGGTTATTGTTGGCTCTGGTATTGGTGGAATCGAAACTATAGAAAAATATGTATTGACATTGAATGAAAAAGGTGCAAAAAGAGTTTCTCCATTCTGTATCCCTATGTCTATTTCAAATATGGGAGCGGGAAACATTTCTATTTATCTTGGAGCTAAAGGGGTATGTACTTCAGTTGCAACAGCTTGTGCTTCTGGAACGAATAGTATTGGAGATGCGTTCAAGCTTCTTCAACAAGGTAATCATGATATAATTTTTGCTGGTGGGGCAGAAGCTACTATTTCTCCAATTTGTGTAGCTGGTTTTCAAGCATTAACTGCACTATCAACTTCAAGTGATCCAAAACGTGCTTCTATTCCTTTTGATAAAGAAAGAAATGGTTTTATAATGGGAGAAGGATCAGGAATTTTGGTTTTAGAAACGCTTGAACATGCACAAAAAAGAGGAGCACATATATGGGCCGAAATAGTTGGATATGGTGCAACTGGAGATGCATACCACATCACTACACCACCGCCAAAAGGTGAAGGTGGAGCAAGAGCTATGCAACAAGCCTTGAATGATGCAAACTTAGCTTCTCTTGAAATTGATTATATAAATGCACATGGAACAAGTACAGATTATAATGATAGATTGGAAACTCAAGCTATAAAAACTGTATTTGGTGAAGACACAAAAGTTCCAATAAGTTCCACTAAATCTATGACAGGGCATTTGCTTGGTGCTGCTGGAGCAATAGAAGCGATTATTTGTGTAAAAGCTTTAGAAGAAGGATTTATTCCTCCAACGATTGGCTATCTTGAGCCTGACCCAGAGTGTAATTTAGATTATGTACCAAATAAAGGTAGAAAACAAGATTTAGAATATGCATTAAGTAATTCGTTGGGATTTGGGGGACATAATGCAACTCTTATTTTTAAAAAATGGAAAGGGGAATGAAAATGAGTGTAACAGGTAGTGTTAAAGAGTTAATTAAAGAATTTAACTCAACAAATTTAACTAAGTTAAGATTTACATCCTCAGAATTTAATTTAATTTTAGAAAGAGAATATGCAGATATTGCTCAGCAAGTAGAATTTATTCCAAATTTTAATGCTATAAACAATCAAGGTATAGTTAAAGAACAAATTACTATTAATTCGCCAATGGTAGGCACATTTTATTCAGCTAATTCTCCAAAATCCAAGCCATTTGTAAATATTGGAAGTAGAGTAACAAAAGGTGACATAGTGTGCATTATAGAGGCAATGAAGTTGATGAATGAAGTAGAAGCAGATCAAGATGGAATTGTTAAAGAAATTTTAGTTGAAAATGGTGAACTAGTTGAATTTGGCACACCTTTATTTGTGATTGAATAGAGAGGGGAAAACAAATGTTAAACGTAGAAGAAATAATGAAAATATTACCACATAGATATCCTTTTTTATTGGTAGATAAAGCAGAAATAGACGAAGACGGAAAGGGGGCCGTTGGATACAAAAATGTTACTATAAATGAGCCATTTTTTAAAGGACATTTTCCAATTATGCCCGTTATGCCTGGGGTATTGATTGTTGAAGCTATGGCACAAGTTGGAGCGATTGCTTTACTTAATCAAGAAGAATATAAAGGTAAAATTGGTTTTTTAGCTGGTATAGATAAAGCAAAATTTAAACAAAAAGTTGTTCCTGGAGATGTATTAAAGTTAGAATGTAGAATGGTTAAACAAAAAGGTCCAATTGGAGTAGCAGAGGCAGTTGCCTCAGTGAATGGAAAAAAAGTTGCTACTGCGGAATTAAAATTTGCGGTAGGTGATGCTAATGTTTAATAAAATTCTTGTTGCAAACAGAGGAGAAATTGCCCTAAGAATTATACGAGCTTGCAAAGAAATGGATATACAAACTGTTGCAATATATTCTCAGATGGACAAAGATTCCTTACATGTAAATTTTGCAGATGAAGCAATTTGCATTGGTAAAGCTTTGCCAAAGGATAGCTATTTAAATATTGAAAACATTATAAGTGCTGCTATTGGTACAAAAGCAGATGCAATTCACCCTGGGTTTGGATTTCTTTCAGAAAGTGCAAAGTTTGCTGGAATTTGTGAGGACTGTCAAATTAAGTTTATTGGACCAACTTCAAGAATGATTAGAAAAATGGGGGACAAGGCAAAAGCAAGAGAGATGATGGTTAAAGCGGGAGTTCCTGTAGTTCCTGGCTCTGATGGCGTAGTTAAGGATTTAAGAGGAGCCAGACATGTAGTAAAGAAGATAGGTTATCCTATAATCATTAAAGCAGTTGCGGGTGGGGGGGGCCGCGGAATGAGGCTTGTTTGGGAGGAAGCCGAGCTGAAAAATGCTTTTTTAACTGCAAGCCAAGAGGCATTGACTGCTTTTGGAGACGGAAGTATGTATATAGAAAAATACATACAAACTCCCAGACATATTGAATTTCAAATTTTAGGAGACAAGTTTGGGAATATAGTCCATATTGGTGAGCGTGATTGCACTATGCAAAGAAGACATCAAAAATTAATTGAAGAATCACCATCGCCAAATATGAGTGAAGAAAAGCGCAAAATAATGGGTGAACATGCCATTTTAGCAGCTAAAGCGGTTAGTTATGAAAATGCGGGCACAATAGAGTTTATTATTGATAAGGATAATAACCACTACTTTATAGAGATGAATACTAGAATTCAAGTTGAGCATCCTGTTACCGAAATGGTATCAAATATTGACCTTATAAAAGAACAGATAAAAATTGCTTTTGGAGAAAAACTAAAGTTTACCCAAGATGATATAAAATTAAGAGGGCATGCGATTGAATGTAGAATTAATGCTGAAAATCCTCTTTTGAATTTTAGACCAGCAGCTGGAAAAATAACAGAGCTATACCTGCCAGGTGGGCGAGGTGTTAGAATTGAGTCAAGTATTTATGCAGGGTATGTAATTCCTCCAACATATGATTCTATGATTGCAAAAATTATTACTTGGGGAGAAGATAGACAAGAAGCTATTGCTATTATGAAGCGTGCTTTAAGCGAAACTGTAGTTGAAGGTATTAGCAATAATATTGAATTTCAATTAGATTTACTTTATACTACTGCTTTTGAAACAGGTAAATTTGATACAACTTATATTGAAACCAATCTTGATCAAATATTAGGTGTTGGAGGTGATGAATGATGTTTCAAAGTTTAATGAACAGAAAAAAATATGGCAAAGTTGATAATGTTCAATCAGAAGACTCTCAAAAGAAAGTTGAAATTCCTGCTGGAATGTATGCAAAATGTCCTCATTGCAAAAAAAGCATCTATATAAAAGATTTAGATGATACAATTGGTGTTTGTACCAGTTGTGAGGGATATTTTCCTATTTCTGCAAGAATGCGGATAAATAACATTGCGGATAAAGATAGTTTTATTGAATTTGATAAAGATTTAGAAAGTAAAAATCCTTTGAATTTTAAAGATTATGGCCTTAAACTTGAAAGCTATATGGTTAGGACTAGTGAAAAAGAAGCAGTTTTAACTGGTATGGCAAAAATAAACAATAATGATTGTATAATTGCTGTTATGGATTCCAGATTTATGATGGGGAGCATGGGAGAAGTAGTTGGTGAAAAAATTACTCGTGCAATTGAATATGCAACAGAAAACAAACTTCCTGTTATTATTTTTTGTGCATCAGGCGGAGCAAGAATGCAAGAAGGGATATTTTCCCTTATGCAAATGGCAAAAACTAGTGCAGCTTTAGCTAAACATGATGATGCAGGACTTTTATATATCAGTGTATTAACTCATCCAACTACTGGAGGGGTTACAGCAAGCTTTGCAATGCTTGGTGATATAATCTTATCAGAACCACAGGCTCTTATTGGCTTTGCTGGCCCACGTGTTATTGAACAAACAATAGGCCAAAAGCTTCCTAATGGATTTCAAAAAGCAGAATTTTTATTGGAACATGGAATGATTGATAAAATTGTTGAAAGAAAGGATTTTGGAAAAATCTTAGGCCTGTTACTAAAATGGCATGCTAAACCTAGTGCTAAATTAAACCATTTTAATGAAGTGAACTATCTTATTGAACCAGAAAAAGAAATTTCACCTTGGGAAAAAATTAATATTGCAAGACAAATAGATAGACCTAGAAGTAAATTTTATATTGAGCATATATTTGATGAATTTATAGAGCTACATGGAGATAGAGTTTTTGCAGATGACAGGGCTATTATTGGTGGAATTGGAAAATTTGAAGGTAATGTTGTAACTGTGATTGCTCAAAATAAAGGAAAGACTTCAAAAGAAAATATTGAATATAACTTTGGTATGCCACATCCAGAAGGATATAGAAAATCTTTTAGATTAATGAAACAAGCGGAAAAATTTCATAGGCCAATTATTTGTTTTATTGATACTCCTGGGGCATATTGTGGGCTTGGAGCTGAAGAGCGTGGTCAAGGTGAGGCAATTGCTAGAAATCTTATGGAAATGTCTAGACTAAAAACACCAATTATAGCAGGAATTATTGGTGAAGGTGGAAGTGGTGGTGCATTGGCTTTAGGTGTTGCAGACTTTGTATTTATGCAACAAAATACTACTTATTCAATTTTATCGCCCGAAGGGTTTGCAAGCATTTTATGGAAAGACAGTAAGTTAGCTGAAAAGGCTTCTAAGATTATGAAGATAACACCAACAGATCTTTTAAAATTTGGTATCATCGATGATATTATAAAAGAACCTTCAGGTGGGGCACATAAAGACCCTGATCTTGCAGCTATGATTTTAAAAAATTATTTACTTGAAAAAATTCAAGAACTGGATATGTTATCAGATGACGAAATTGTTAATAAGAGATATGAACGGTTTAGAAAATATGGAGATATGACATATTAGCAGTTATTGGGATGCAAAAAGTAGTGGAATATTTGTTTTCAATTATTATTGTTAATAAAAAAATCAGTGGATAGGCCTACTGATTTTTTTTTGTGAAATTATATTTACTTAGGCTATTGAATAAATTAATCATAATTATAAGCTAAAGTATTTTTTAGTGCGAGAGTCCAAATATAAATTTCATCCGAAATCACTATATAAAGGATAGTACTCCAACTTTTGTGTGTTTATAAATTTCGTTATCTTCCTTTATATTGTTAAATTGAAAATTTAACCCAGACAGATTTAGTACATTTTGGAAAAATGGCAATTATTGTATACTCAACGAAAATTAAAAGAATGTATTAAAGCGTCTGAAAGATTATCAAAGTTAGCTGTAAATATAATTTTTTTCTTCAGCCAACTCTAATAGAAAATTATTGGGGAATATTAAAAGTAGTGGAATATTTGTTTATAGTTATTATTGTAAGTAAAAAATTATATTTACCTAGGTCGTTGAATAAATTAGTTGTAATTATAAGTTAAAGTATTTTTTAGGGTGCGGAGATTCAAACATGAACTTTATTCTGAATCACTATATAAAGGATAGTATTCTAACTTTGATATTTCTAAACATAACTAAATCCCATTTATTGTAAAGTATTCGAGAAATCTTTTATTTTTTTTATCTTCATTATCTTCCTTATATTGCTAAATTGAAAATTTGATCCATGCAGATTTGGCTCATTTTAGATTTAGAAAAATGGAAATTATTATATTACCTAATTGGATTTATCTGGCAAATTTTTATATTATTTTACAAAAAATAAACAAGTTATATTTATTTTGAAAAAAGAGTAGGTGCAAAATGTATCGACGCAATATCTCCTATTAAAGTTCTATTTACTTCT
>LJHD01000282.1 GCA_001983475.1 Candidatus Epulonipiscium fishelsonii | reverse complement strand
AGGAGGCTTTTATCCCACAGGATTTTCCCGCCATTGTCCTATAAATAGATTCTAATGTTTCACCACTTTTGGTTAAAACAATTACTAAATCATTTTCTTTAACCATACCAATATCACCATGACTAGCAGAGTTAGTGTTCATGAAAACCGCATCTAATCCCAAGGATATCATAGTTCCCACAAATTTTTCACATACAGCTACATTTTTTCCAAGCCCACTAACCACAATTTTATTATTATTTTGCAATGTATGTTTAGCCTGATTAATTAATTTATTAAAAGTTTCTTCATCTATTGATAACAATGCATCTTGCAATACATTTGCTATTTCTTTAAATCTCATAAACATTCCTCCAAATAATATAATCCATTATAAAATGCACCACAAATTGAGTCATAATTTTCCCAAGCATAGGTTGTAAGAGATATCCATATAAGAGAATGGATCAATTTTATTTGCATAGAATCTATGTTTATTAATTCAAAAAATTTATCTTCTAATTTTTCCCATTCATTTGATTTAATTTTTAAAGTTATTTCTTTATTATTTTCATCAATGTCTAGAGTAAAATTCTTTAAATTAAATTGATCATAATTTCCCGATAAAGAATAATATAATTTGGCCCAATCATAAATTACGTCTCCATAAAATTGTGTTTTTCCAAAATATCCTCTGGGGTCTATTAATATGGGTGTCTGATCATTTTTTAACATTATATTTGAGAAGGTACAATCTCCATGAATAAGCTTAAATTCTTTTGGCTTAAAATTATTTATTAACTCTTTAACTTCTTCTTTATAGAAAAATATATTTCTACATACTCTATTATTTACTGTAATAAATTTTTCTGTAGCAAATGGAATTAAATTTTTAACTTTATCTATTCTTTCAAATGTTTTATCTAGATAATTTTCCTCAAAACTTTTAATGTCAACAGGTACACTCTCTAGTTCGTGTAAATTTGATAAAGTATTTACTAAATGTTCTAAAATTACTAATTTATTCTCATAAACAAGATTATTATATTCATAAATATTTTTACCTTGAATTAATTCTAGTTTTAAAGGATTTTCTTCATATATTTGAGGAATATTTTTAAAACCGAGTTGAGCAACTTTTTTGTACCAAGCTAATTCTTTTTTAGCTAAAATTTCACCTTGTTTATCTAGTGCTTTTTTTATAATATAGTTTTTGGAATAAATAATTTCATTAAAAGGACGACATTTAACTTTTTCTAATTTTTCATATTCCTCTAAAATTCCAAATTCCTTGGTGCCTTTTAAACTAATAGTATTGAATTTTATATTTTTATATTTAAGCCATTTAACAAATTCACCTTCTAATAAAACATCTGCT
>LJHD01000281.1 GCA_001983475.1 Candidatus Epulonipiscium fishelsonii | reverse complement strand
TTAATATTTATTAAGATTTAGTATATTTTTATCCTTTTTTCAATCCTTTTTCTTCTCCTTCTGCTTTCGCTGTTGCAATTACGGAATTTGATATTCGTCTGTTATGAATAAATGTGTCATATTCTCTTTTTTGAGTTTCATCCATTTTTAATATATCTAGTTTTTCTTTTGCCAATGCAATTCCTTTTGTTTTCGCTTCTTCTCTTACTTCGTTATTTTTGAACATATATATCCAATCATCTAATTCTGTATTAACTTTATCTTTAAATTTATTTGTTCTTATAATATAGTACTCTGGTAGTTTTTCTGTTGAATATTTTAGCATTGCTTTTTCTTTATTCTTTTCATATATATCATTAAATTGAATTTCTCCTTTATACATATATCCATTTCCTTCTCCTAAATTGAAATATAAAATATTTATTGATATTACCTTTACTATGTCTCCATAATCTTTTCCTTTATCTAAATTATCCACTATTGTTTTTGATGTTTCAAATACCATCCTCTCCAAATAATCTGATTCAGCTGCATGCTGTATTTCTACTATCATCCTTCTATCTTTACTATCTCTTATCATAAAATCTACTCTGTTTCCTTTTGATATATCTGCGTTCTTATTACTTTCACTTTCTATTATATCTAGAACTTCTATTGGTTCATTTAAAAGGGCTGTTAAAAATCCCTCTAATATCTCAAAATTATCTTTTTGTCTTAGTAAATATTTCATTGCAAAGTCAAATGATACTAACTTTCTTGTTTTCATTTTACATTCCTCCTTTTATATTAACTTTAAAAGTGTGAGCAAGTTAAGATAATATTATTCAAATAATATTATCTGTTACAACATCTGCAAATTTATAGTTCAGCAAAGTACTTACATAAAGTACCTGCTATATATTTTATTATAAAAGCCCGAGTACTATCCTTTACATGTAAATGCAATCGTTAAAATATTAAAACAGTTTCTTCCTTAACTATAATTAAAGCCACCCGTATAACGGATGGCTTTATATAATTGAATATTCACTTATCTCAAAACATCTTCTGTCGGGACTAAAACTCCCAACTACTTCAGCAAGCACATCTAATATAATAAAATATTTAACTAGTACACTTAAAAAAGTATCAAAACATATGTAACTAGATATCAAACACATTCAAAAAAATATTAAAGTATGTGACTAGATATCAAGTGTATATAAAGAAGTATAAATCATAAGCATCCACAGAGAGACACCAAGTTCTCTCTTAAATGCTTTTTAAGGCTCATCTTAAGTTTACAGACACTAATAAATTAGTTCCATATTTTGTTAAATACTTCAAGATGATCAGCTGAACTATCAAAATGATCTGTTACATAACTTGCAACTAAAACACCAGACATCAAATTACCATATTCTGTTTTAGATTTTTCAATAGTAATTTCACCTTTTAATTTTGCTGCTTCAACTATGTTTTCAAATAAAGTTTGTAAAGTTAAACTATTATAATGGCTATACTCACTTTCATTAATGTCATTAAAGAAATAAACAAATTCTGCATCTGTTAATTTCATTTCATTTTTTTCTTCTCCAACATTTAATAAAAATGTAATATAGTTATCTACAAATTTAGAATATTGAGTTTCTTCATTTAACCATTCATACATTTCTTTAATTTTTTGTTCAAAGCTTAAATTTTTGTCCCATTGTTCAATTCTTAAAGCTATTCTTACTGTAAATATACGTAAGTAGTAATGAAATACATATTCTTTAGTTGAAAAATAGTTAAAGAATGTCCCTCTTGAAATTTGTGCTCTTTGGCAAATTTCATCAACTGTAATGTCAGAAAAGTTTTTTTCTTTTAATAAGTTGCTTACCGCCTTTAAGATAGTAGTTCTTGTTTTTACAAAATTGATTTTTCTTAGTGGAAAGTTTTCTAATGATTCGTACATAATTTTGTTCTCCTTTTAAAATGTAATATATTTTCTTTTTTTATAATACTAAAAGTCTTCCTTTAGCATTTTTCATAATAGATTAAAACTAAAAAATTTTTATCTATTATTATTAATAATAAAAAAGTCAATAGAACTTTTTTTTCTTATTTAAAGTTTTGTTCTTCATTTAAA
>LJHD01000280.1 GCA_001983475.1 Candidatus Epulonipiscium fishelsonii | reverse complement strand
GCTCGTCGCCGCCGATGAACAGAACATGGCTGTGCCCCTGTTGCGCCAGGTGAAGACCGGCGAGATAACCGCCATGATCATTGTCGCAGAACAGCTTCGGCGCTTTCGAACCCGGCACGTCTTCGTCGACGATGATGACCTTGCCCGAACGGTTGATAAGGCCTGCGAGCGCACCGTCGTCCGGGTGGTTGGTGATGAAGATCAGCCCGTCGACATGATTGCGTTCGATCAGCTGCAGGTATTCGATTTCGCGCCCTGCCCGATTGAGCGTCGCATGCAGCGAGACCGCCAGCTTGCGCTCGTCGGCTGCCTGCTCGACAGCGGCGACCAGGGTTGAAAAAAACGGGTTGGCAATTTCAGGAACAACCAGACCGATGGTGTCCGAACGACCCATGCTCAAACGCCGCGCATGCGGATTGGGTATGTAGTTCAGCGATTTGATTGCATCTTCGATGCGCTTCTTGGTGTGATACGGCAGATCAAGACTGCCATTGACCAGGCGCGATACTGTCGTAACCGACACGCCAGCTGCGGCGGCAACATCTTTCAGACTGGGCGTCGTCTTCTTGATCACAAGCGCTTTCCCCATTGTAAAGCGGTTTAGTAAATCGCTTTACGATAACCAGCTTGACGCCGGCGGCGTCGGCTGCCTTCTGCGCGCCCTGGTTCATCTGGTTGAAGAAAAGCGCCTGCTGGTTGATCTGCACCAGCGCGATTGTTTTCTTTTCCTGTGCGATCGCAGTCGACGAGGCGGCGCAGCTCAATGCCGTGAAGCCAGCCAATGCAATCAATGTTCTCCTGCTCAAATTCAAAGTCATGTTCTCATCCTCTGTTGGTTTTCTTACCGTTACGTCTTGTTATTTCGCCGGCGGGGCAACGGAGTTCCGCACGACGATTTCGACTGGCAGCAGTTCTTCCGAAGCGGAAGGTTTCCACTCCTGCCAATTTGTTTCCAGAAGCAGTTCGAGCGCCCGGCGCCCGAGTTGCCGGACCGGCTGACGAATGACGGTCAGCGGCGGTGCAAAGAGATGCAGCGGCCCGACATCA
>LJHD01000279.1 GCA_001983475.1 Candidatus Epulonipiscium fishelsonii | reverse complement strand
GTTAAATCCTAAAAGTATTTCTTATATGTTTATAAGTTAGTAATGGGTAATCAGCCGCCAAGACCGCAAGGCAAGGTTCAACGACTATTCCTAAGGGAAGTACACTACAAGTTATTGGTAGTGGAAGTGGGCAGCCCCCTAACATGTGATGATGAGGGAGAAGATATAGTCTGTGCTTTAGTGAAAGCTAAAGAAGTTCAAAGAGAACTGCAATAAGAGTAGCGTTTTATTGTGAACGACAACCTCTAAGATAATTGTATCTTTAATAAGAGGTTCAGAAAATAAGTAAAATAACTAAAAAAATAACAGATTTAGGAAATGTTCATCAGCATTTAGATTTGATAGCGGGTCTTCCGCATGAAGGATATTATTCATTTAAGAAATCCTTTAATGATGTAATTAGCGTTAGACCAGAACAATTGCAGCTTGGATTTTTAAAAGTTTTAAAAGGTTCAGGATTATATTTTGATAGTGAAAAATATGGAATAGTTTATAAAGATGAAGCACCTTATGAAGTTTTGTATACAAACTATATTTCTTATAAAGAAATGCAAAGGTTACATTTAATTGAAGAAATGTTGGAGAAATATTATAATAGCAGACGGTTTAACTCAAGTATAGAATATTTATTTTCTTTATTTAAGAGTCCATTTGATTTTTTTGAAAAATTAGGAGAATATTGGGAATTTAATAAGTATGATGAAATATCTCATAAAAAATTAATCTATTATAAACATTTACTAGAGTTTGCCCAAGATATAAATACTTGTAATATAGAATATTTAAAAGAGCTATTAAAATGGGATATGCTTAATCATGAAAATGTAAAAGAAATTCCTTCTATTTATACAACTTTAGATCAAACTAAATATAAAACTGAAGTGATGAATAAAATAAAAAACCCTCAATGGATAATTCAGTTTGGAGAGGAATTTGTTCAAAAAGTTTCTACACAAAAATTTAGAAGTATTCATATTGAATTTTTTAAGTATAACATATTCAAAGAAGAATTACTTGCAAAACCACAAGGTATAATATTTGACTACACATATGGAAACAATATGATTAAAACATATTTTATACCTACAAATTAATGGGATATATGTTTTAATTTAACAATTTGAGTGCATTTGTATATTTACGCTGAATTTATTTTAGGAGGAAGTTTTATGACATTACAATCTTTAAAAAATGAAATTTCACAAGGAATCAATAAAGAATATATTTATTTTTGGGGACATAGACCTTCTTTAGACGGTAGCATAACAAAAAGTTGTTTAAGCCAATGGTGGAAATGTGATTTTACTTATAATAGTCAAACTTATTGGTGTATGGAACAATTTATGATGGCGGAGAAAGCTAGATTATTTAAAGATAAAAAAATTTTAGATTTAATATTAAATTGTAATAATCAAGAAGAAATCAAAAGATTAGGAAGGAAAGTGAAACCATTTAATGAAAAAAAATGGAATCAGCATCGTGAAGAGATTGTAATTCATGGAAATATGGAAAAATTTTCCCAAAATAATAAATTAAAAGAATATCTTTTATCAACTAAAGATAAAGTTATTGTAGTAGCAAGTCCGTATGATACAATTTGGGGTGTAGGTGTAGGAGAACAAGATTCTCGAATAATTAATCCATTTGAATGGCAGGGTCTTAATTTATTGGGATTTGCACTAATGATTGTTCGTGATAGATTATCATCTATGTAAAAACCTCCTTTTAAAAGGGAGGTTTTTTATACAAAAAAAAGAATACAGGTATTTTTTCTTAAATATTAATTTCAATTAAATTTATATTGCTATTTCTTTCAAATATAGTTTTACTAATTTTGTGATCGATAACAAATTTTTCTGAAGTAACCACCATTCCATCATTAAATAAAATTTTCATATTTTTATTTTGTGATTTAATATATTTTACTTTAACTCCATATATAGTAAAATTTATCTCATCATTAACATCAAATTCACTTTCCAATAAAAATCTAGGATTAAATGATATTTTACCATTTAAAACTTTTACACCAAGTTCTCCACGTCTCATAATAACAGATTCCTTCACTTGGCCAGTCATTCCAGGTTGTTCACTTTTTCCAGTGAAAGAACTATGGGAATATGGCTCTATGGGAATAGCGTTACATTCTGCAGGAGATTTTCTAAATATAAATCCCTGTAAAATTTTATGATACTTGTTATATAATTCAGTAATATCTTCCCCATTTTCAAAAGCTCTTTGAGCAGTTTCTAATACAGCTAAAGCAAATTTAGCATTTTGGTGCCAGTAAACACAGCCAATACCTTCAAATTTATAAAATACTTCACTTCTTCCATTAAATTTATTATGAGCAAATATTCTTTCAAATTCATCTGTTAGACTTTTAATAACCTCTGGTAATATATTTTTTTCTAGACATTTTTTTACTAAGATTTCTTCTGTGTTTATATCACTATTAAAATGTAAATTATCATTTATGTCTTTTTCTACAATTCCATTCATTTCACCAATGTTTATTTGCAATTGGTTTTTTAATAAAAATCTTTTTGTCATTTTAATTGGATAAAGTGTATGTGCTTTAATATTTTCATTATATAGTGTTTTATTCATATTATTAATAAGTTTAAGAGTTTCATCAACAGTTAAATAATTGCTACCAATAATAGCTGATTGACCTTCCAGCATATCACGCATTGGAGTAATAGAAAAATCTTTGTTTAGTAAGTTATATGTTACAAAAATTTCCCCTTTATTTTCATTAATGGTATATTCAATAGCTTTTTTAGCAGTTGTAATCCAATTTATTATTTCTTGTGAAGTTAAAAATTTTTCGCTGTTAAGCCCATTTTCATAAATTTCTTTGCGATAATCTGAGAATATTTGGCCTAACTCATCCATTAGTGCTTTTTCATGGCCTTTATAGTTATTTT
>LJHD01000278.1 GCA_001983475.1 Candidatus Epulonipiscium fishelsonii | reverse complement strand
AAGACCAACAACCGATAGAATAAAAGAAACACTTTTTAATATGATAAATTTTGATTTACCAGATTGCACTTTTTTAGATTTATTTAGCGGAAGTGGAGCAATAGGAATAGAAGCTTTAAGCAGAGGTGCAAAAGAAGCTATTTTTGTGGAAAAAGACCCCAATGCTTATCAAGTAATAAAAAATAATATAGAGAAAACTAGGCTAAAAGAAAATTCTATAATATATAATAAAGAAGCAGAAAAAGTTTTTAGCTTAATAAATAAAAAAGAATTTGATTTAATATTTATAGACGCACCATATCACTATAAAAATATTGAGGATATTTTAGCTAAAATTATAGAAAATAATATTTTAGCTAAAGACGGAAAAATTATTATAGAAAATGCAAGCAATGCTTTACCTATTCAATGCAGCAACTTAAAAATTATACGTGAGAAAGTTTTTAGAACTACTACATTAACTTTTTTAATAAGAATTTAGAGGAAAAATATGAAAACAGGAATTTACGCTGGTAGTTTTGACCCTATTACACTAGGGCATATTGATATTATTGAAAGAGCTTCCAAAATGGTTGATTTGCTTTTAGTGTGTGTTATGTTTAACCCTAATAAAAAGTCACCTTTATTTGAAATTGAACAAAGACTTGATTTGATCGAAAAGTCTTTAATCCATATTGACAATGTAAAAGTTGATAAACATTCAGGCTTGCTAGTGGATTATGCAAAGAAAAATAATGCTACAATAAATATCAGAGGACTAAGAGGAACAGTAGATTTTGATTACGAGATGCAAATGGCACAAGTGAACCGTACTTTATATAAAAATATGGAAACTATTTTTATAATAAGTAATCCAAAATATTCATTTATAAGTTCATCTGTTGCAAGAGAGCTAGTTATGTTTAATGGAAAAGTTGATGATTTTGTTCCAAAAACTGTTTTAGAAGCTTTATCCAATGGATTTCACTAGTAATCAGTACTTATAAAATTCTAGGGCGAACCTATAGGTTTGCCCATACATAATGTATCATAACTATATACCAAAAAAGGTAGAGTCCTATCCTTTATATAATAAAATTTACCACTCATCATAACTTTCCAACCTTTTAAAGTTCCAATTAAACCAATTTACTTTTACCATATCCAAGACATCTAGTATTTTAAACAGCTTTTATATCCCTATATCCAATCTTATGTAATAGTGTATCAATTACACTATTATTCTGACAACCAATAACAGTTTAAAAGCATCTGATAATTATTATAAATTATAGACTAACCATAGAAATTAATTATGTTTAAAACTCCCTTAAATTTTAAATTTATAACAGATTTTTTTAATTTAGTATTTTATAAAGTGTATATAATATATTTTTATTGGAAATAATTGTATTATTCGTTATATATTTAAATTAATATTGTGAGTCAATTAATCTCTCCTATTCTAATGTTTAGGAATCTTGTAAAAGATTGATTATCCTAAGACTTAAATAACTAATTTAAAAATTTAAAAATTTAGAATAGAAAGGAGGTTGCAAGGAGAATCTAAAGTAACTAAAAGCAGCTATAAAATATTCTTTATGCTCACACTGCGATTTTAAAGTGCTATCATCATTATATCGATGAGTAGTCCTCCTTGCATAACTATGAAAAACGTATATTTTGGAATAGGATTTGCAATTATTGGTATTGTTACAATGGGTATATTTTACAACGAAGATGAGGCTACTGAAGCTACTAATTTTGAATCATTTTCAGAAAATGTTGAGGCTGAAATATCCCCCAGTTTAAACAATAATATAGATGTAACACAATTAAATAATATACTTGGTTATATAGGTACAAACCAAACAAATGAACTTCCTAATTTTCTTGAATTGGCTCAGGCATACGAGTTACCTGTAACTGAAGAATACAAATTGCCTACCTATGTTGATGTAACTAAGCCACAAACAGAGATAAGCTACGACAACTTCTCTAAAAAGGATATCGTCTCCAACAGTGCTGACAGTTCTAACACAAATATTATCTCTAGTAATACCACTAGTGAAAGAATTATTGATACGGAAGATAACACCTCTAACAACTCTCTTGAGTATATAAAAGTAGCTCAAACAGATGAAATGATAGATTATGGTTATATATCTACACCTCAAATGTATGAAATACCTAAATACACAAATATCTCTCGATCAAATTTAGCAGGCAATTACTCAAGCTTAGCTAACAGCCATGAAGAAACTTATGCAACTCCAATAGATGATAATGTTAAAATACCTACAATTGATATTATCCCTAATTTTAATTAAGCATAAGAACTTTGTGTATTTTTATCTGCCATATAATTTTATTATTTGGCGGGCGAACTTTGTTCGCTACATAACTTAAGGTTGAAATATAAGTGCAATTGCTATAAAATATTTAACTGTAACCAAATATATTAAGGAGGTAGATAAAATGATAGCACCTTCAATATTATCAGCAGATTTTTCAAACTTAGAAAGAGATTTAAAACGTGTATCAGAAGCAGAATTTATTCATGTAGATGTAATGGATGGAAGTTTTGTTCCAAATATTACAATTGGTGCCCCTGTGGTAAAATCACTTCGAAAGCATATTAAAGGAATAATGGATGTACATTTAATGATCCAAAATCCAGATATGTTCATTAGTGATTTTAAAGATGCAGGTACAGACTATTTAACAGTGCATATTGAAACATGCACACATTTACACCGCACAATTCAAAGTATTAAAGAAAAAGGTATGAAAGCAGGAGTTTCTTTAAACCCAGCAACACCTGTTTGTTTATTGGAACCAATTATAGATGATATAGATTTAGTCTTAATAATGTCTGTAAATCCTGGTTTTGGAGGTCAAAAATTTATTCCATATTCATTGCAAAAGATTAAGCAAGTTAACAAAATAATAGGTAATAGAGATATATTAATTCAAGTTGATGGTGGGGTAACCTTAGATAATGCAAAAGAAATTATAGCAGCAGGAGCAGATGTTCTGGTAGCAGGCTCTGCTATATTTGATACCACTGATATAGAGCAACGAATACAAGATTTTAAATCACTTATGTTATAGTAGATATACTTGGGTTTTGGGAGTGACATTAGCTTCTACACCACTAATCAAATTCAGTTACTATATAAAGGAGGAATTTATGAAAGTAGCAATATTAGTTAATGGATCATATGATGATTATAAATTCTGTGATGATATAAATAAAAATAACTATATTATTTGTGCGGATAACGGACTATCTCATGCAAAAAAACTAGGGATTTTACCAAATATCATTCTAGGGGATTTTGATAGTGTAGACCCTGATATCTTGAAATATTTCGAAAATAAAAATATAGAAATTATAAGGTTTATTGCTGAAAAAGATGAAACAGATACAGAGTTAGCACTCCACCATGCTTTTAAGATAGGGGCTACTGATATAACTATTTATGGCGGAATAGGTACACGCTTTGATCATTCTTTGGCGAATGTACACCTGCTATATCAAGCATTACAAAATGGTGTTGTCGCAAGATTAAAAAATAAACACAATATAATTACTCTTATTGATAAACAAATCGAAATAACCGGAAATGTAAATGATTTAGTAAGTTTAATTCCATTTACACCAGAAGTTTCAGGGGTGACAACCACTAATCTTGCTTATAAATTAAAAATGGGACAATTTGTACAAGGTAAACCATACGGAATTAGCAATTATATGACAAGCCCTACAGCTTGTATAAAAATAGAACAAGGATTATTACTAATTATACAAGCTAAAGATTAAAAATTTTATTAATTTTATTCAAGTTTTGGAAAATTTTGCATATAATGGAACAATAAGCCTAATAAAATAATTAAGATGCTTATTTATTATAATAAATAAGGGACTGATTATTTCTTG
>LJHD01000277.1 GCA_001983475.1 Candidatus Epulonipiscium fishelsonii | reverse complement strand
AATAAAAAAAGAATTATTAGATATAAGAATAAATTATGCAGATGAAAGACGTTCAGAAATAACAGCCCTTGATGACGAAATAGATATTGAAGATTTAATTCATGAAGAACAAGTAGTAGTAACTATAACAAATTTAGGATATATCAAAAGAATACCTCTAGATACGTATAGACAACAAAATCGTGGTGGTAAGGGTGTAATCGGGTTAAGTACGATAGAAGAAGATTTTATTGTACATTTCTTCACAACTTCAAATTTAGATGATATATTATTTTTTACCAATAAAGGAAAATCTTACAAGATAAAAACTTATAAAATTCCAAGTGCAGGAAGAACTGCTCGAGGAATTAATATTAAAAATTTACTAGAATTTAGCCCTGAAGAAAAAATTAGTGCAGTATTTCCAATACAATCAAATGAAAATGATGTAAGATATCTTACAATGATTACTAAGCAAGGAATTATAAAGAAAACAGATATTCAAGCATTTAACAATATTAGAAAAGGTGGATTAATTGCATTAACTTTACTTGAAAACGATGAACTTATTGGAGTCTATGAAACAAATGATGATGATACAATCTTTGTTGCTACTCAAAATGGTAAAGGAATTTTATTTAAAGGCAAGGATGTCCGAGCAATGGGGAGAACAGCACGTGGAGTAAAGTCAATAAATTTAATGTCAGATGATTTTGTAGTAGGAGCTACTATTCCAAAAGACGGACAGCAAATTTTATTAGTTGGTGAGAACGGACTTGGAAAAAGGACTAAAATGGATGAATTTAGGACTCAAAAACGTGGAGGCAAAGGTTTAAAAATTTATAAATCGAACGATAAAACAGGAAAGGTTATAGGCATAGTTTCTGTTTTTGAAGATGAAGATTTATTATTAATTACTTCTGAAGGTATAATAATTCGTATTCAAGTAAGTCAAATTTCAAGTGTAGGTAGATATGCGCAAGGGGTTAAATTAATCAATTTAAATCCAGGAATTCAGGTGGTTAGTATGGATAAAATTAAAGAAATCAAAGAAGAAGTAGTTGAGGAAAAAGAATGAAAAAACTATCAATTATAATATTATTAGTAAATGTAATTGGTATATGGAGAGTATATGGTGACGATATACTCTTCTATTATCAAAAATTACAGGACAGTGTATCTAAATATTATCAAGAATTACATAACAATATATCTGAATATTATCAACAACATTTTGAAAATGTTCCAGAAATTACAGAAAATAAGCAATATAGTGTAAAACAAGGAAATACAACAATAGGAATTTTTGATTACATAGAAGATGCTTTATTGAAAGCAGAAAATATGGCAAGAACAATAGTAATAGATAATACTACAAATACATGGATACATACAACTTTAAACGATTATATTTTAGTTTCAGATGATTTAGTTTTAGATTTTGCAAACTTTACAGAAGCATATGAATATGCAAAAGAAAATGATGGAGATGTTATTTATTTTAAAAATAATGAAATAATTTTATGGGAAGCAGAATATGAAAGAAATATTCAACAAAAAATTAATGTACCTCATATAAAGCAATTACCAGAATTAGGAAGAGGTTGTGAGGTAACATCTTTAGCTATGCTATTAAATTACTATGGCATAAATGTATCAAAAATGACACTAGCCGAAGAAATAAAAAAAGATGAGACTTCTCATACAATTGACGAGAATGGCAAAATGCATTTTGGAAATCCTTATGATGGATTTGTTGGAGATATGTACAATTTGCAAAATGAAGGTTATGGAGTTTATCATGGGCCTATTACCGATTTAGCTAATCAATATATAACTGCAGTAGACTTAACAGGGATAGAATTTGAAGATTTATTAAACTTTGTATCAAGGGGATATCCTATCTTAGTGATAACAAATGCAACCTACAAATATCTGCCAGAATATGAATTTGAACTATGGCATACACCAACAGGTATTGTAAAAGTAACTAGAAGGATGCATTCAGTTGTTGTAACTGGCTATACTGAGAAAAATGTTATAATTAATGACCCATTATATTATACTTCTAACAGAGTACTAGATTTACAAAATTTTAAAGAAGCCTGGGAACAAATGGGACATCAAGCGGTTATGGTTTTACCGCAAGTTTAAAATATCGATTTAGCAATTGTTATTATATACATAAATCATTCAATTTCGATAAATAATAATCTGAAGCAGTGTATTTTGATAAAGGGAGTATTATTTATGAGCGAAAGAGTAAAACATTCCAAGCTATGGTATGTAATGTGGTGGATTTTTGGAATATTTGGAGCCATAATTGTATTGGTATTAATATTTATGCACTTTGGTGGATTTAGTACGGGAGAATATGGAAATACCACAGAGTTTGCTGAATATGCACAAACAATTCAAGATATTACAATACCAGCAGATGCCAAAATAATAGCATTAGGAGAGGCTACACATGGGAATGCAGAATTTCAAGAACTTAAACTTGATGTGTTTAAACAAATGGTAGAAAAGTATGATACAAAAGCATTTGCACTTGAATCCGATTATGGTGGAGGAGAGATAGTAAATCAATATATACATGGTGGAGATGCAACTCTTTCTGAAGCATTGGAAGCACTTGTTTTTAGAATATACCAAACAGAGGAGATGGCTGAACTTATTTTGTATATGAAAGAATATAATGAAACTGCAGCAGAAGGCGAAGACCTTCGCTTTTACGGATTTGATATGCAAAGTTATAAGTACTGTGTTGTATTATTAAGTGAAGCCTGCAAAGAAATAGGTGTTGATGCTACTGCATTACAAAAACTTATGAATGGAGAAAACTGGAATCCTGAATATAATGTTGATGCTCGAATAGAAATCATAAATCAAGTTAAAAATGAACTTGAGACAAAAGAAAATTCTGAAAAAGCGATACAGTTAGCAGATATATTATTACAACATCTTGACCTCCAATTAGCTACAAGTTTAGATTCGGGAATGGTAAGAGATAAGTATATGGCTGAAAATATCAAATGGATATTGCAGCAAGAACAACAGAAGGGAAATAACAATATCTTCATTTCCGCACATAATAATCATGTAAGGAAAAAGAAAACTCTGGGTTGCATTATGGGAGAGCTACTTTCAAAAGAATTTGGTAATGGTTATTATGTAATAGGCACAGATTTTTATAAATCTGATTGCAATATACAAAAGTTCAACATATTTACAAATGATTTTTCTAAAAAGCGTACAGATCAAGTATTTTATTCTCATGACCCACTAGCTAAAACAGCAAAAATGCTAGGCTTAGAGACTTGTTGGTTAGACTTTGAAAAAATTCCAGCAAATTCTGAACTAAATGAATTAATTTCAGAAGATATTTATATGGGTAATCTTGGAGAAATGTATAACTGGATTTTTCGTCTTTATTTGAATTATAGAGTGATTGAACAACCATTAGGACATTATGATAGTATGATATTTGTAAGCTATGCACATCCTATAAAATTTATAAGCTATCCTTATAAAAATAATTTCTGAAAAATAATTTAATTACGAAAAAATAAAAATGACTAGTACTATTGAATAGTACTAGTCATTTTATACTGGAAATCGCTAATTGAATTTGTAAGATTTTAAAGAGGCCTGGGAACAAATAGGAAATCAAGCGGTTATGGTTTTACCACAAGTTTAAAATATCGATTTAATACATAAATCATTCAATTTCGATAAATAATAATGTGAACAATATATTTTGATAAAGGGAGTATTATTTATGAGTGAAAGAATAAAACATTCCAAGCTATGGGATGTAATGTGGTGGATTTTTGGAATATTTGGAGTAATAATTGTATTGTTATTAATATTTATATTTATGCACTTTGGTGGATTTAGTACGGGAGAATATGGAAATACCAAAGAGTTTGCTGAATATGCACAAACAATTCAAGATATTACAATACCAACAGATGCTAAAATAATAGCATTAGGAGAAGCTACACATGGGAATGTAGAATTTCAAGAACTTAAACTTGATGTGTTTAAACAAATGGTAGAAAAGTATGATACAAAAGCATTTGCACTTGAATCCGATTATGGTGGTGGCGAGATAGTAAATCAATATATACATGGTGGAGATGTAACTCTTTCTGAAGCATTGGAAGCACTTATTTTTCCTATATACAAAACAGAGCAAATGGTTGAACTTATTTCGTATATGAAACAGTATAATGAAACTGCAGCAGAAGGCGAAGACCTTCGCTTTTACGGCTTTGATATGCAAAACTATAAGTACTGTGTTGTATTATTAAATGAAGCCTGTGAAGAAATAGGTGTTGATAATACTGCATTACAAAAACTTATGAATGGAGAAAACTGGAATCCTGAATATAATCTCGATGCTCGAGTAGAAATCATAAATCAAGTTAAAAATGAACTTGAGACAAAAGAAAATTCTGAAAAAGCGATACGATTAGCAGATATATTATTACAACATCTGGAATTTGCAATTCAATTTTCCAAAACCATAGGTCATGTAGATCCAGAAGGCATGGTGTTAAGAGATAAATATATGGCCGAAAATATCAAATGGATATTACAGCAAGAGCAACAGAGGGGAAAGAACCATATCTTTATTTCGGCACATAATGCTCATGTAAGTAAAAAGGGAATCACGGGTGCTATTATGGGAGAGCTACTTTCAAAGGAACTTGGTGAAGATTATTATGTAATAGGCACAGATTTTTATAAATCTAATTGTAATTTACCAGATGGAAGCATATATTCTGGAAAGCGTACAGATCAAGTATTTTATTCTCATGACCCACTAGCTAAAACAGCAAAAATGCTGGGCTTAGAGACTTGCTGGTTAGACTTTGAAAAAATTCCAGCAAATTCTGAAATAAATGAATTAATTTCACAAAATATTTATATGGGTTTTCTTGGAGAGGGTTATAGTTGGGTTTTTCGTCTTTATAGGCAGTATCGAATAATTGAACAACCATTAGAACTTTATGATAGTATGATATTTGTAAGCTATGCACATCCTATAAAAATAATTTAATTATGAAAAAATAAAAATGGCTGGTACTATCGAATAGTACTAGTCATTTTTTAGATATTTAGAAGAAATATGAAAATAAATGTGATATTAAGTAGTAATAATTTTGTTGTAAAATAAGGGTTTTATCAAAAATTACAAAAAAAAGTTGAAATTAGTCTTGACATAATAGCCCACTACAGATATAATAGATTTTGCTTAAGGGAAACAACAAAACAATAAATTTGGTGATTGGAGAAGTACTCAAGTTGGCCGAAGAGGTGCCCCTGCTAAGGGTATAGGTCGGGAAACCGGCGCGAGGGTTCGAATCCCTCCTTCTCCGTTGTTTAAATTCTTAAGCAACTAAGCGATTGAACTTTGAAAATAGAATAGTCACAAGAATTAAACCAGTCAATTCATTACAAAATAAATTTATTTATAGTACAAGCGTTTAAAACGTTATGAGTAGTACTAAGTAAGAATGTCAGCAGACAAACTTTTTAATTGAGAGTTTGATCCTGGCTCAGGATGAACGCTGGCGGCGTGCTTAACACATGCAAGTCGAACGGACTACTTCGGTAGTTAGTGGCGGACGGGTGAGTAACACGTGGGTAACCTACCTTATACTGTGGAATAACGTTTGGAAACAAACGCTAATACCGCATAATCCATTTTCTTCGCATGTTGAAGATGGCAAAGATTTATCGGTGTAAGATGGACCTGCGGAAGATTAGCTAGTTGGTGAGATAAAAGCTCACCAAGGCGACGATCTATAGCCGGCCTGAGAGGGTGAACGGCCACACTGGGACTGAGACACGGCCCAGACTCCTACGGGAGGCAGCAGTGGGGAATATTGCACAATGGGCGAAAGCCTGATGCAGCGACGCCGCGTGATTGACGAAGGCTTTCGAGTCGTAAAGATCTATCAGCAGGGAAGAAAGAAATGACGGTACCTGAATAAGAAGCCCCGGCTAATTACGTGCCAGCAGCCGCGGTAATACGTAAGGGGCGAGCGTTATCCGGATTTACTGGGTGTAAAGGGTGTGTAGGCGGTATGGTAAGTCAGTTGTGAAAGATTAAAGCTCAACTTTAAAATTGCAACTGAAACTATCAAACTAGAGTGCAGGAGAGGAAAGTGGAATTCCAAGTGTAGCGGTGAAATGCGTAGAGATTTGGAGGAACACCAGTAGCGAAGGCGACTTTCTGGACTGTAACTGACGCTGAGACACGAAAGCGTGGGGAGCGAACAGGATTAGATACCCTGGTAGTCCACGCTGTAAACGATGAATACTAGGTGTTGGGGCTTACGGGCCTCGGTGCCGCAGCTAACGCAATAAGTATTCCACCTGGGAAGTACGACCGCAAGGTTGAAACTCAAAGGAATTGACGGGGACCCGCACAAGCGGTGGAGCATGTGGTTTAATTCGAAGCAACGCGAAGAACCTTACCTAAACTTGACATCCTTATGACCAGAGGGTAATGCCTCTTTTTCCACTTCGGTGGGACATAAGTGACAGGTGGTGCATGGTTGTCGTCAGCTCGTGTCGTGAGATGTTGGGTTAAGTCCCGCAACGAGCGCAACCCCTATCTTTAGTAGCCAGCATTAAGTTGGGCACTCTGGAGAGACTGCCAAGGATAACTTGGAGGAAGGTGGGGACGACGTCAAATCATCATGCCCCTTATGTTTAGGGCTACACACGTGCTACAATGGCTACTACAAAGGGAAGCAAACCCGTGAGGAGGAGCAAACCCCAAAAAGGTAGTCCCAGTTCGGATTGTAGTCTGCAACTCGACTACATGAAGATGGAATCGCTAGTAATCGCAGATCAGAATGCTGCGGTGAATACGTTCCCGGGTCTTGTACACACCGCCCGTCACACCATGGAAGTTGGGGGGGCCCGACATCAGTGACCTAACCGTAAGGAGGGAGCTGCCTAAGGCAAAACCAATGACTGGGGTGAAGTCGTAACAAGGTAGCCGTATCGGAAGGTGCGGCTGGATCACCTCCTTTCTAAGGAAATTATGTATTGACAGTTTCAAGTGACTATTCTATTTTGGATGTTCAAATTGGTAAAATGAGCCTTTGGGCTTATTTTTTTTTACAATTTTTTGAAATAAGTACATAATGCAAGGTAATCAACTTATCAAAGACACCTTAAAACTTAGGCAATACCAATCTTTGTATAAATAAAAATACTATGATAATGTTTTAAACATCAATTTTTTGTTAATACTAGTCATAAGGCTAACTAGTAAACTTAGTATTTGTTGGTCTATTTTATAATTTCTTTAAATTAGTTGTTAATTACAAAACAGCCTAGAGGGTGTGTGCTTGAGAAATCAAGCTGTATAATTAAGCGAAGTAGTATGTTACCTTGAAATATTCTACTAGCGCTAAGCTAATGATTAAGCATCTCTGATGGTATGAGATGTGCTGTTGATATACAAAACCTGATATAACGTTGGTGAAGTAGACTTACCATTGCTAGTGAGGCGGTTTTATCTAACAGTATAGGCCGTTATCTTATAGTGTTTTTTTGCCTTAAAATTTATAAAATTAAAAAAAGGAGGTAGTTGTCAAATAAAGCTTTGTAAAACTAAGTATGGTAATTTACTACCTGATATTTATTATAACGAATTTAGGAACAACGTTAATAAATCTGTTATTAATGAATCATGTAAAAATACCAAAGAGATTTTTCTTTTCTCTAAATTTCTTATATCTTTAAAAATGTTTAGTTGAAAAATTGTATTTATAAAGTTTTATGATAGTATTGACAACGATAATTCAAATGGCATTTAAATTTACAGTCGATAATTTTGATAAAGAGGTATTAAACTCTGATATACCTGTATTAGTTGATTTCTATGCAGATTGGTGTGGACCTTGTAAAATAGTTGGACCAATTATAGATGAACTTGCAGTTGAATATGAAGGTAAAGCTAAGATTGGTAAAGTAAATACTGATGAAAATAGAGAATTAGCTATTAAATATCAAGTTATGCATATACCAACTATGGTACTAATAAAAAATGGAGAAGTTGTTGAAAGATTAGAAGGCGTAAAACCTAAAGTTGTATTAGCACAAAAAATTGATACTATGATATAGTACTACATTATAGATAAGTTTATTAAATATAATTAAAAATTCTATAATGCATATGCAGATTGGATATGCGGTGTAGGATTACTCATATATAATTTAACATATTCATAGTGAGCCGTAGACCATTGTCTATGGCTTATTTTTTATTATAAAAAGTAGAGTACTATCCTTTATATAGTAGTACTATTTTTTCATGTACTCTCCCATATCTGTAAATAATTAAGCTTTAGCATATAAAATATTTGTTGTTTATATATTTAATTGATAAGGCTGATTAGTGGTAAAATTTTCTAAAATGATTGATATATCAACTAAATTTATGGTATAATATAAATAAAGGGAAGGTGATATATATGTTAGTGAAAAACATAATGATTCCAAAAGAAAAATTAACAGTAGTTAATATGCATTGTAGTGTAAAAGAAGCAATAGATTTAATTGATTCAAAAAATTTATTGTCTTTACCCGTTGTAGAAGATAAAAATTTTGTTGGAGTAATATCAAAAAAATATATATTTGAAGATTTTTTTTATAATAAACAATCAAAAGAAGAATTTTTACAACGTCCGATAGCAGAGTTTATGAAAAGTAAAATCCCTCATGTTCAAAAAGAAGATATTATGGAAGTTGCTGTAAGTATGTTACAAGAACAGAATAGACAATTTATACCTGTTATAGATGATCAAAATAATTTTGCTGGAATTGTAACACATAAAGCAGTTTTCACCACTCTTACAAATATTATGGGATTTGGACACACTAGAATAGTAGTGAGTATTCATGAAATGAAGGGAATCTTAGCTAGATTAACAGATATCATTAGTCGTTATGGAGCTAACATAATTAGTATTGCAGCTGTGGATATAGAAGTTATGGATTTAAGACAAGTGATTTTAAGAGTAGATATAAAAGATGTAACTAAATTAGTTAAAAAGTTAGAAGATAATGGATTTAG
>LJHD01000276.1 GCA_001983475.1 Candidatus Epulonipiscium fishelsonii | reverse complement strand
ATATTGGACAGTATTAGAAGCAGGAGCACAAGGTGGGAAACTACCAGACGTGTTTTGGATGCACTCAAATGAAAGTCAACGATACATGGAAAATGATATGCTTTTAGATGTAACAGAACAAATTGCACAAAGTAGTATAATTGATCCAGAAAATTATCCAGAAGATATTTGGGGACTATTTACTTCAGATGATAAATATTATGCTGTTCCAAAAGATATTGATACAATTGCATTATGGTACAACAAAACAATGTTTGATGAAGCTGGACTTGAGTACCCAAATGAGAATTGGACTTGGGACGATATGACTGAGGCTGCAAGAAAACTTACAAAACCAGATGGTAGCCAATATGGGGTAGGAATAAGAAATGACGGTGGTCAAATGGGATATTATAATATGATTTACTCAAATGGTGGATATGTTATAAGTGAGGACAAAAAGAAATCAGGCTATGATGACCCTAAATCAATTGAAGCTATGAAAATTTTAGAGACTTGGATAAATGAAGGGTTAATGCCATCACTATCAACAATGTCTGAAACTAATGTTGAAGTTTTAATGCAATCTGCACAAATAGCTATGACAATACAAGGTTCTTGGATGCTTGCATCTTATGAGGAAAGCGAATATGCTTTAGAAAACTTAGATGTTGCAGAACTTCCAATGTCTGCTTCAACTGGTGAAAGAGTATCTATGTTTAACGGGCTAGGATGGACAGCAGCAGCAAATGGAGAACATCCAGATGAAGCTTGGCAACTTCTTGAGTATCTTGGTTCAAAAGAAGCTCAAGAAAAACAAGCCGAATTAGGTATTACAATGTCTGCTTATAATGGAACGTCTGACAAATGGGCTCAATCTTCCGTTTTCAATCTTCAAGCTTATATAAATATGATGGATAATATGATTATAAATCCATATTCAAGAAACACTATTATTTGGGATAGTGAAAACAATGAAATATTAAAACAAGTTTACTTGGGTGAAAAAACAATGGAAGAAGTTTGTAAGGAAATGGCTGCTCAACAAAATGCAGTTCTAGCAGAAGAATAAAAAAAAGCCTCTCTAACTAGGGAGGCTTTTTTTATTGCAGTATTTTAAAACAATAACAACTTTATATAGTGTGATGCCTCTATCGGAAGCTTCGCTCCTAAATCCTTATCAAAAAATATTTTTAAGTGCGAAGACTACTTTGAAATAATATTCACCATAAGACTAAAGTCACAGGAATTCTCGCTTAATTTTTGTAAGAAAATATAATTTTTAACTTATATTTAATGAAGTAAAAAAAAATGATATAAAAATGATTTACATTATATAAATTTTATAGTATAATAATAACTACTCTACGGTGTAAAAATAAATCTGTGTAATAAGTATTACAAGGTGGAAATTAAAAAAAGCATTTTGTGGAGTTCTTTTAGTTTCAGTGGTGATGGGGCTGATGGACAGCAAATGGAAACCATCCAGATGAGGCTTGGAAACTTCTTGAGTATATTGGGTCAAAAGAAGCTCAAGAAAAATAATTAGGAGTTACAAGTCTGCTTATAACGGGACATCTGATAAGTGGGCACAATATTCATACGTATTTAACCTTGAGGCATATTTAAATATGATGGGTAGCATGGTAATTAGACCATACTTAAGAAATACCATTATATGGAATGTTAAAACAAGTATCCCTAAGAAAGAAACTTTAGATGAAGTTGCTATAGAAATGACAGTACAAATGAAGTTTTAGTATAATATTAAAAAATATTTAGGCAAACAATATTTGCCTAAAAGCTAGTGAACAAAAATAGAAAAGCAACATATTAAAAACACTAGTTATAATCTGAAGTGAGGGTTTAGTGAAAAGGGGGAATAGCTGATGAAAAATAAAAAGATGAGTTCCCAACAAAAAAATGAAATGCTATGGGGATGGATGTTTATACTTCCTACTTTAATAGGTTTAATTGTATTAAACATTGTTCCTATATTTCAAACCATTTACCAAAGTTTCTTTAAAACAGGGGATTTTGGTAGGGGTAACAAATTTGTTGGCTTTGATAACTATATAAAAGTATTTTCGGATTCGGAAGTTTGGCAATCTTTAATGAATACATTTAAATATGCAATTGTTGAAGTTCCACTTTCAATTTGTATAGCTTTAGTTTTAGCAGCATTATTAAACAGAAAAATGAAAGGCAGAACCATATATAGAACTATTATATTTTTGCCAATGGTAACAGCACCAGCAGCCATAGCTATGGTTTGGAGATGGTTATTAAATTCAAAGTTCGGTTTAATTAACAATGCATTTGGCCTAGATATCCAATGGGTTTCAGATCCAAAAATTGCAATCTATTCCATTGCGTTAATTGGGGTTTGGTCAATCATTGGGTATAACATGATTTTATTTTTATCAGGACTACAAGAGATTCCAGGGGATTATTATGAAGCAGCAACTATTGACGGAGCAACAGGAATAAAAAGTTTCTTTCATATAACAATTCCGCTACTTTCACCAACTATATTCTTTGTTTGCATCACTAGGATAATTGGTGGATTACAAGTCTTTGACTTAATATATATGGTAATGGATAAAACAAATCCAGCATTGTCAAAAACTCAATCTCTAGTATATTTATTTTATGATTATGCATTTTCACAAAAAAACTTAGGATATGGCTCAACAATAGTAGTTCTTTTACTAGTAATAACTTTAGTAATTACTGTGCTACAAATGAAAGCACAGAAAAAATGGGTATTTTACAATTAGAAAGGGGATTAACTTAAGATGGAGAATGAAAAAAATAAAACCAATATAGTTGTTCATATTATCTTGATAATAATTTCTTTAACAATGTTAGTCCCATTTTTTTGGATGATACTAACTTCGTTTAAAACTGTATCAGAAACAATGCAAGTACAACCATTTGTTATTTTTCCCAAAGAATGGAAAATAGATTCTTTTAGCACTGTAATGAAAGAAATGAACTTTTTTGTATTGTACAAAAACACATTGTTAATGATTTTCTTTAGAATTGTATGTGCGGTATTAACTGCAACATTAGCAGGATACGCATTTGCTAGGCTAAATTTCAAAGGAAAAAACTTTGCTTTTACACTAGTGTTAATTCAGATGATGGTGCCTGTGCAAATATTCCTTATACCACAATATTTAATGATTAGTAAAATGAATATGTTAAACACCACATTTGCTTTGGTTTTTCCTGGTATGGTTTCTGCTTTTGGTACATTCTTGCTACGTCAGGCGTATATGGGGCTTCCAAAAGATTTAGAAGAAGCAGCAAAAATTGATGGTTGCAACATTGGGCAAACATTCCTATTTATAATGGCACCGTTAACTCGTTCTGCTATGGTTGCTTTGGGAATTTTCACTGCACTATTTGGCTTTAAAGATTTAATGTGGCCTATGATTGTTAATACAGATAAAAATCAACTAGTACTTTCTTCAGCACTAGCAAAAATGCAAGGGCAATTTGTTACAGATTATCCTGAGCTTATGGCAGCATCTCTAATTGCTAGTGTACCAATGATTATAATTTATATATTGTTTCAAAAACAATTTATTGAAGGTATTGCAACTAGTGGTGGAAAGTTATAAAATGTTCCTTAGGGAGCATTTTTTTTATACTATTTTACAAATACCATAAGCATGTTTATTACAATTTAAGGAGACTACTATGAAAATAACATTTCTTGGGGCAGGAAGTACAATATTTGCAAAAAATGTATTGGGAGATTGTATGCACTCAGATGTACTTAGAGATGCAGAAATTGCTTTGTATGATATTGATGGTCAACGTCTTGAAGAGTCAAAAATTATGCTGGAAGCAATAAACAAAAATGACAACGACAACAGAGCAACAATAAAAACATATTTGGGAGTTCAAGAACGTAAGCATGCATTAAGAGGCGCAAACTTTGCTGTTAATGCAATACAAGTCGGAGGATATGAACCTTGCACAAAAATTGATTTTGACATACCAAACAAATATGGCCTTAGACAAACAATAGCAGATACCTTGGGTATTGGTGGAATAATGAGAGGACTTAGGACTATTCCAATAATGCAAGACTTTGCAAAAGATATGGAAGAAGTTTGCCCAAATGTATGGTTTTTAAATTACACCAATCCAATGGCAATTTTAACAGGATATATGCAAAGATATACAAAAGTGAAAACCATAGGGCTTTGCCATAGCGTGCAGGTTTGTTCACAAAAGCTTCTTGAAGAATTGGGCATGGATGATAAAACATAAATATCCAGAACTTATAGAAAAATTTAATATTCCTCTAGATGAATATCCAAGAAGATGTGTGGAGCAAATAGAGCAGTGGGCAGCAACTAAAGAACAACTGTTAAATGGTGGAAAAATAACTCATGAACGTTCCCATGAGTATGCATCTTGGATAATGGAAGCTATTGTAACAAATATTCCTTACAAGATAGGTGGGAATGTTATAAACAATGGATTAATTTCAAATTTACCAAGCAATGCTTGTGTAGAAGTTCCTTGTCTAGTGGATGGCTCTGGGGTTAACCCTTGTTATGTTGGAGAGTTGCCGTTGCAATTAGCCGCTATGAACATGACAAACATTATGCCTCAACTTCTTACCATAGAGGCTGCTGCTACCAGGAAAAAAGAATATATTTACCAAGCAGCTATGCTAGACCCTCACACTGCTGCAGAACTAAGTATTGATGATATTGTTTCTATGTGCAATGAACTTATTGAGGCTCATGGTGAATTCATGAAAATGTATGTTTAAAACTTGGCTATTGAATAAAAAAGTAATTATTTTTTAAAGTGGGAATTTACCAAAAATGTTAAATAAATTCAACCTAAAACCAATAAAGTAACTTTACCAGCATGAAAAAGAGGCGAACATTGTTCGCCCTTCTTAATTTTTATTTGTGAAAATAGCTTCTGAATTTTTACTATCCCAGCTTACTTCAAATCCTAGTGCTTCTCCAATAGGTCTCATAGGAACAAAAGTTCTAGATAAACCTTCATTATCCATCAGAATTTGGGCTGGTTTAATAAGGGATTTTTTACCAACTGATTGATAAGTACCAGTCAAAGAATTATAATCATATATATTTATTTCATATGAACCAATTATAATTTCAAGAGTTCTTCTTTTATCCAGTCTAAGAGTAACCACAGCAGGGTCGTTTCCATGTTGATAGTAATTTAAAGTGTTACCTACTTCTTTATCACGAGGAATTCCAAGAAGTTTAGCAAGGTCTGCAACCCCAACCATAGTAACCCCATCAACAATAAGAGGTTCTGAAGTAACTTCTGCATATTTACCATTTACAGTAGCCCTTCCATTAGATATACGAATATCTAAATCTGGAAGCCCATAGTTTCCATTTTCTCCCTTAACATCATCAGGTTGAGGAATTGGATCTGGAGTTGGTGGTATAATAATAGGTGGAACTGGTTCTGGCTCTGGCTCTACAGGTCTATACGAAGTAACAAAACTGCCTAGAGAGAATGCAGCTGCAAATATTTCGTCTTTATCTTCGCTATAATCTTCCAAGTTTATTTCGTTATTTTTGTAATCTTCCCAATCATCATCCCAGTCATCAGCTTCATCAGGTTTTCCTACAATTTTTGAAGATGAAGATTCTTCAAAGTTAATAGGGGTATTTGCCACATGTATTCCTTGCCCACCAATATAAGCGGTGTATTCACCAACAGGAATATATCCTGAGCCATCAAGTTTAATATCACTAATAGTAATAGTAGCTGGGTCTTTGGATCTACCTTGGATTTCTATTAACAAGTGACCTTCAGCTATTTTAGTATCAATATCTAAACCGTTATCAGCTACTACATCAGCATCATCTATCAAAAGGTCTTCAATTTTAATAGCAATAACATCATCTGCTTCAAACATATGCTCATCAGTTTCTGAAATGGTAATTAATCCAGCAGGATATGCTCTTTCGTTTTCAACAACATCAATTGGTTGCACAAGGTTAACTTCTATTGGTTGTGTTACAGTTCCAATTGTAGCTGTCATTGGGTCATCCCATTTGCTACCCTCAGCAGTAAGTTCAATGTCTCCGTTAAACCCAGGGTTTCCAACAACATAGAATTGGATCACAAGCTCATCTTGGTCATCAAGGTCTTGTAAATTAAACTCTGCAACATTTGGGTGGTTTTCATTAATTAATATAAAATCTTCAAGAGCATCATCATCATATTCTATTCTATCATCATTGCTAGTGATTTCTGTATAGAAACCATCTTCGTCTGCAAAGTCGTCACCAGCAGTTTGTGATTTTATAATTTCTGAAGCTGGTACTGGTGCAAATATTGCTCCTTCAAGTGTAAGCTCCAATTTACCATTATCTGTAAGAAATTCTTTAGTTGGGTCACTAAATTTAATTTCTACTTTATTGTCATCTTTTCCGTGCGTATATTTTCCGCCAATGGTATCAACTTCTTCTTCTACTGATAATCCTACGCCTGCTTCTCTTACAACGGCAATAACACCTTCAACTTCTTCCATATCATCACTTGCATCTTCAGTGTCAACATCGTCCCAAGTGTAATCCTCATTATCACTAGGCTTTTTGCCGTTAGATATGGCATCAAAATCATCTCTTGTAAGACCATCATCAGGGTCATCAAAAAATTCCATTAATTCAATTGTAAGGTCTATATCTCCTGTAGCAACCTCATCATCTTCAGCTTCAACTTCAATATTTTTTATTACAACTCCACCAGGTGCGGAAACCTTGGATGTATCAAAATCAAATATTAAATAACCTATAGCATTATCTTCATCACTTCTTACAAATGTAACATCATCATCACTAACAGCAGAGCTTAAACCATAATTGCTGTCATCTAAAATACCTGATTCAGGGTCGTTATATTTGTCAGAAAATATTAAATCAGATGAATCAATAGTTAATCTAAATACTGAGCCATTCAATGTATGTGCTTTAATTTCATCAATTTCTATTTCTCCAAGCTCTCCTTCACCCTCAACAGAGATAATTTTACCGGCATCATCAATCTCTGCTGTAAATTTTTTATTGCTAACTTCACCTTTTGAAAGAGTGTATGTCCCTTCTTCAATTCTACCGTCATGGCTAGCTACGTTTAATTTTAGTAGACCATCTTTTGCTTGGTATAATAATGGCATACGGAATTGATCTGTGGCTTTACTACCACCTTTTAGTATTACTTTTAATTCATTATCGTCAGTGTATTCAATTTCTATTGTTCCCTCTGTTCCATCACCAGGTGTAGTCTCATTACCATAATTTTTCATTGTAAATCGAACAACATCTTTTCCATCTCTTTCCAAATCGGTATGGGTATCATCTTCAGCCCAGGCATTAAATAAGTCTTGCGTAATTTCTATGTTATCTCCTTCAAGATAAACTTCGATGCTTTCAGGCTCTTTTATATCAATATCTATATCAAAAGTTAAAAATTGTTCAAAAGGTTTCTTTATTTCAATATTATCATCATCATCGACTGTATAACCTACTGTGTCATCTTCGGTCAAAATTAATGTTTTTGATATAGAAGTATTTTTTGCAAAAGTTACCATTGGTATAGAACTTGTAATCATTGCAGCAGCTAGTAACATTACAAATTTTTGCTTTAATTTCATATTTCATATCCCCCTATGAGTTTTATAATTTTACAATTTATAAATTTTTTTAGTCAAGAACTCTATGTCAAAAACAGTTTGCTTTAATCTTGACATTACAGTGTATAGTACAATTTTCTTTACGTTGTAATTTATAATTTTTTGTTATTTATTTATTTATTATATATTTACTTTATTTGGTAGTCAATTATGTATAATAAAATTGATATTGTTTAGTAACTAATTTGTAATAATTAAGCTATGAAAATAGGTATAGGTGGACAGTCAAAAAGAAGACATGTACTCTTACAGCAAAGAGAGCTTGATCTAAATATTTATGTAAAACTTTTTAGAAGTAGAGGTATGATTGAAATAAAAAAGATAAAGTAGAGATACCAGCTTTATATAAAGGGACACAGCTGGAATATAAAGGTAAAGTAGGAACAGTATCCTTTTATAAAGGGACCCAACTGAAATAAAAAGATGAAGAGATACTAGCGTTGTATAAAGGGACATAGCTGGAATATAAAGGTAAAGTAGGAATAATATCCTTATATAAAGGGACCCAACTTGAATACCAAAGATAAAGTAGGAATAATATCCTTGTATAAAGGGATATAGCTGGAATATAAAGGTAAAGTAGGAATAATATCCTTATATAAAGGGACATAGCTGGAATATAAAGGTAAAGTAGGAACACTAGGGTTATATAAAGGGAAGTAGATGGGATAAAAAGATGAAGGGATACTAGATTTGTATAAAGGGACGTAACTGGAATATAAAGGTAAAGTAGGAATAATATCCTTATATAAAGGGAAGTAGATGGGATAAAAAGATAAAGTAGGAATAATATCCTTGTATAAAGGGACGCATCTGGAATATAAAGGTAAAGTAGGAACACTAGCTTTATATAAAGGGACCCAACTTGAATACCAAAGATAAAGGATAATAGCGTTGTATAAAGGGACGTGACTGAAATAAAAAAGATAAAGGGATACTAGTTTTATATAAAGAGACGTAGTTGAAATACCAAAGATGAAGGGATACTAGCTTTATATAAAGGGACGCACATAGATATTTGCCACTCTAGGGAATTATTTACAAACAAATTTAAGAATACATACAAATTTTGCTTTTTGGGTTATTTTTCATGTATATTCTATGTATATTCCATGAATTTAAATGCAGTATAATGAATATTTATTCGGTTAAAGCTTGGAAAAATTTTATTTAGTTAATCTGAATGAAGTTTTTTAGGTATAATTTGCACAAATAAATGTTCTTTATTCATAAATAATCTGTTTAATAGTTCATTTTAGCCTATTAAACTATTAAAGTGGTTCGGGATTCAGAGCGAAACTTCGATATAAATTTTTACTCATGATAATGAGAAATCAAAGATTTAGCAGCTAAACCTATAAATAATAATGAGAAGAATAATGGATTCTAAAGTTATGACAAGTGATGGTGATTTCATTAAAGACAGAATCTATAGTATATTAGTCTATTTAGAATGAATTGTTATTGTAGTAGTTCTATTTGGAAATTGCTAGTGAATTGAATAGTTGAAATTACAAATTGAGCAGAAGATGAAAGGACAGTTATTGAATAGTACTATTAAAGACAGAATCCAGAGTATATTAGTCTATTTAGAATGAATTGTTATTGTCATAGTTCTATTTGGAAATTGCTAGTGAATTGAATATTTGAAATTACAAATTGAGCAGAAGATAAAAGTGATTTGAAATATTAATAACTGAATTTGAAGATAAAAGTGATTTGAAATAGTAATAACCGAATTTGAAGATAAAAGTGATTTGAAATATTAATAACTGAATTTAAATATAAAAGTGATTTGAAATAGTAATAACTGAATTTGGATATAAAAGTGATTTGAAATAGTAATAACTGAATTTGGATATAAAAGTGATTTGAAATAGTAATAACTGAATTTGGATATAAAAGTGATTTGAAATAGTAATAACCGAATTTGGATATAAAAGTGATTTGAAATAGTAATAACTGAATTTGGATATAAAAGTGATTTGAAAAGTTAATAACCGAATTTAAATATAAAAGTGATTTGAAATAGTAATAACCGAATTTGGATATAAAAGTGATTTAAAATGTTAATAACCGAATTTGAATATAAAAGTGATTTAAAATGTTAATAACCGAATTTGAATATAAAAGTGATTTGAAATATTAATAACCGAATTTGATTATAATGTATGGAATCAAATTCCTATGGGAATTGAAACTTCCAAATCATCCTCAACTTATTAAATGAAAAGTCTGATTATGTTTAGGATTTAAATACTGACTAGAAAGTCTGTTTCTAATTTGCTACATTTTATATTAGAAATAGGTCTAAAGTAATTTCTTTAGAGCCTATCTGTTTTACTTTAGAATCCTCCGACTTTAGAGGTGGGGAGTATCAATTTTATATAAAGAACTATGGAATTAGGAATAACTTGAGTAATCTGTTATTGGAGGGACTTATACAAGTAGCGGTGCAAGGATTGTATTAGAGGGACTTATACAAGTAGCGGTGCAAGGATTGCACTGGGAGCACTTATACAAGTAGCGGTGCAAGGATTGCACTGGAAGCACTTATACAAGTAGATATACAAGGATTGCACTGGGAGCACTTATACAAGTAGCGGTGCAAGGATTGTATTAGAGGGACTTATACAAGTAGATATACAAGGATTGCACTGGAAGTACTTATACGACTAGCGGTGCAAGGGTTGTATTGAATGTGCTTATACGACTAGTGGTGCTAGTATATACTTATAAGCTGAAGTATTTGGAGTTCCAACAGGAGCTGCACTCCCAAACTACTATAATATCAGCTGTCAAGATGTTTATAATTATTTTTTATAGCTTACATAATCTGTTTATAATCTCAAATGTACGATTATTAATAAGATAACGCTATGTTTAGGATAAATTAACTTTATGTTTATTATCCAAGATTTAAGTTTTTGGTGAGATTATAAACAGTATATTGAGTAAGGACCATGGCCATGGTTTTCCCTTGTTGCTTGAAGCATATATTAGTTTTTAGTTTTAGGTGTTACTTGGGTAATACGTAGTAGTTATAAAGTAGGTGTTACTTAGGAAATACATGGTTGTAATAAAGCTTAGGTGTTACTTGGGTAATACGTAGTAGTTATAAAGTAGGTGTTACTTAGGAAATACATGGTTGTAATAAAGCTTAGGTGTTACTTGGGAAATACGTGGTTGTAATAAAGCTTAGGTGTTACTTGGGAAATACGTGGTTGTAATAAAGCTTAGGTGTTACTTAGTTTTTTAAGTTTGGGTGTTAATCAGTTGCTACTTATTCTTTCACGTCTGCTCTACTACTTATTTTTTCGCCTAATTGCTACTTATTTTTTCGCGATTACTCTGCTAATTGTTTTTTTCA